>DATIAJ010000394.1:0-29901 GCA_035458105.1 Nocardioides sp. | reverse complement strand
CGATGCTCAGCAGCGGCTCCAGGCTGCTCAGGGTGCTGCTGTTGGTGTCCATGCAGCTGAGGTGCACGGGTGGATCCGTGCGGTCCCGCGGCGGTCCGCGCCCGACCGTGTCGGTGCCTGCCGGAGCGGGTTTGTGGCGGCTCACCGCGGGGTTCCTGGCGGGTTCGTGGCAGTCGGATCAAGTCTCAAATGCTTTCAGGCTCGGAGATCGGTGATCTCCGAGCCTGAAACTTTGTAGCGGGGGGACGCGGCAGACCTGCGATCCCCCAGTTGAGCGTCGCCACTCCCCGCGACGCTCGGCACCTGCCATGGCATCTGCCACCCTGCTGCCCAGGTCCGACCGAGCTGTGCTTGGCGATGTGTCCACGACGAGGAACCTCGCAGACGCCACCTGCACTCGTGCCAGCACCAGTGCGCCGATCTTCGGTACAAGCGATGATCGGTGCATGGTCTGGTCGCTGCTGATCGTCGACGACCACCCGGAGTTCCGTCGCGCAGCGCGCGAGCTGCTGTCCTCGGGGTATTTCGTGGTCGTCGGCGTGGCTGCCGGTGCCCTCGAAGCCCTGACGATGGCAAGGGCTCTCGAGCCCGACGTGGTCCTGCTGGACATCAAGCTTTCGGATGGCGACGGGTTCGCCGTGGCGGAGACGCTCGCAGCGCTGGATCCGCACCCGGCCGTTGTGCTGACCTCAAGCCATGAAGCAGCGGTGTTCGGAGCGCGGCTGCCGTCAATGTCGGCGCTGGGGTTCGTCCCGAAGGCCGAGCTCTCAGTCGAGGCGCTGGCGCGCCTCGTCGGTACAGCCTGATGGGCGCTCTCGCGTACAGCCTCGTCGATCTTGCCGTAGGCAGCGCTTTCCTGATCGGCGGGGTGCTCGTTTGGCTGCGCCGAAGGATTGTGCTCCCGTCGGCCCTTCTTGCACTTGTCGGTCTCACCTGGTTCCTCGGGAACCTCCAAGGCTTGCCGGGTCCCGCAGGGACGGCCGCAGGACTTGCGACGTACCTGCACCGCGGACCGCTCATCCACCTTGTCCTGACCCTCCCGAGCGGCAGGCCCCGCTCGCCCGCGCTGATGGGTGCCGTCGTCATCGGATACCTCGTCGCGGCAGTGCCGGTCCTCGCCCGGAGCGAGACGGTTGCGCTGCTCACGTCCGCCGGCCTGGTCGTGACGACGTGGTCACGTCGGCGCTGGTCCGTCGATGCACTTCCCGTGCTGGTGCTGGCCGCCGGGTTGTCGGTGCCTGCGCTCGCGCGTCTGCGGCTTCCCGTGTCGGCGTCGGGGCCCGCGTTGCTCTGGTACGACGCCTGCCTGCTCGTGCTGGCCTTCGCGCTCACGCACCGACTGCTGCGTTCCTCACGACTCGAGGTCGTCGACCTCCTGGTTGGCCTCACTGCCGCCCCTTCACAGAGCCTGCGTGACGCGCTGGCCAGGACCCTGGGAGACCCGACGTTGCAGGTGGCGTACGTCGACGGTGACCGTTTCGTCGACTCACAGGGTCTCGACGTCGTGCTGGACCCGAGCGACGGACGTCGCATGACGCCCCTGCTGAGGGATGGAGAGGTGGTTGGCTACCTCACGCACGACGCGGCCGTGCTTGCCGACCCAGCTCTGGTGGACGCCGTGGCGGCCGCCACCACGCTGAGCGCGGACAACGTGCGACTGCAGGCGGACGTGGCCCGTCAAGTCGCTCAGGTGAGGGAGTCCCGCCGGCGAATCCTGACGGCTGGCATGGAGGAGCGTCGACGCTTGGAGGCTCAGCTGCAGCAGGGCCCCGGGGCGCGACTGGACCGGGTTGCGGCACTGCTCGACGCTGTACCCGACCCCGACCCCGACCCCGGTGACTCCGGCTCCGCGCTGACCGGCGCGCGGGAGCAGGTCACGCGTCTTCGGTCTGACCTCCGGGACCTGGCGCGCGGGCTCGACCCGTTGGCGCTCCGGACGTCCGGGCTCGCGGGGGCGGTCGCCGACCTGACCAGATCGGCGGGAGTGCCGGTCGCCGTGGAGCTCGACGTCGGCGAGCTGCCCGACGTCGTGGCGGCGACTGCGTACTACGTGTGCGCGGAGGGTGTCACGAACCTGGTGAGGCACGCGCGTGCGCAATCCGCCGCTCTGAGCCTCGTTCACGACGGGTCGGAGCTCGTCGTGACGGTCACGGACGACGGCAGGGGCGGAGCCGACCCGGCAAGCTCCGGCCTGCGCGGGTTGGCCGACCGCGTCGAGGCACTCGGCGGTTGGCTCGAGGTGAGCTCGGATTCGTCCGGAACCGAGCTGCGGGCGTACGTGCCGACCACCGACCCGGCTCCCTAGCCCAACCGAACCCACTCGTGTGCCCCCCAGAGCGCCCGGTCGACGGCGTACGTCGTCTGCACGTCCGTGAACTGCAATCCGCGCTCAGTGAGCTCCCATCGGGCAGTCCAGTCCCCGCTGCACGTACCGGGGTCCCAGCGGAAGGAGATCATGGTCTTCGACAAGTCGTACGACGCCGTGCAGGTGTCTGCCGCGGCTGAGTAGCGACCGCCGTCCAAGGTGATCGTCCAGACGCCGGCGTTGGATGCCGCCGACTGCGCGTCAGCCCCGGCCTGCCGGAATTCCTGCTCGGTGAACTCGGCGCGGTACGTGCCGTCCAGGGCGTCCGGGTCGATCAGCTCGCCGATGTCAGGGGCTTCGCCCTGTGCCGCGCACTCGACGATCGAGACAGGATCGCTGTCCAGCGTCTTGGCGAGGGCCTCGATCCGCTCGATGACCGGTCCGGCCTCGGCGTCGGCACGCAGCTCCTGTTCGTGCTCGCGGGTGGCTTTCCGCATCTCGGCGACGGCTGCGGATCCGGCCACGGTGACGCCCGTACCGTTGTCGCAGGCATCCAGGAGCAAGTCGTCTTCCCTCGGCCGCTCGGACACCAGCCAGTCGCGCGTGCTCCGCGCAGCGTCCTGGACCGCAGTCTGCTCGGTGTCGGACAGACCTTTCCACGCTGCCTCGTTGGCCACGATCGTGTTCACCTTGGCGTAAAGCGCCACATCTGCGGTGATCGTCGACGGTGGCCCGAAGGCGGCGTCGGCGCCCGCTTCCGTGCCGTCCAGCGTCCCGGACGCGTACCGAGTGGTGATTCCCACCCTGTCCAGGTCCGACGGTTCACTCCCGAGCGCCTCGAGCATGGCGTAGACGTCCCGGGAGTACGGCGCGTGGAGCGCCGCGCCACGGAGGTCGGAGAGGCGCAGGATCGGCGCGCCGTATCCGACCGGGTGGCGGAGCGCGTCGGGCCACAGGACGAGCCCCTGGACCCTCGACCCGTCCAGTCCCTCGAGCATCGTCTCGGCCAAGGCGTCCTGGACGACCGCGTCGACGAGCTCGTCGCGGTCGAGGAGGAACGGCGACTGCAAGGCCCGGAAAGCCGTCACGTCCAGGTCGTCCCAGCTCCGTGCCGGCACGACTCCGAGGTCATAGCTACCGTCCTGCACCAGACCGGCCACCGCCTGGTCGAACTTCCGATGGTCGGGTCCCATCGCGGCATAGGTCACGTCGATGCGCATCCTGCCGTCCGACTTCTCCGCCACCAGCTCCGCAAAGTGCTCGAGCTCGGCCGTCTGAGGCCCCCCTGGCTGGTCAGAGGTGGCCATGGTCAGGGTGAGGACGGGCCCCTCACCGCCTGACTTGTCGAGGGCATTCCAGACGCAGCCGGACAGAGCCAGCCCGGCGGCCAGGATCATCCACGTGGTTCGCATGACTCATGGTGCGCTTGTGACAGGTCCCGGTGCATCCGTGCCAGCACCAGTGCCGACAAGCGGCTCGGATGCCAAGATGTGGAATGGTCACCTTCGGACGTGCGCTGGCTTGGTGTGCGGTCCTCCTCACGGTGACGTCCACTGCATTCCCGCCCAGCGCCCGCGAGGCGTCCATCGCCCGCGCCCCCGTCTCCCCCGTGGCGTCGACTGCCGATGCCGCTGCTGCCCTGGCGCTTTCCGTCGCGGCCGCGACAGGGTTGCTCCTGCAGCCGGCCAGGCCCGGCTTGGTCGCGCTCGCCCTCGCCGGGGCTGTCTGGACGGTCCAGGACTGGGCCGGGTGGCAGGACGGGTCGAACACCTTGCGCATGGCTGCCCTGTTGTTCTCGACGTACCTTGCTCCGCTGTTGGTCCATGCGGTGGTTGCTGCGACTGGACAACGAGGGCGGGTGCGCCCGCTCGTGGTGACGCTGTATGTCGCCGCCACGGGGTACCTCCTGGTCCTGGCACTCACGTACGACCCGTTCCTCGACGTCGACTGCCGGGACACGTGCACCATCGACAACCCCCTCCTCGTGTCGGCTCGGCCCGATCTCATCGAGGTCGCCACCGCCGGTTGGCTGGTCGTCATCGGCGCCGCGGGGGCGACCTTGACGGCACTGGCACTCAGAGCGTCCGTCACTGCTACCGGTCCGGCGCGTCGAGTCCATGGCCCGGCGTTCGTCGCCGCGGCCGCGCTGGGCTGCATCATGCTTCTCCACTCCGTCGTGGGATGGCAGAACCCGAGGGTGGGTCCGACCTCTCCGCTCGACGCCGGGCTGTACGTCGCGGTGGCTGGTTCGACCGTGCTGGTCGCCGGGGCCTGGGTCTACGGACCGTTGCTGGACCGATGGACCCGACGGAAGGTGGCCGACCTGGTCGCGGGGCTGGGCCGCGCGGCCGAGGCGGGAACGGTCGAGAGGGCCGTGGCGACCGCAGTCCGGGACCCGTCGCTCCGAGTGGTGTACCGGCTTCCCACATCCGCGGGCTACGCGGACGCCCGAGGTCGCGTCGTCGATCCTCCGGGGTCATGTCCCGGGGCTGTCCCGGTGCTCCGCGACGGTCAGGAGGTTGGTGTCGTGCTCCACGACTCCGGGACGGCAACCACCGAGCAGGTTCTGGGCGCGATGGGAAACGCCCTGCTGCTCGCGCTCGACAACGAACGGTTGCGCGCCGAAGGTCTGGCGCAGCTGTCCGAGCTGCGAGCCTCTCGGGCTCGCGTCGTGAGCACGGCGGACGCCGAACGCCGCCAGCTCGAGCGGAACCTGCACGACGGTGCCCAGCAGCGCATGCTCGCCCTGTCGTTCGACGTGCGACGCGCGGTCGGAGACGCGCACGATGCCAGTGCTCGCGAGGTCCTGACGGCCGCCGAAGCAGAGGTACGCGCAGCTCTGGTCGAGCTCCGCGAGCTCGCCCACGGCATCTACCCTGCGACCCTCGAGGAGGCCGGCCTGGCGGGGGCGCTGGCGACCCTCGCCGCCAACGCCCCTCTCCCGGTCGAGGTGCACGGGACCGGGGCGCGCTTGCCGGCCGACGTGGAGCGCACGGCGTACGTCGTCGTCAGCGACGCCCTCGCGATCGCGTCCGCCGGCGGCGCGAACTGCGTGGAAGTCACCTTCTCCCGCGAGCGCGGGCAGCTCGTCATCGAGGTGAGCGGCGTCGGTCCGGGCCCCTTCGTGTCCGTCGAGGACCGCGTCGCAGGCAGCGGTGGTCACGTTGACGTGCAACCGGACCGGCTCAGGGCGGTGATCCCATGCGCGTAGTGGTGTCGGACGACGTGATCTTCACGCGGGCTGGCCTTGCTCGGCTGCTCGCTGATGCCGGTTGCGACGTCGTTGCGGAAGCTCACGACCTGGACTCGACGCTCCGCGAGACCCGGCTGCACCGCCCGGACGTGGCCGTGGTGGACATCCGCATGCCGCCGACGCACACCGACGAAGGCCTCGTCGCGGCCGCGCGGATCGGCACCGATCTACCGGGCGTGGGCGTTCTCGTGCTCTCCAGCCATGTCGAGCCTGCCTTCGCCATGCGCCTCATCGAGGAGCACCCTGCGGGTGCCGGCTACCTGCTCAAGGAGCGCGTGTCCGACACGGCCGTGCTCGTCGACGCCCTGCGACGCATCGTCGACGGCGAGTGCGTGGTGGACCCGACGATCGTCGCCCTACTGGTCGGACGCAGGAGGCGCGCCGATCCGCTCGCCGTGCTGACGGACCGGGAGCGGGAGGTGCTGGGGCTCCTCGCGGAGGGCCTGTCCAACAGCGCCGTCGCCGGTCGGATCAGCGTCACCGAGCGAACCGTCGAGGCCCACACCAAGCTGATCTTCCAGAAGCTCGGTCTGGAGGCTGACCCGTCCTCGAACCGCCGCGTGCGGGCGGTTCTGACCTACCTCAGAGGGGACGCCTGAGGGTAGCCACAATGCATCCGGCCCAGGACTGTGGTCAGCCGCGATGACGGGGCAACGCTCGGTGACCGAGCGTGGTGCGCATGACCACCACATGCAAGGCACTGGTACTGACCACTGCGCTCCTCGTCGTCGCGGCGCCGTTCACGCTGACCGCGACCGCGACGGCCGAAGCGACGCATCCCGGCGACAACGGCCGCATCGTCTTCCATCGGGAGGACGAGACCGGTTTCACGCAGATCTGGACCGCGAACCCCGACCTCAGCGCACCAGAGCAGCTCACCGACAGCGAGACCCACAGCGGATGGGCGGCGTGGTCGCCGGACGGCGCACGCATCGCCTTCGACAGCGACCGGTCGGACCCGGATCGGACCGACAGCGTGTACGTCAACGACGTCTTCACCATGCGCGCCGACGGCGCGGACGTCCAGAAGGTCACCGACTCGGTGGGGTTCAGTGGCGACCCGGCATACTCCCCCGACGGCTCGATGATCGCGTTCGCCGCCGATCGGGGTGTCGTCAGCGGGCACCCCGGATGGCCGTCGTCCCTGGCCGACCTCAGCATCTACGTCATCCGTCCCGACGGCACCGACATGCGCCGGGTGACGACGCCGCCCTCGGTCAGCAGCGACACCGAACCACGCTTCTCGCCCGACGGCAGCCAGCTCGTCTTCACTCGATTCCGCGGTGTCGGTAGCCACGCCGAGACCGAACGGTTCCGGGGTGACTCCTCCGCCCTCTTCACCGTCAACGTCGACGGCACAGGACTCCGCCGGATCACCGGCTGGGGTCTCGACGTGGGACAGGCCGACTGGTCCCCGGACGGCAGGCTCCTCGTCTTCGAGACCGCGTGCTGCCGGTTGGGGGCTGGCGGGATCTTCACCGTGAGCGTGAACGGTGGCGCGGTTACGACGGTCGTCAACGGGCATGGGGTCACCGGCATCGGGAACGAGCAGGCGCTCCAGTTCGACGGGTACTACGACCCCGTCTGGTCCCCCGACGGCACCACGATCATCGCGGGGCGTGAACTTCTCGACGACGACGGCAGCTTCCGGGTCGGGCTCATCTCGCTGGACTCCGACGGGAGCAACCTGGACTGGGTGTCCCCGCTGGCGGACGGCGAACATCAGCCGGACTGGGGCACGTCCCCGCTGCGCTGAGGGTGCTAGATCCGGGGACAACTAGCCCTGAAGAGCACGATGGTTGTACACAAGCAGAAGGCCCTCACAGTCAGACTGTGAGGGCCTTCCGGATTTGTAGCGGGGGCAGGATTTGAACCTGCGACCTCTGGGTTATGAGCCCAGCGAGCTACCGAGCTGCTCCACCCCGCGTCGGTGAACAGAACATTACAGGGGTGGTGGGCCGAGCCCAAATCGGGGTGCCCGACGACCGCCCGCAACCGCAAGAACTGCGGCCGTACGACGCATCCGGACGGGTCCAGATTGTCGTACGGCCGCAGTTCTCCAGGGACGTCTGAGGGGTCGCGAGCGGGCCCGGTCAGCCCAGCTGACGCACGGCCTGATCGACCAGCCGGCGTCCCTGCTCCATCAGTCGGGCCCACCGCACCGTGTCGCCCTGGCGCTGCGCCTCGTCGGCCTCGGCGAACTTCTCCTTCGCCTGCTGCAGCAGCTCGGCCACGCCGGCCTGTCCGCCGGGCTCCTGGGTCGGCTGCGAGCCGGGCGACTGCGACGGCTCGGTGGTCGGCTCGTCGGTCGGGCTGGGCTCGTCCGTGGGCTCTGAGGACTGGTTCTGGTCCCGGCCGCCGTCGTCGGCGAAGATCAACGAGTCGGCGATCGCCCCGCGGAGGGTCTCCCCGATGCCGACGTTGCCTTCGTAGGAGACGAGCACGAAGCGGAGGATCGGGAAGTTCGACTCGCCGGCTCGGCGCGTGTAGACGGGCTGCACGTACATGAACTGGTCGCCGATCGGCACCGTGAGCAGGTTGCCCGGTACCCGGTCCGCGTCGCCGGTCGTGTACGGGAGCAGGGCGGCGCTGACGTCCTCGTTGGTGGCGAACGTGTTCGCGATCTGCAGCGGGCCACCCGTGGGCTCGTTGGGCAGCTGCAGCACGGAGACCTTGCCGTAGTCGTCGGTCGTCGCGTCGCTGTTGACCGCCATGTAGGCCGCCAGGTTGTTCTCCTTGTCGCGCGGCACGTACACCGAGGTCAGTGACCACGTCTCGCCCTCGCCGGTGTCGGTGAACAGGCGGTAGGGCGGCTGCAGGCGCGTGGTGCGCTGCGGGTCGCTGGGCACCTCCCACCGGCTCGAGCCCTCGAACCACGCCGAGGCCGAGGTCTCGTGGTAGCGCTGGAACTGGAAGCGCTGGGCCTTGAAGAGGTCCTCGGGGTAGCGCAGGTGCTCCAGGAGCGAGTCGGGGATCTGGTCCTTGGGCTGGACGGTGTCGGGGAAGACCTCCGACCACGCCTGCAGGATCGGGTCCTCCTCGTCCCACTCGTAGAGCGTGACCGTGCCGTCGTAGGCGTCGACGGTGGCCTTGACCGAGTTGCGGAGGTAGTTGATCTCGTCGGTCGGCAGGGTCTGGAAGCCGGTGTTCTCCTGCAGGGAGTCGTCGGTCATCTCCTCCAGCGACTCGCGCTGCGACAGGGGGTACTTGTCGGTGACGGTGTAGCCGTCGAGGATCCACTGGATCCGCCCGTCGACGACCGCCGGGTAGGGGTCGGAGTCGACGGTCAGCCACGGGGCGACCTTCTCCACCATCTGGCGCGGGTTGCGGTCGTAGAGGATCTTGGAGTTCTCGTGCACGCGGCTCGACAGGATCAGGTTGGGCTCGCTGAAGCGCACGGCGTACAGGAGCTGGCTGAAGATGTTGCCGATCGGCACGCCTGCGTCGCCGTCGTACGTCGTCGCGACGTCCTCCTCGCTGCGGTCACCCTGAGGCAGATCGAACTCGACCGGCGCACCGCCTGGGCGCTGGCCGACGATGCTGTAGGTCGGGCTCTGCTCGCCGAAGTAGACCCGCGTCTCGTAGCCGTCGTCGCCGGCGACCCTGGACAGGGTGTCCTCGTCGGCCTCCGCGCCCTCGGCCCACTGGATGCCGGTCTGCTGGGTGGAGTCGTCCTCAGGGCGCTGGTTGGCGAAGGCCGCGATCACGCCGTTGCCGTGCGTGTAGGCGGTGTGGAGGTTGGACCAGTTCTGGTCGTTCTCCGCGAGGCCGCTCTGGTCGAGCTCGCGGACGCCGAGGACCACGGCCCGGTCGGTGCCGTCGATCTCGTAGCGGTCCACGTCGAGCACGTTGGGCACCGAGTAGTAGGCACGGACCTGCTGCTGCTGCTCGAAGATCTCGCTGACGATCTGCGGGTCCACCAGCGGGATGCCGTCGGTCAACCCGTCCAGCGCCTGGAGCTCGCCCTCGTCGTCGACGGCGGTGCCGCCGACGTCGCGTACGTCGATCTGGTCGAGCTGGTAGGCCGCACGCGTCGCGTCGATGTTGGCCTTGATGTAGGGCCCCTCGCGGTCCGGCACGTTGGGGTTGACGCGGATCGCCTGGACGAGCGTCGGCACGATCAGGCCGAGGATGATCGCGGAGAGCGCGAAGAGGGCGACGCCGACCGACGGCAGCAGCCAGGTCCGGCGCCAGATGTTGGCGAGGAAGAGCAGCGCGCAGACGATCGCGATGCCGGCCAGGATCTCCTTGGCGGGCAGGACCGCCTTGTCGTCGGTGTAGCCCATGCCGGTGAAGATCGAGCCGGAGTTGGTCACCAGGTCGAAGCGGTCGAGCCAGTAGTCCACCGCCTTGGCCAGCACGAAGAGCGCCAGCAGTGCGGACACCTGGATCTGCGCAGCGCTGGTCAGCCGCTCCCCGGGACGGGCCGAGAGCCTGATGCCGCCGAAGAGGTAGTTCATCAGCAGCGAGGCGATGAGGCCGACGACGGCCAGTGCCATCACGAAGTCGACGATGTAGTGCCAGAACGGAAGGTCGAAGACGTAGAAGCCAGCGTCCTTGTCGAAGTAGGGGTCGGTCGTGCCGAAGTCCTGGCTGTGCCGCCACAGCGAGTAGCTGCGCCACTGACCCGAGGCCGAGGCACCGGCGAAGAGACCCATCACCGCGGCCGCACCGCCGATGACCCAGCCCATGCGGGGGGCGAGCAGCTGTCGGTAGCGATCCATCCCGTCGTCGGGCATCCCCGGCATCCCGGGCCACAGCACCGGCCGGTAGCGGTAGGCCATCGCCATCGTCACCGCGATGACGGCAGCCATCAGCCCGGCAAAGACGAAGAACAGGCCGACGCGGGTGAGGAGGAGGGTGGTGAAGACCTCCTGGTAGCCGACCGAGCCGAACCACAGCCGCTCGGTCCAGAACGACGCGAAGGCGCTCAGCAGCATGAAGGCCAGGACCAGGACGATCGCTGTGATGACGAGGGCGCCCGGTCGGCGGGAGGTGCTCGTGGGACGGGCGCCACCCGTGCCGCCGGGTCCACCGGGCCGCTGGGGGCCGTCGGGTCCGGTGGGTCCGCTGGGTCGGTCGAAGGGATTGCTCATGGCCTCAGTGGTTCTCGTCGGGGTGTGGCTGGGTGTCGTGGGCGAGGTCGTGCTTGGGGTCGTGCTGGGGGTCGTGCAGGGTCGCGTGGAGGAGGTCGAGGAGCCCGGGGACGAGCTCGGTGCCGTTGACCACCGACTGCTCGTCGTCGTGGGCGCGCAACCGGAGGGCGCAGTACGACGCCCCGGCGCGCGTCACGCCGGCGACCATCCGCACCTCCTGGCGCTCGGGGTGCTCGCGCGCGAAGAGCTCGGCCGCGGTGGGGTCGTCGGGGATCTCGTCGTCGACGTCGGGCGGGAGCACGAGCCGCTCGATGACGGCCGCGCACCCGGCGACGCTGTCGGGCCACGCGATGGTCGTCAGCGCGTCCTCGAGCACCTGCCCGGGCGGCAGGCCGTCCTGCTCGATGGGCGTGAACGACCCGTCGTCGCCGGGACCGTCGATCGACATCGCGGCCGCCAGTGCGGGCTCCTGGGCGACGAGGGTCGCGGTGTCGACGAGGGCGTAGAGCCGGGCCGGCTGGTCCCACCCGTCCTGGGCGACGTGCGCCTCGATCTCAAGGACGGCGGCGGCGAGGGCCGGGTCCTCGGGGAGCGCATCGGGTGCGCCCGGGTCGGGCACGCCGTCGGGCACCGGGTCGCCGGTCGGGTCGGTGGGGATCGTCATGAGGCAGTCTCCTCGCAGCTGGGGAGGTCGGCGTCGGGGTCGGCGACCCAGTCGTCGAGGGTCGTCACGGCACCGTCCATCGTCGTGGCCTTCGCCAGTCGCATGTCGCCGGGGTCCACTCCCCCGATGCCGTCGCAGTTGTCGGCCGGGACGAGGAACAGCTCCGCGCCGGCGTCGCGGGCGGCGGCGATCTTCTGCTGGATCCCTCCGATCGGCCCGACCTTCCCGGCCGGCGTGATCGTGCCGGTGCCGGCGATGTGGGCGCCTCCGGTCAGGGAGCCCGGGGTGAGGGTGTCGTAGATGGCGAGCGACATCATCAGTCCGGCGCTGGGACCGCCGATGTTGTCCGCGATGTCGACGCTGACCTCGAAGGGGAAGTCGAAGCCCATGCCGGGGGTGATGCCGATGCGCAGGTCGCCGTCGACGTCCTCGGGGGTCACGTCGACGGTGACCTCCTCGTCCCCCCGGCGTACGACGAACGCGATCGGCTCGCGGGGGGCCGCGGCGTCGACGGCGTCGACGACGTCCTGGGCGTCGGTGACCTGCGCGCCGTCCACCCGCAGGATGACGTCGCGCACCTCGAGCCTGCCGTCGGCGGGCAGCCCGGGGGTCACGTCGAGGATCTCCACGAGCGGCTCCACCTCTTCGCCGAGCTGGGTGAGCGCGGCGGCGACCGCGGTGTCCTGGGAGGAGACCATGGCCGCCTCGGACTGGCGGTCGCTCGACTCGTCGGTCTCCTCGGGGGCGTAGATCGAGGAGCGCGGCCAGACCGCCGCGTCGGGGTCGAGGTAGGCGCGCAGGAGCTCCGGGAGGCTGACGTCCTCCTGCGGGGTGCTCACGTAGACGGTCGTCATCCGCAGCTCGCCGTCGTCGTAGAAGGCGTCGTGGCCGGTCACCCGGACGATCTCCTCGCCGTCGTCCTCCGCGAGTATGTCGACGGTGGGACCGGGGTAGTAGGTGACGTAGGGCAACGGCACGAACGCGGCCGTCGCCCACAGCACGGCCAGGAGGCACAGTGCGAGCAGTCCCGCCCTGGTCCGCTGACTCATGCGCGCAACTCTCTCAAACGGCGGCAACTGCGCGGCAACGAGCCGTCGATCAGGAGGCGCGGCGGGTGGTGCCGGCGCCCGGGCCCGCCCCGTGGCTGGGCCGGACGGCGATGCCGGTGCTGCGGTCACGCACCGGTGCCGACGTACGTCGCGTGCCGGCAGGCAGCTCCTTGGCGATCGCCTTGCCGAGTCGCTCGACGGCGACGTCGCGGTCGACCTCGCCACGCCCGTCACGACCCGCCCACGACACCCACGCCATCGCTGCGAGCGCGACGACGCCCGAGGGCACGAGCCACAGCAGGATCTCCACGCGACGAGAGTAGGGGCCGGGGCGGCCCGCGGCGGGGAGGCCCTACGGCGTGCCGACCCACTCCTCGGTGCGGTCGTCGAAGACCTGGTGCTTCCAGATCGGCACCTCGGCCTTCAGCGTGTCGATCAGGGCCCGGGATGCGGCGAAGGCGTCACCGCGGTGCGCGGCGGTCGTCGCGACGACGACCGCGAGGTCGCCGATGCGCAGCTCGCCGACCCGGTGCACCGCCGCCACCCCCCTGACGTCGTGGTCCCGCGCCACCTGGCGGCAGACGTCCTCGAGCCGGGCGAGGGCGGTCGGGTGCGCGGAGTAGTCGAGCGCCGTGACGCCCTTCCCGGAGTCGTGGTCACGCACCTGCCCCACGAAGAGCGTGAGGCCGCCGGCGCCGGCGTCGCCGAGCGCGTCGAGGACCTCGCCGACGTCGAGCGGGGTGTCGCGGATGCCGACGAGGCGCACGGGATCGGACGTGGGGTCGCTCACGCGGTCGAGTCTAGGCGTGCCGCATCTGGGCGCGGTGAGTACCGTGGACACCATGAGTGACACCCCCGGAGGCCCCGGATCGTCCGGTCAGGGCCCCGACGACAACAACCCGTTCAAGGGCACGCCGTTCGAGCAGATCTTCTCGCAGATGGGCGGCTTCGGCGCCGGCGGCGGGATGCCCGACCTCAACGCGCTGATGGCCCAGATGCAGTCGCTGTTCGCGCCGCACGACGGTCCGGTCAACTGGGAGACGGTCACCGACCTGGCCCGTCGGGCCGCCGCGCAGGAGCCCGACCCGACGGTGAGCCCGGCGCAGTCGGGCGCGGTCGCCGACGCCGTACGCCTGGCCGACCACTGGCTCGACACGACGACCGGCTTCCCCTCGGGCGTGACCACCACGGCCGCGTGGTCGCGGGCGGAGTGGATCGTGGAGACGATCCCGGTGTGGAAGGTGCTGGTCGAGCCGATCGCCGGCTCCGCCACGCAGGCCCTGGGCCAGGCGATGCCCGAGGAGATGAAGCAGCTCGCCGGCCCCCTCATGGCCATGCTCGGCAAGGCCAGCGGCGCCATGGTCGCCTCGCAGGTCGGCAGCGGCCTCGGAGCGCTCGCCGGTGACGTGCTCAGCGCCTCCGACATCGGCCTGCCCCTCGGACCCATCGGCAAGGCGGCCCTGCTCCCCACCAACGTCGCGGCCTTCGCCGAGGAGCTGCCCGACGTCTCCGCCGACGACGTGCTGCTCTACCTCGCGCTGCGCGAGGCCGCCCACCAGCGCCTCTTCGCCGGCGTGCCGTGGCTGCGCGACCACCTCATCGGGGCGGTCTCGGAGTACGGCGCCGGCATGGACTTCGACACCTCCGGCATGGAGACCAAGCTGCGCGAGGTCGACATGACCAACCCCGAGGCGATGCAGGACGCCCTGGCGGGCGGGCTCTTCGACCCCGAGCCGTCGGCGGCCCAGAAGGCGGCGCTGGAGAAGCTCGAGGTGACGCTCGCGCTCGTGGAGGGCTGGGTCGACGAGGTCGTCGGCCAGGCCACGGCCGAGCGGATGCCGGCCGCCGCCAAGCTGCAGGAGACCGTACGTCGCCGGCGCGCCGCGGGTGGCCCGGCCGAGCAGACCTTCGCCACCCTCGTCGGGCTCGAGCTGCGGCCCCGCCGGCTGCGCGACGCCTCCACCCTGTGGGGCTCGCTGCGCACCCGTCAGGGCACCGAGGCCCGCGACGGCGTCTGGATGTCGCCGCACCTGCTGCCCACGGCGAGCGACCTCGACGACCCGCTGGGTTTCCGGGAGGACTCCGTGACGCCCGGGGAGCTCTCCGAGGAGGAGTTCGACGCCGGTCTGCGCGACCTGCTCGACGGGGGCTCCGACGGCGGCGCCCGCCCGGCCGAGTGACGCTCCACGCGAACGCCGTCTCGACGCTGTCGGACTGGGTCGCGCCCACCCCCGCCCAGGCGGAGCTGCGCGAGCGCTACCTGGCACACCTCGACCGGCACGCCGACGGGCTGGCCAGGGCGTGCTTTCCCGACCACCTCACCGCGGGCGCGATCGTCGTGTCGCCCGACGGGGGAGCCGTGCTGCTCAACCACCACCGCAAGGCCGACGCATGGCTGGCCTTCGGCGGCCACCTGGAGCCGGGCGACTCGTCGCTGGCGGACGGGGCGCGGCGCGAGCTGGTCGAGGAGTCGGGCCTGACGTCGTTCGACTTCGACGACGAGCCGCTCTCCCTCGACGCGCACGCCGTCGAGTTCTGCTCCGACCGCGGCACGGTGCACCACCTCGACGTGCGGTTCCTCGCCACGGCCGTGCCCGACGCCTCCCACGCGACCAGCGAGGAGTCGCACGACGTGCGCTGGTGGCCCGTCGACGACCTGCCGGTCACCTTCGACGACATGTACGCCCTGATCGACGCCGCCGTCGCCCGGGTGCGGGCGGCCCCGTCGTCTCAGTCGTCCTCGACGCCGGGCGGTGGCTCCAGCCGCGCGGCCGCGGAGTAGCCCTCGAGGTAGCCCTTGGCCTTCTCCGCCCGGGGGTAGCGGTCGACCCACGCCCAGAAGGCCGGCGTGTGGCCCGACTCGAGCAGGTGGGCCAGCTCGTGGACGAGGACGTAGTCGACGACCCACCCGGGCACCTTCTGGAGGCGGTCGCTGAGCCGGATGGTGCCCTCCCCCGGGGTGCACGACCCCCAGCGGGCGTTCTGGTTGGTCACCCAGCGCACCGAGGCCGGGACCGCGAGGCCCCCGAAGTAGAGGTCGTTGAGCTTGGCGGCGCGGGCGACGAGGTCGTCGTCGGAGCGCAGCCGGCGCCGCTCCTGCCGCTCGATGCGGGCCACCATGTCGGCCACCCACGTCGCCTCGTCGCGCTTGCTCATGGTGGCCGGGATCAGCACGACGATGCGGTCGCCGTCACGGTAGGCCGAGACCGTACGACGTCGGCGGCGCGAGCGGCGCACCTCCACGTCGGGCGGGCTGGCCGGGGTGCTCATGTGCCGAACCTAACGCCCGCCACCCACACCGAGGGGTGGGCACGCTGGTCGGACCCGCATTCCGAGCCGCCCTCAGAGCCGGGCCGACGCCCACTCCAGCAGCCGGTCGCGCTCCCAGGTCGTCACGATCCGGTCGGGGTCGATCCCGGCCTCGGTCGCGCGGGCTGCGCCGTGGTCGATCATGTCGAGCTGGCCGGGCGCGTGGGCGTCGGAGTCGATCGAGAAGAGGCAGCCGAGGTCGCGGGCGAGCTCGAGCAGCTTCGTGGGCGGGTCGCGCCGCTCGGGTCGCGAGTTGATCTCGACCGCCACCCCCTCCTCCGCGCACGCGGTGAAGACCGCCCTCGCGTCGAACTGGCTCTGCGGTCGCACGCCACGGTTGCCGGTCACCAGGCGACCGGTGCAGTGGCCGAGGACGTTGGTGTGCGGGTTGCGGACCGCGGCGACCATCCGCCTCGTCATCGAGGCGGCCTCCATCTTGAGCTTGGAGTGGACCGACGCCACGCGGACGTCGAGCCGGCCGAGCATCTCCGGGGTCTGGTCGAGCGACCCGTCGTCGAGGATGTCCACCTCGATGCCCTTCAGCAGGGTGAACGACCCGCCGAGGTGCTCGTTGACGGCGTCCACGACGCCGAGCTGCCGCGACAGGCGCTCGGCACTGAGCCCGTTGGCCACCCGCAGGCGCGGGCTGTGGTCGGTCAGCACGAGGTAGTCGTGCCCCAGCTCCATGGCCGTCATCGCCATCTCCTCGAGCGGCGAGCCGCCGTCGGACCAGTCGGAGTGCGAGTGCAGGTCGCCGCGCAGCCGCGCCCGCAGCTCCTCACCGCCCCTCGCCAGCGGCCCCGCGGTCGCCTCCAGCCTGACCAGGCGCTCGGGCACGACGCCGTTGCACGCGTCGGTGATGACGGCCGCGGTGCTCGGGCCGATGCCGGGCAGCTCGGTGAGCGTGCCCTCGGCCGCGCGTCGGCGTACCTCCTCCTCGGGCAGCGGCAGGATCGTGCGCGCGGCCTTGCGGAAGGCCTCGATCCGGCGGGTCTCCTCACGCTGGCGCTCCATCAGGAACGCGATGCGCCTCAGCGTCGCCACGGGACCGCGAGGGGTGCCCGCCGTCGACTGCTCGCCCACTGTTTCTCCTCCACAGCCCGGTCACCGGTGAAACCGCTGGTCACCCGCACAGTACGGCGCCCGCGCCGGGCGTGTCGCGCACAGGGTCCTCCCCATCCCCGGGGACGTCCTCCACGGTCACCGGTGCGCGGTGCACAGCGTCTCCACAGGCCTGTCCACAGGGGTGGACACCGACCCGTTGACCGCGCACGTGGCCGGCCCTAGCGTTGCGGCCAGAAGGGCCCCACGGCTCCTCGACGCCGGCTGGGGAAGGCAGGTGTCGGAGGCTGCGGGGCCCCTTCTTCGTCCCGAGCCCGGGCTCTCAGCGGCCGCGGAAATGCGGCGCCCGCTTCTCCTTCGCCGCCGCGATGCCCTCCTGCAGGTCCGCGGTCGCGAGCGTCATCGGCTGGGCGAGCGCCTCCCACTGCAGCGCGGACTCGAAGTCGGCGTGGCCCCCGTCGGCGAGCGCGATCTTGGTCAGCCGCGCCGCGATGGGCGCGGTCGCCGCGATACCCGCCGCGGTCTCGAGCACCTCGTCGAGGAACACCCCCGGGTCGATGACGCGGGAGACCAGGCCGAGCCGCAGCGCCTCCTCGGCCTCCACGACGCGGCCGGTGAGCAGCAGGTCGCGCGCGTGGGCGGGGCCCACCACGTCGGGCAGCAGCCAGGTGCCGGCCATCCCGGCGTGCATGCCGAGCTTGTTGAAGGGCACGCCCAGCTTGGCGCCGTCCGCGGCGTAGCGGATGTCGCAGGCGAGGGCGAGGCACAGGCCGGCGCCGATGGCGGCGCCGTTGACGGCCGCGATGGTCGGCACCTCGAGGCGCCGGATCGACAACCAGGCGCGGTAGAAGGGCAGCATCCGCGAACGCAGGTGGTCGACGGTGGCGTCGGGCTCGCTGGCGATCCACGAGGTGTTGCCGCCGGAGCAGAAGGCGCTCCCCTCCCCCGTGACCACGACCGCGCGCACGGACGGGTCGACGGCGAGCTCGTCGACGGCCGCCACCCACGACGAGGTCATCTCGTCGCTCATCGCGTTGCGCATCGCGGGGTTGTCGAGGGTCAGCAGGACGACCCCCTCGGAGGGGCGCTCGAGGCGCAGGTGGGGACGGTCGGCGGAGGTCTCTGGCATGGCCCGAGAGTACTGATCCGGCTGAGCGTGGAAGGACCCGGTTTCACGCTCAGCGCGTGTGGTGCGTGAGCGTGGGCCACGCGTGGCGTAGGGTCGTCGGCGGAGCGCTGGCAACCGCCAGCTCACCCCGGCGGGCTTCCCCGAGAGATTCCCCGTCGCGACGACCAAGAAGACAAGCAAGGAGGCCGTCATGGCGGAGACCTGGAGCGGTGAGTTCTACTGCGTCAAGTGCAAGGAGAAGCGCGAGGCGGAGGGCGAGATCAAGGTCAACGACAAGGGCACCAAGATGGCCAAGGGCGTCTGCCCGGTCTGCGGCACCAACCTGAACCGCATCCTCGGCAAGGCCTGAGCCTCACCACTTGAGCTCATTGCGGCGGCGTCACCCCTCGGGTGGCGCCGCCGCTGCGTTCCCGGCGCCCGGGCCTGTGGACGACGGCCCACACCGGGCGCCTCCGTGGCACCGTCGTGGGGTGCCCGCCCGCCCCCACTCGTCGCCGTACGCCGCTCGCGTCCGCGCGCAGCTCGACTGTCCTGACGCGTGGGCCGAGGCCGTCGTCGCCACGCTGGCCGCGGCCGGCGTCGTCGTCGACCCGATGGCCCCCGTCGGCATCGCCGTGGCTCCCGGCCGCCTGGTCTCGGCGACGGTCGACGCCTGGTGCGTCGACTCGTTGCCACACGTCCTGGTGAGCGTCCAGCCCTATGCCGTCGAGGTCGGCCCGTGGGTCGCGCCCGGTGTCGGCCCGTGCGCGAGGTGCGTGGCGGCCGGCGTGCTCGACGAGGGCGGCCCGGCGCCGGCGGGCGCGGTTCCCCGCCCGTTCCTCGCGCTGGGCGCAGGCACGGTCGCCCGGGACCTCGGCGCGTGGTCGCGGGGCGAGGCGCCGCACACGTGGCTCACGTCGTGGCGCATCGACCACGAGCCGCTGCCGGTCGCACGACGGTGGCAGCGCCACCCCTACTGCGGGTGCGCCTGGTTCGAGACCGCGACCGACACGGGTTGAGCTCGGCTCATCCCGAAGGGGAGGTCACCACCACTCGCTGTCGAGCTTGCTCTCCATCGCGCGCAGGTGGGTGCGGGAGCAGGTGTCGCAGAAGGTGCGCCGCCGGCCGTTCTCGACCGCGGTCGTCCAGGTGAGGGTCTCCGCCTCCGGGGCCTGGGTGCCGCAGAAGTCGCACGTCACGAGATCGGTCACCCCTCGAGGCTACCCCCGCGTCTGCGACGTGCGGTCGGCGGAAATGACAGCGAGCCGGTACGTCGTCACCGTGACGACGTACCGGCTCACTGGGTGTGCTCACCCGCGATCAGGGCGAGTTGCGTCCCTCGGCCGGGTCGGCCTCGGAACCTGTCAGATCACGCGAGCGAGGGCGAGACGTGCCTGCTGCGCGGCCTGCTCGGCCTTGCGGCTCATACGACGGGCCAGGACCAGCTGGCGGCCACGCCGCAGTTCGTGCGCCTCTCCCAGGCGCGCGGCCATTTGCGCGCGTGCGAGTTCTTCATGCATGAGATTCATGTCGTGTCGTCCGTTTCGGTAGGTCTTCATGAGTGGTGGTGTTCCTTGTGTTTCCTCGGAGGTGACTGAGCGGTGGCGCCTTACGCGGCTGCCCCGTCCTTCTGGTTCTGGCCGGCCTGAGCGGCGACCTGTTCGGACTTGCGGGGCCGGCCTCGCGGCCGCTTGCGCGGGATCACCACGCCCTGGAGGAAGAGCTCGCCTCCCCAGACGCCCCACGGCTCACGCCGCTCGAGGGCTCCGTCGAGGCACAGCGCCCGCACGGGGCAGTCGATGCAGAGGGCCTTGGCCTGCTCCACGTCCGCGGGGGACTCGGCAAACCACAGCTCTGCGTCGTTGACGCGGCAGGGCAGCAACTCCTCATCCACTCCGGCAGCTGCGTCGTGCAGGGCACCGAGCGGGGCCTGGGGCTCCATCTCGGTCTGGTCGGCAGCTCGGTTGCGGTCGAGAACGCTGATGGTCATGTGTTCACCTCCTTCTCGTTGACCTGATCGCGGGTTGATGACGCTTGGGACAAACAGAAAGGCCGCGGATCCCGGGTGTCGGGTTCCGCGGCCTGGAGGCTGCCGATGCGAGTTGTCTCAACTCGTCGGTGGACTCCAGGCTGGGAGACCCGGGAAGACGCCCTTGACGCGCTCGATGGACACAGCGGTCCCCTGGAGCGCAGCTGCGACATCGACACCGAGGACGCGCACATCAGTGGCGCAGCGGTGGCCGGCAGCGGGCATGCCGAAGGACGGCGTCCAAGCCGTCGTGGTCTTCGTGTAGTTCTCCATGGGGGCCACCTCCTTCGGGGCGTCGGGCGCGGATCCTTGTCAGGGATCCCATGCGCGGGTTGTTGTTGAGGGAACGTTAGACCCCTCACATCGTCAGGGGCAAACCATTTAATGGGTATTACCGAGAATTTTTTCCGGAGCCCTCACAGCGCCTCCTGGAGCCGGCTCAGGGTTTCGCCTCGGCCACGAGCGCGAGCACCTCGTCGCCGTACTTGGCGATCTTGCTCGGGCCGACGCCGCTGATCTTGCGCAGACCCGTCTCGTCGGTGGGGACGTGCTCGGCGATCAGCTGCAGGGTCGCGTCGGTGAAGACGACGAACGCCGGCACGCTGTCCTCCGCGGACCGGGCCAGGCGCCACTCCCGGAGTCGCTCGAAGAGCGCCTCGTCGTAGGAGGCCGGGCAGTCGGCGCAGCGACCGGTCTTCTTCTCCACCGACGTCGACAAGGCCTTGCCGCACTCGCGGCAGTGCATGGCGGCGCGGTTGCGCCGGGTGCGCTCGCGGCGCTGCCCGGACACTCCGGGCACGCCGTCGAGCAACGGCGCAAGGAAGGGCGAGCTGCTCCGGGTCGACCGACCGCCGGGCTCCCGCGCGGTCGCCCACGACACGCTGAGCTCGTCACGGGCGCGGGTCATCGCGACGTAGAGGAGGCGGCGCTCCTCCTCGATCTCGGCGGGCGTCTGCGCCTGGGAGATCGGCATCATCTTGTCGTGCATGCCGGCCACGAAGACGGCATCCCACTCCAGGCCCTTGGCCGAGTGGATGGTGGCCAGGGTGACGGCGTCGGCCACGGGCGCGTGCTGCTCGCTGGCCCGGCGGTCGAGGTCGTCGACGAAGTCGCCGACACCCGCGTCGGGACGCTCGCGGCCGAAGTCGGCGGCGAGGTCGACCAGCGCTTGGAGGGACTCCCAGCGGTTGCGGACCTCTCCCCGGCCCTCGGGCGGCTCGGTGGAGTGGCCCATCTGCGACAGCACGGCCACGACGGCCTCGGACACCGCGCCCGACGCCTCGCCCGAGCGCGCGGCACCGCGGACGAGGGTGATCGCCTGCCGTACCTCGGGGCGGTCGAAGAACCGCGCGGCGCCACGTACGACGTAGGGGAGGCCGCGAGCCGCCAGGGCCTCCTCGAAACGCTCGGACTGCGCGTTGATGCGCAGCAGGACGGCCATCCGGCTGGCGGGCGTCCCGGACGCCCGCAGCGCGGCCACCCGGTCGGCGACCGCGTCGGCCTCTGCGACCTCGTCGGTCGCCTCGCGCCAGGTGATGCGGGCGCCGGACGGCCGCTGGGCGACCAGGTCGACGCCCTTGCTGGGGGTGCCGTCGAGCAGCCGGTTGGCGGCGGAGACGACCTCCGGGGTCGAGCGGTAGTTGCGGACCAGCTCGACGCTCGTGGCCGAGGGGAACGCCTTCGTGAACTCCCGGAGGTAGCGGGCGTCGGCGCCGGCGAACGAGTAGATCGTCTGGGCCGGGTCGCCGACGACGCACAGCTCGTCGCGCCCGCCCAGCCACAGGTCGAGCAGGGCGTGCTGGAGCGGCGAGACGTCCTGGAACTCGTCGACGACGAACCACTTGTACTGACGGCGGACCTGGGCGGCCACCGCCTCGTTGTCGGCGAGGAGGCCGGCACCGAGGAGGAGCACGTCCTCCATGTCCATCCGGCCCTGGCCTCGCTTGACCTCCTCGTAGGCGTCGAACGCGCGGGCCACCACCTCGGGGTCGAGGCCGGACACCGTGCGGCCGCGGGCGCGGGCGATCGCGGCGTAGGTGTCGGGGCCGGCGTTGGAGACCTTCGCCCACTCGATCTCGCTGGCGAGGTCGCGCAGCGTGGCCTGGTCGACGCCCAGCCGCTGGCGTCGCGCCGCGAGCGCGAGCATGCCGAGCTTGGACTCGACGAGCTCGGGGAGCTCGCGCTGGTGGACGCGCGGCCAGAAGAAGCGCAGCTGACGCAGCGCTGCGGAGTGGAACGTCCGCGCCTGCACACCGGGCGCCCCGAGCGCACGCAGGCGCTCGCGCATCTCACCGGCCGCACGGGTGGTGAAGGACAGGGCCAGCACCTCGGTCGGCGCGTAGACCCCCTGGGCGACGCCGTGCGCGATGCGATGCGTGACCGCACGGGTCTTGCCGGTGCCGGCGCCGGCCAGGACCCGCACCGGTCCGCGCAGCGCCTCGGCGACCTGTCGCTGCTCGGGATCGAGCGCTTCGAGCAACGGAACAACTCCTGCGACGTCGTGGTTGGTGTCGGTGGAGGGTGTCGACCACCCTTGCCCGTTGAACCCTAGACGCCGGAGGGGACACTCCCACCCATGACCTTCACGATGTTCAGCACCCCGTGGTGCGGCTACTGCCACCGTCTCAAGAGCCAGCTCGACCGCGAGGGCATCGAGTTCTCGATCGTCGACATCGAGCAGGAGCCGGAGGCCGCTTTCACCGTCGAGCAGGCCAACGGTGGCAACCAGACCGTACCGACCCTGCTGTTCTCCGACGGCAGCACGCTCACGAACCCGTCGGTGGGGCAGGTCAAGGAGAAGCTGGCCGCGCTCGCGTGATGCTGACGTGGAGCCCGGTCCGCGGCGGGGTTAGCCTGACGTCGTGTCACTGCTGAACTCGATCGACCGCGACCACGTCCTGACCGCGATGGAGACCTGGGACGCGGCGGGTGGGGCGAACTACATGCTGGTGCGCGGCGGCGTCTCGACGCACGTGCTGCTGCACCACGGCAAGGAGTACGATGCCGCGGCCATCGCCGGCATCGCCCACGGTCTCGCGACCGGGCGCACCCTCACTCCCGCCGACATCCCGGGCGGTTCAGCCGGCGCGAGCAAGCACCTCGTCCGGCTGGGCTTCGACATCCGCGACGACTCGCCGCCGGCTCCCCAGCGGGTGCCGGGCACGCGCTCGACCACGCCTCGTACGCCACGGGCGACCACCACGCGTGCGACGACCTCACGCCCGCGTGTCGCCGCGAGCGACCGGGTCGACAAGCTGTGCCCGACCTGCTTCCTCGCGCTGCCCGCCACGGGCATCTGCGACAACTGCGACTGATCTCAGCCCCAGCCGGGACCGTCGAGCGGGCGCCCGAACCAGGTCTCGATGAGTGAGGACGAGATCGAGATGCCGCGGGGCACGACGAGCTCTCCTGAGCGGCCGGCTGCCTCGAGGTCCCGACGCGTCCACCACCGCGCCTCCTCGATCTCCGCCCCGTCGACGTCGATGTCGGTCGTCAGCGCCCGCCCGGTGAACCCCAGCATCAGGCTGGCCGGGAGCGGCCAGGGCTGGCTGCCGAAGTAGGTGACCTCGCCGACCCGGACGGCGACCTCCTCGTGCACCTCGCGCCTCACCGCGTCCTCGAGTGTCTCCCCCGGCTCGCAGAAGCCGGCGAGAGTGGACCAGCGGCCCGCCGGCCAGGCGGTGTTGCGGCCGAGCAGGATCGCTTCGTCGTCACCCTCGCCGTGCGTGATCGCCATGATCACGGCCGGGTCGGTGCGAGGGAACTGGGCGCGGTCGCACTGCGTGCAGCGCAGCTCGTGACCGGCGGCGCGACTGGTCAGGGTGCCGCCGCACCGGGGGCAGTACCGGGTGGCGTGGTGCCACTCGGCCAGGCCGATGGCGTGCATCACGAGCGGCGCCTGCTGGGGTGTGCCGTCGGCGAGGAGCGTCAGGATCGAGCGCAGCGGCACCCACTCGTCCGCCTGTCCCGGAGCGTTCCCGGGCGGGACGAGGACGGCCACGTGGACCACGCCGCCGCTGTCTCCCAGCAGCACCAGGGTGCCGTCCGGGGCCTCGCCGGGGCCCACCCACTGCACGGCGCCGCCGACCGGGCGGAGCCGGTTCCCGGCCACGACCAGGACGCGGGTCGCAGGGTCGGACATCTGCTCGGCGAGCCACGCCTCATCGGTACGCCGTAGACCCATCCGGTTGTGCGCGTGGAGGGACAGGGCGACGTGCGGCAGGAGGCGTTCGGGGCTCACCGCGTCAGGCTAGCGCCGTACCTCTTTGACAATGATTCTCAACTGCGATGAGAATGATTCTCATGAGAACTCCACGTCTCCGCGTCCTGCTCGCCACCCTCGTCGCGCTGGGGGCCTCCTCCTGCGCCACCGCGACCGACCCCGGTTCGTCGTCCGACGAGCCAGACACCGCCGACTCCGCCGACCCGGCTGACCCTGCGGGAACCGAGGTCGCCTCCGCCACACCACGCCTCGCCGTCACCCACGACGGGGGCGTGATGGTCGTCGACGTGACCAGCGGGGAGGTGGTCGCCGACGAGCCGATGAAGGGCTTCGTCCGCGTCTCCCCCGCCGGCGACGGCCGCCACGCGCTCGTCAGCGGCAACCTCGGGTGGCACGCCCTCGACCTCGGGTCGTGGGGTCACGAGCACGGCGACCACGCCCACCACTACACGAGCGACCCCGGCCTGACCGGCGTACTGCTCGAGGCCGCCGAGGCGGGGCACGTCGTGGCGCACGACGGCATCACCACGCTCTTCGACGACGGCACCGGCACCATCACCGTGCTGGACCCCGACGACCTGGCCGAGGGCTCGCCTCAGGTCTCCACCGACGCCACCGACGAGGCGCACCACGGCGTCGCCGTTCGGCTCGTCGATCGCAACCTGCTGATGACGGTCGGGGACGAGGAGTCGCGCTCGGGGGTACGCCTCGTGAGCCCCTCAGGCGCGGTGCTCGCCGAGACCGACGAGTGCCCCGGCGTCCACGGCGAGGCCTTCGCCGCGGACGCCGCCGTCTTCGGCTGCGAGGACGGGGCGGTCGTCGTCGACGGCCGCGACATCACCAAGGTCAGCAGCCCCGATGCCTACGGACGGATCGGCAACCAGGCAGGCTCGGAGGTCTCGCCCGTGCTGCTCGGCGACTACAAGACCGACCCCGACGCCGAGCTCGAGCGGCCCACCCGGGTCTCGCTCATCGACACCCGCGACGCGTCCCTGCGCCTGGTCGACCTCGGCACCAGCTACAGCTTCCGCTCGCTCGGGCGCGGCCCGGAGGGCGAGGCGCTCGTGCTCGGGACCGACGGCGCGATCCACGTCCTCGACCCCGGCACCGGCGAGCGCGTCGACACGATCGAGGTCGTCGACCGCTGGCGCGAGCCGCTCGACTGGCAGCAGCCCCGTCCGGCGCTCCACGTCGTCGGCTCCACGGCGTACGTCACCGATCCGCGTCGCGACCGCGTGCACGTCGTCGACCTCGACCGCGGCCGCGTGACGAAGGCGCTCGACCTGCCGCACACCCCCAACGAGATCGTGGCCAACGCCGGCTGACCCTCCGTCCGTCCGAGTCTCTAGGCTGGGCGCCGTGAGCACCCACATCGGCGCCCAGCCCGGCGAGATCGCCCCCAACGTCCTGCTGCCCGGCGACCCACTGCGGGCGCGGTGGATCGCTGAGACGTTCCTCGACGACGCGCGCTGCTACAGCGAGGTGCGCGGGATGTACGGCTTCACCGGAAGCTGGAACGGCCACCCGGTCTCCGTCCAGGGCTCCGGGATGGGCCAGCCGTCGATGTCGATCTACGTCAACGAGCTCTTCACCGACTACGACGTGCAGTCCATCGTCCGCGTCGGCTCGTGCGGCGCGGTCACCGACCGGGTCGGCGTGCGCGACGTGGTGATCGCCTCCGGCGCGTGCACCGACTCCTCGATGAACCGGATCGCCTTCCACGGGATCGACTACGCCCCAGTCGCCGACTTCGGCCTGCTGCGCGGCGCGGTCGAGGCGGCCGAGGCGCGCGAGGACGGCTCGCCCTTCCACGTGGGCCTGATCTTCTCGAGCGACTCCTTCTACCCGGCGCGCCCCGAGCTGCTCGGCGAGATGGTGAAGTACGGCGTGCTGGCCGTCGAGATGGAGGCCAGCGCGCTCTACACCCTCGCCGCCAAGCACGGCCGCAAGGCGCTCGCGATCTGCACCGTCTCCGACCACATCGTCACCGGCGAGGAGACCACGTCCCAGGAGCGCGAGCAGACCTTCGGCGAGATGGTCGAGATCGCGCTCACCGCCGCCCTCCGCTGAGCCTCGGGTGGGCGGTGGTCCATCGACATTCCGCGCGACGGGAACGTGGTCTGGCCACCGCTCGCGCGTGTCGACGTACGACGCGCCCGCTGGCGGTGGTGCACCGACATTCCGGCCGCCACGAGTGTGGGTGGGCCACCGCCGCTTCCGCCGGCGGTGAGCCAGGCAGGTTCCGCGGCGCCAGAACCTGCCTCACGCACCGCTCCCCGCGTGGCAACGTACGACGCGCCCGCTGGCGGTGGGCCACCCACAGAGCGCGCGGCACGAAGGTGGGTGGGCCACCGCTCGAACAGGCGGTCAGAGGTCGAGGAGCTGCTCGAGCTCGGCGCGGGCGGGGAGGTCGTCGAGGTGGACGGTGCGCCCGGAGCGCACGTAGTGGAAGGCCGCGCTGACCCGGTCGAGGGGCGTGCCGGTGAGCTCGGACCAGGCGAGGCGGTAGAGGGCGAGCTGGAGTGGGTCGGCGGTCTCGTGGCGGCCGGTCTTCCAGTCGATGACGAGATAACCACCGCCCGGCTCGGCGTAGACAGCGTCGATCCGGCCGCGGACGACCTGGCCGCCCAGGACGAGGGCGAAGGGGGCCTCGACGGCGTGCGGCGCCCGGTCGCCGAAGGGGCCGTCCTCGAACCGCTTCACGATCTCGCCGAGGTCGGCCTCGTCGTCGATGCCGGCGTCGGCGCGGCCGGGCAGCTCGTCGGGCTCGATGAGCGCCTGCTGGCCGAACCGGTGCTCGATCCAGGCGTGGAACGCGGTGCCGAAGCGGGCCGCGGGCGCCGGCGGGCGCGGCATCGGTCGGGCGAGGTCGCGGGCGAACGCCTCGGGGTCCTCGCGCAGCCGGGCGAGCGCGGTGACGGACAGGCTGTCGGGCAGCGGGAGGTCGACGGTCGTGGCGCGCTCGGCGCGAGCCTCGACGAGCAGCTGGGCCAGGTCGTCGTCCCACTCGGCGACCCGGGCGGCCTCGACCATGTCGAGGCCCTCATCGGGGGCGGTGGGGTCGACGGAGCGTACGAGCTCGGCAGCGGCGAGCCGCCGCCGGGTCTCCTCACCGGTGCCGGGCACCGGCCACGGGCGCGAGGTGTCGACGTCGTCGTTGGGGTTGGGCGACTTGGGCGGCGGCTTCTCGAGCCACCGCTCGACGGGCTCACCCCACTCCTCGAGCTGGTCGCGCACCACCCGCTGGTAGTCCGACGGCCCGAACGGCGTCGAGCGCTGTCCCCAGACGTAGGACGTCACCCCGAGGTGGTGGGCGGCGCGGGTGTAGGCGACGTAGCCGAGCCGGAGCTCCTCCTCGGCGTCATGGGCCTTGGTCGCCGCGCGGTAGGCGTCGAGCGCGGCCTTGTCGTGGCCCGCGAGCTGGGGCTGGTCGGCGCGGTCACCCCGCAGCGGGGCCGGGAGCACGGCCGGCGACGAGGTCCACAGCGTGCGCGAGCGGTTGCTCGGGAAGCGCGTCTCCCCCACACCGACGCAGAACACCGACGACCACTCGAGGCCCTTCGCACGGTGGACCGTCAGGAGCTTGACCGAGTCGGCGGCGGTCGGGGTGGCGACGTCGAGGCCATTGCCCTGGTCGTCCTCGGCGGTCAGGTAGGCCAGCAGCGCCGGCAGGGTCACGTCGCCGTCGACGGACTGGAACTCCGCGACGGCCTTGACGAACAGGTCGAGGTTGTCGCGGCGGGCGGCGGCAGCCGGTGACGTCGCGGAGGCGAGCTCGACGTCGACGCCGGTCGTGTCGATGATGCGGCGTACGACGTCGAGGAGCGGGTCTCCGACGTGGGCGCGGAGGCGACGCAGCTCGGCCGCCAGAAGGCCGAAGCGATCGAGAGCCTCCGCCGAGTAGGGGGCCTCTCCCGGCGACTCCACGGCGTCGCTGAGTGCGGGGAGCTCGGAGGAGTCGATGCCGTCAGCGATCTGGAGCAGCTGGTCGGCGATCGACGCGGCCTCCGTGCGCCCGCGCACGCCGGCGATCTCCGCAGCGCGCTCGGCCAGCAGGCGCAGGTCGCGCGGGCCGATCGCCCAGCGCGGCCCGGTCAGCAGGGTGAGCATCGAGGAGTTGGCCGTGACGTCGTGCATGAGCGTCAGCGTCGCGACCACCTCGGCGACCTCGGGCAGCCGGATCAGGCCGGACAGTCCCACGATCTCGACGGGGATCCCAGCGGCCGTGAGGGCGTCGTAGACCTCCTCGCCCTGCGCGTTGTCACGGCTGAGCACGCCGATCTCGGCCCAGGCGGTGCCGGCGTCGTGCACCCGCTGCACCTCGGCCGCCAACCACGCGAGCTCGTCGGCAGCGCGCTCGAACACGTGTGCCTCGAGGCGACCCTCCGCGGCTCCGTCGGCCGCCCGCAACCGCGCGACCTTGTCGCCGTAGGCGGCGAGCAGCGGCTCGGCGAGCCGGTTGGCGACGTCGAGGATGCGGCGGTCGGAGCGCCGGTTGACCGTCAGCGGCAGCCGTCCCGGCTCGCCGTCGGCGGCGGGGAACGTGTCGGCGAAGTTGAGGATGTTGGACACCGACGCCCCGCGCCAGCCGTAGATCGCCTGGTTGGGGTCGCCCACCGCCATCACCGGGTGGCCCAGCCCATGGTCGGGGTCGGGCCCCGAGAACAGCCGGGCGAGCATCGTGGCCTGGGCGACCGAGGTGTCCTGGTACTCATCGAGCAGGACGACCTTGAAGCGCGCCCGCTCGAGCTCGCCCACCTCGGGCTGCTCCTCGACCAGCCGCGCCGCCAGCGCGATCTGGTCGCCGAAGTCCATCAGCCCGAGGTCGGCCTTGAGCCGGCGGTAGCCGGTGACGAGCTGCAGCAGCTCGGCACGCCGGTCGATGGCGTTGATGGCCTTGGCCGGCGGCTCGAGGTAGGTCTTGCGGGCCTTGCCGGCCTGTTCCTCGGCCAGGGCGCGCTCGAACCCCCGCCTGGCCTCCTCGTCGACGCGGCGTACGTCGTCGGGGGCGACGAGGTGCTCGCTCATCGCGCCGTCGAGGGCGAGGAGGTTCTGGATGGCGGTCGCGGGGTGGTCGGTCAGCAGCTCGATGTGGCCGGTGAACCGCTCGATGACCCGGGCGCCGAGCTGGTAGCGCGAGGCGTCGGAGACGACCCGGGTGTCGGGCTCGTGACCGATCCGGAGCCCGTGGTCGGTCAGCAGGTTGGCGGCGTAGGCGTGGTAGGTCGCGACCGTGGGCTCGAGCACGTCCTCCCCCTCGGCGACCACGGACCGGTCGAGCAGGCCCGCAGCACCCAGGGCGGCGGTGACCCGCTGGCGCAGCTCGGCCGCGGCCTTGGTGGTGAAGGTGAGGCCGAGGACGTCCTCGGGGCGGACCTTGCCGGTCGCCACGAGCCACACGACGCGCTGCGCCATCAGCGTGGTCTTGCCGCTGCCGGCGCCCGCGACGACGACCGTGGGCCGCAGGGGCGAGGTGATGGCGGCCCACTGCTCGTCGCTGGCGGCGTGCTTGGCGCCCATGAGGACGCGGAGGTCCTCGGGCGAGTCGAGGCGGACCGGTGCGGGGAGCTGGCTCACTGGACGGTCACGCTCCCTGCACCCCGGGCCGGGCAGATGGCCGTGAACGGGCAGTCGCGGCAGTGGGGGCCGGTCGTGGCGGGGAAGGTCTCGGCGCGGACGAGGTCGGCTGCCCGGGCGAGGCCGGCGCGGAGGGTGATGCGCTCGGGCCCGGCCTCGGCGTGCGGCGGCTGGGGCTGCACCTTGGCGACGGCGGAGTCGTCGTCGATGCCGAGCTGCACCAGCTC
>DATIAJ010000393.1:0-7178 GCA_035458105.1 Nocardioides sp. | reverse complement strand
AGCCGAAGACCGAGTCGCACGACCCGGCGGTTCCCGCGGCCTACGCCGCCTTCATGCGCGAGGGCTGGGGCGACCGCGAGCTCGACGTGCAGCGCCACCCGGTCGCCGACCGGGCCGCCGAGCGCCGCGCCAAGCTCGCCGCCGCGTTCCCCGACGACCGCCTCGTGCTGCCCGCGGGGACCTACAAGGTGCGCGCCAACGACACCGACTACCGGTTCCGGCCCGACACGGCCCACACCTACTTCTCCGGCAACCAGACCTCGGACGCCGTGCTGGTCGTCGAGGACGGCGAGTCCGTGCTCTACGCGCGACCGCGCTCGGAGCGCGACACCGACGAGTTCTTCCGCGACCGCCAGTACGGCGAGCTGTGGGCCGGACGCCGCCCGTCGGCGCAGGAGATCTCCGACTCGCTCGGCATCGAGGTGCGCCACGTCAAGGACCTGCCGTCCTTCGACGACGATCGCAAGACCCGCGACCTGACCCGAGACGAGGACCTCGCCCGCGTCGCCGACGAGCTGCGGCTGGTCAAGGACGAGTGGGAGGTCGGCGAGCTGCAGGAGGCCTGCGACATCACCACGCTCGGCTTCGAGGACTCCGTGCGCGAGTGGGACCGTGTGCGGGAGTTCGGCGAGCGGTGGATCGAGGGCACCTTCTTCCGCCGCGCCCGCGCGATGGGCAACGACATCGGCTACGACTCGATCTGCGCCGGCGGCTCGCACGCCACGACGCTGCACTGGATCGACAACACCGGCGCCATCGAGCCCGGCAAGCTGGTGCTCCTCGACATGGGCGTCGAGGGCCACAACCTCTACACCGCCGACGTCACCCGCACCCTCCCCGTCGACGGCCGCTTCACCCCGCTCCAGCGCGAGCTCTACGACCTCGTGCAGCAGGCGCAGCAGGCCGGCATCGACGCCGTACGTCCGGGGGTGCCGTTCCTCGCCGCCCACAACGCCGCGATGAAGGTGCTCGCCCACGGCCTCGAGGACATGCAGCTGCTGCCGGTCTCCGCGGAGGAGGCCCTCGACCCGGAGTCCAAGGTCTACGCGCGCTGGACCCTCCACGGCACGTCGCACATGCTCGGCATGGACGTCCACGACTGCGGTCGCTCGTCGGCCGACATCTACCCCAAGGGCGACCTCGCGGAGGGCATGGTGCTCACCGTCGAGCCGGGCCTCTACTTCCAGGAGGACGACCTGCTCGTCCCCGAGGAGCTGCGTGGCATCGGCATCCGCATCGAGGACGACATCCTCGTCACCGCCGACGGCAACCGGAACCTCTCGGCCTCGCTCCCCCGCACGTCCGCCGACGTCGAGGAGTGGATGGGCTCCCGCATCGGTGGCTGACGCGCCGGCGCCCAGCCTCACGGTCGTCGACGGGCTCCCGCGCTGCCACCACTTCGACGCGTTCCGGTGCCGGTCGTGCTCGCTGCTCGGCACCCCGCGCAGGCAGCAGCTGGCCGACAAGGAGGCCCACGCGCGCGCCCTCGTCGACTCGCCAGTGTGGCTGCCGACGGTCGCCGGCGCTGACACGGGCTTCCGCAACAAAGCCAAGATGGCGGTCGGCGGGACCATCGACGCGCCGACGCTCGGGATCCTCGACCGCGAGCTGGCCGGGGTCGACCTGCGCGACTGCGGCCTGCACTCGGACGGCCTGCGGGCGGCCCTCGACCGCATCGCCTCATGGGCGAGCGGCGCCGGCCTGGTGCCGTACGACGTCGGGGCTCGCGCCGGCGAGCTCAAGCACGTGCTGCTCACCGAGTCGCCCGACGGCGAGATGATGCTGCGGCTGGTGATGCGCTCGACGGCCCTGGAGGCGCGCGTCCGCTCCCGCCTGCCGGCGCTCCTCGGGGCGGTTCCGGCGCTGCGGGTGGTGACGATCAACGTGCAGCCGGAGCACAAGGCCGTGCTCGAGGGGGAGCGCGAGATCGTCCTCACGGAGGCGTCGACCCTGCCGATGCGGCTCACGACCGGGGTGACGCTGCGGCTGGGACCTCGGTCGTTCTTCCAGACCAACACCGCGATCGCCGAGGCCCTCTACGACCAGGCTCGCTCCTGGGTGGGCGACCTGCCCGACGTGCGGACGATCTGGGACCTGTACTGCGGCGTGGGCGGGTTCGCGCTGCACCTCGCCGGCCCGGGCCGGGAGGTGCTGGGCGTCGAGGTGTCCGAGGACGCGATCGCGGCAGCCGGCGCCACGTCGGCCGAGCTCGGCGTGGCCGCGGAGTTCGTCGCGGCCGACGCGACGGCGTACGCCCTCGGCTCGGGCGCGGCGCCCGACCTCGTCGTGGTCAACCCGCCGCGACGCGGCATCGGCTCCGCGCTCGCCGGCTGGCTCGAGGACTCGGGCGTCCGGCACGTCGTCTACTCGTCCTGCAACGCCGAGTCGCTGGCTCGCGACCTGGCCCTCATGCCGTCGCTCCGGCCGGTCGAGGCGCGGGTGCTCGACATGTTCCCGCACACCACCCACTACGAGGTGATGGCGCTGCTGGCGCGCTAGCGCTTCCGGCGTGCGTCCTTCCCTCGTCCCACCGGCTGGAAGTAGTTCGCCGCTGCGTAGTCGGCGACGTTCGCCCCCAGGAGCCTCGCCTGCACGTCAGCGGTCCGGTAGTGGAGGCCGGCCCAGATGCGGGCCTCGACGAGCTCGTCGAGGGCCTGCGAGAACGAGCCGAACGTGCGCACCCGGGGATCGGCGGGCGGCGGGGCGAGCAACGTGGAGATGCTGGTGATCTGGAAGCCACCCGGGACGGTGTCGCCGAAGAACTTCGCGAGGATCCCGGCGTGCGCGCCGTCGAGGCACAGGTGGCCCGACGGGTGGTCGGGGTACGGCGCGGAGATCAGCGGCGTCCAGCCGGACTGCGGGTCCGTTGCCGGGTTACCGTCCTCCGCCGCCCGCGGGATCGCGTTCCAGGGCCGCCAGAAGTCCCAGTGGTACTTGTCGTTCCAGCAGTTGATCGCCGCGTCCGCGCCGCTCAGGTTCGTCATCGCGAGGAGGCGTGCGGTCTCGACGGCGTCGAGGTCGCTTCGATCGGCGAGGTCGCGCGCCACCTCGTTCCAGCTCCTGACCGGCGTGCTCTGCCACCACTTCGCGATGTAGGTCTGGGTGGACGAGCGCATCGTGCTGTCGACGGCGCCGTAGGTCTTGACCTCGTCGAACTCGCGCGTCCACGTGTCACTGGTCAGCGACACCGGGCCTGCCGTCCGGAACTGGGAGGAGGACTCCATGAGGAAGGGGTCGACCCCGCCGACCCAGGGCGTGGGGTCGAGGATCTGCGCGCCGGCCGGGGTGAGCTGCGGCCACCAGTGGCCGGGCGCCGTGCTCGGCACCCACTGCGACGGACCGAAGCGGCCGTCGTCCGCGCGGGCAGCGATCATCGCCGCCGCGGCGGCCTCCCCGGCGTCGACTCCCTTGGTCTTGGACGGTCCGTCCGCGATCGGCTGGAGCGCGGCCTGGTACTGCGTGGCCAGCGTCGCGAGCAGCGTGGTCCGGTTGGCGTCGAGGATGTTGGGCACCGTCGAGACGAGGTGGCGCAGGACGCCGTACGCCGCTGCGGCCACCGCCGCGTCCTGCGAGGCGCGGGCAGAGAAGCGGCGATCGAGCAGGTAGGGCCGATAGTGCTTGGGCTCGGTGGCGTTCACCGCGTCGTACACGGCCCCCTGGACCATGCCGACGTGCACCTGGGCGGCAGGTGGCGCACCCCCGGCGTTCCCCGGGAGGGCGATCAGCGTGTTGACGGCGATGGTGTTCCACGCGCGGACAGCGTCGCCCGAGCTGGCCGACCAACCGACCGACCGTGCGGCCGCCGCTCGCTCACGCGCCTCACCGCTGGCCGGCCCCGACACGCTCCCGAGCGCGAGCACGGCTGCCATGGCAGACACGATCGACAGGATGCTTCTGGTTCTCATCGCCCCTCCTCGGCTTGCGAGGTCGCGGGGGGCCAACACTCCGGACGGCCTCGCGTGGATGTGGCACCACCAGTGAACTCCTGTGTGCCGACGACGGCCATTCCCCGGATGGGGTGTTCTCCTGCGGGACGGGTGTGACCCGAAGCACGGAATCCGACGGCGCAGGCCCCGGTTGGACAGGACGTGCGAGCCACCACGACCCCTGCGACCGTCGGCGAGCTGCTGACCCAGCGGCGCGCCGTCGACCTCGCCCGCACCGAGAGCGCGCTGTGTCGCCTCGGACGCATCCTCGACTGACCCTCGACCCCTCTGCGTCCCCGCCCGGTTGCGGCCGCGCGGTTCCGAAAGGTTACTTTTTCAGTATGAATACTTCTATTGCGGCGGAGAAGAAGTCCACCCGCTTCCGGCTCCCCTCGTTCGGTGTGCAGGTCCTCATCGGCCTGGTCCTCGGCGTCGTCCTCGGTCTCGTCGCCCGCAGCATGGGTGCGGACGGCGTGGACGCCACCACCGGCGAGGTCGACCCCAACTGGCTCACCGAGACGCTCAGCACCATCGGCGGCACGTTCGTCACGTTGCTGCGCGCCGTCGTGCCCCCGCTCGTCTTCCTCGCGATCGTCGCCTCGATCGCCAACCTCCGCGACGTCACCGGCGCGGCCCGGCTGGCGTGGCGGACGCTGGCGTGGTTCGCCATCACCGCGCTGATCGCGGTCGTCATCGGCATCGTGCTGGGCCTGGTGCTGCAGCCCGGCGACCACACGAGCGTCACCTCCGACGCGGCGTCGGCGCCGTCGACGACCGGCTCGTGGCTGGACTTCCTGACCGGCCTCGTCCCCGCCAACGTGCTCGGGCTCGAGGGCTCGGCCTCCGACGACGGCTCGGTCGGCCTGTCCTTCAACGTGCTCCAGATCCTCGTGGTCTCCATCGCCGTCGGCATCGCGACCCTCAAGGTCGGCGAGGCGGCAGAGCCGTTCCTCGGGTTCGTCCGCTCGGCGCTCGCCGTCGTGCAGAAGATCCTCTGGTGGATCATCCTGCTGGCCCCGATCGCGACCGTCGGCCTGCTCGGCAACGCTGTCGCCAGCTACGGCTGGGACGCCCTCGGCTCGCTCGGCATGTTCACGGTGGCGGTCTACGCCGGCCTCGCCCTGGTGATCGCCGGCGTCTACCCGACGCTGCTCCGCCTCCACGGGCTCTCGGTGCGCCAGTTCTTCTCCGGCGCCTGGCCGGCGATCTCGCTGGCATTCGTGTCGCGCTCGTCGATCGGCACCATGCCGGTCACCGAGTCGGTCACGGTCAAGAACCTCGGTGTCCCGCGCTCCTACGGCTCCTTCGCCGTGCCCCTCGGCGCCACCACCAAGATGGACGGCTGCGCCTCGATCTACCCGGCGATCTCGGCGATCTTCGTCGCCCAGTTCTTCGGCCTCGACCTGTCCATCACCGACTACCTGCTCATCGCGTTCGTCTCGGTGATCGGCTCGGCCGCCACCGCCGGCGTCACCGGCGCGACGGTGATGCTGACGCTGACGCTCTCCACGCTCGGCCTGCCCCTCGAGGGCGTAGGCCTGCTGCTCGCGATCGACCCGATCCTCGACATGGGCCGCACCGCGGTCAACGTCACCGGGCAGGCGCTCGTGCCGACGATCGTCGCCAAGCGCGAGGGCATCTTGGACCAGGCGGCGTACGACGCCCCGCGCGGGCGCGACGCCTGGCGTGAGGACGCGGACACTCGCGAGGCGGCACCCGCCGCCGCCTGATCTCGTCCAGCCGCTGCAACGCCGGCCTCAGTCCCCGCGACCGAGGCCGGCGTCTGCATGCGCGGGTGCCCCAGAAACGGTCTGGACTGGTCTGGACCCATACCGACCCTCCGACGCGCCTTGACCGAAATCGTCGAATGTGCGGCAAAGAGGGACCGAATCGTGATCGTTGCAGGAATGCACCCCTACGGGTGAGGCGCCACGATCAGGAGACACTACCCCCACGGCCGCCGCGCGCGCGCCGAGACCCGCTACCTCCGGGTGTCAGGCCCCGACCTCCACGTCGACAGCGACCGAACGCCTTCTCACAGAGGAGATTTCGGCATGCACTCACGCATATTCAAGGGCAGGGCGCGGAAGGCGGCGGCCATAACGGCTCCGTTCATCCTGGTGCTCGCCATGGCCAGCACCGGCGCCTTCGCCAGCCACCCTGAGGCTTCCTTGCCAGGCAGCAACTTCGAGATCGACGTCGACGCCAACCTCAAGGTCGACGACCCGGCGCCGCCCTCGCTGGACTGGGGCAACGTCACCGAGATCCGGGCGACCGACAAGGTCAACGGCACCGGGGACAACTCCTACGCTGGCGGAGTCAAGGAAGACACGGTCTGTCCCGGCGAGACGACCGACTCCATCCCGCCCAACAAGAGCGACCTGTTGAGCTTCCACGTCTACGAGGAGCCGGGCACCGGCGATCACCCTGGATTCCTGAACATGGCCTGGAGCCGGGTCTCCGAGCCGAGTGGCACGACCTTGATGGACTTCGAGTTCAACCAGTCCGAGGACTCCTGCACAGGCAGCCCGAACAAGGTCCGCACCGCCGGTGACCTGCTCATCGAGTACGCCATCGACCAGGGCGGCTCGCGCGCCGAGATCACCGCACGCACCTGGACCGGCACCGCCTGGGGACCCACTGCCGACCTCGACGTACCGTCGGCGACGTGCGGCGGCAACCCGTGCGCTGCGGGCACGATCAACTCGTCCCCGATCCCGGCTGCGGACTCCGACGGGCTGATCACCGCCGGCGAGAAGCAGGCGAGGACCTTCGGCGAGGCACAGATCGACCTGCGGCTCATCTTCGACGACGAGGAATGCGCGTCGTTCGGCAGCGCAATGCTGAAGAGCCGGTCCTCGGACTCCTTTACCTCGCAGCTGAAGGACTTCGTCGCGCCGGTCGGCATCGACCTGCAGAACTGCGGCAACGTCATCATCCGCAAGCAGACCGACCCGGACGAGGACCCCAACACCACGCTGTTCGGCTACACCAAGTCCTTCGGCACCTTCCCCTCGTCGCCGAACACGTTCCAGCTGGCTGACGACGGTGTGAACAACTACAACGACACCGTCCTGTTCGGCACGGGCTACACGGTGACCGAGGACGTCATCCCGAGCGGGTGGGACTTCGTCAGCGTGAACTGCAGCGCCAGCAGCGGCGTCACACCGACAATTGTCGGTGCGACGGTGACCTTCGACATCAACAGCGACAGCGACGTTCTCGACTGCACCTACACCAACAGGGCGCGGG
>DATIAJ010000392.1:0-5155 GCA_035458105.1 Nocardioides sp. | reverse complement strand
CAGGTCTTCGCCGTCGTCGACGCCGCCTTCGCCCAGCGCCGCAAGCAGGTGCGCGCCGCGCTGCGCGGGCTGGCCGGCTCGGCCGACGCTGCCACCGCCGCGCTCGAGGCCGCCGGCGTCGACCCGACCGCGCGTGGTGAGGTGCTCGACGTGCACGACTTCGCGCGGATCGCCGAGGGCCTCTCGCTGGTCGGGCAGGACGCCCGGTGACCGTCACCGTCCGCGCGGCCGCCAAGATCAACCTCCACCTCGGGGTCGGCGCACCCCGCGAGGACGGGTTCCACCCGCTCGACACGGTCTACCAGGCGATCTCGCTCTACGACGACGTCACCGTCTCCGAGGCCGCGGACGACGAGCTGGTCGTCACCGGGTCGACGCACGTCGACGCGGCCGGCGTGCCCACCGACGCCACCAACATCGCCATGCGTGCGCTGGCCGAGGTGGCCTGCGGGAGCGCGCACGCCGTGCAGATCGCCAAGCAGGTCCCCGTCGCGGGCGGCATGGCGGGCGGGTCGGCCGACGGCGCCGCGGCCCTGCTGGCGCACGACCGGCTCCACGACCTCCGCCAGCCCGACGACGTACTCCTCGCGCAGGCCGCCCGGCTCGGCAGCGACGTGCCCTTCTCGCTCGTGGGAGGTACGGCGCGGGGCCGGGGCCGCGGCGAGGTGGTCGAGCCGATCGCCGACCACGGCACGTGGTGGTGGGTCGTGGTCCCGGCCACTGTCGGCCTCTCGACTCCGGAGGTCTACCGCCACTTCGACCGGCTCCACCCCGACGCGCCGGCGCAGCCCGCCGAGCCCACCGAGCTGCTCGCGGCCCTGGCCACCGGCGAGCCCGTCCGGCTGGCCCGGGCGCTCCACAACGACCTGCAGGAGCCGGCCATCGACCTGCGTCCCGAGCTCGGCGACCTGATCGAGCGCGGCGAGGCCGAGGGTGCCCTGCGCGGGATGGTCAGTGGTTCGGGCCCGACCTGCGTCTTCCTCTGCGACTCGCAGGAGGGCTCGACGGAGGTGCTCACCGCGCTGTCGGTGTCGTACGACGTCGTGCTCACCGCCGTCGGCCCCGTCGCCGGCGCGCACGTGGTCAGCACCGGGGGAGCCCACCACGACCTGCGGTCCAGCTGAGCCCGGTCCTGATCGCCCGCCCGAGCGGTGCGTGAGACCTCGTTTCGATGCTCGGAACCTGTCTCACGCACCGCTCCGTCGAGGTCCCCGGGCCGGGCGGTGAGTGACGCAGGTTCGAGACGCTCGGAACGTGTCTCACGCACCGCTCACGCGAGGGTGTACGCCGATCCGCGTCCGCTGGGCCGTACCTGAGAGGATCGCCCGGACATGGCGAACCTGATCAACCTCGAGCGCGTCTCGAAGTCCTACGGCGTGCGGCCCCTGCTCGACAACGTCTCGCTCGGCATCTCCCTGGGCGAGCGCGTCGGCGTCGTGGGCCGCAACGGCGACGGCAAGACCACGCTGCTCGAGGTGATGACGGGGCTCGAGGTGCCCGACTCCGGTCGCGTCTCCCGCACCCGGGGGGTCGAGATCGGCTACCTCCACCAGGGCGACGAGCTCGTCGACACCCACACCGTCCGCGAGGCCGTGCTGGGTGGACGGGCCGACCACGAGTGGGCGGCCGACCCGACCATGCGGCAGGTGGTCGAGGAGCTGCTCGCGGGCGTGACCCTCGACCGTGCGGTCGTCGGCCTGTCCGGTGGCGAGCGCCGACGCTGCGCGCTTGCCGCGCTGCTGCTCTCGCGCCACGACCTGATCGTGCTCGACGAGCCGACCAACCACCTCGACGTCGAGGCCGTCGCCTGGCTCGCCGGCCACCTCGTCGGCCTGCCCAGCGCGCTCATCGTGGTCACCCACGACCGGTGGTTCCTCGACGCCGTGTGCCAGACCACGTGGGAGGTCCACGACGGCGCGGTCGACTCCTACGAGGGCGGCTACGCGGCGTACGTCCTCGCCAAGGCCGAGCGCCAGCGGCAGGCAGCCGCCACCGAGACGCGGCGTCAGAACCTCGCCCGCAAGGAGCTCGCGTGGCTGCGGCGCGGCGCCCCGGCGCGTACGTCGAAGCCGAAGTTCCGCATCGACGCGGCCAACGCGCTGATCGAGGACGTGCCCCCGCCGCGTGACCGGATGGAGCTCCAGCGTTTCGCCAGCCAGCGGCTCGGCAAGGACGTCATCGACATCGAGGACGTCGACCTCGCGCGCGGCGAGCGGGTGCTGCTCGACCACGCCACCTGGCGCATCGGGCCCGGCGACCGCGTCGGGATCGTGGGCGTCAACGGCGCCGGCAAGACCTCGCTCCTGTCGCTGATCTCGGGCGCCCTGCCGCCCGACGTGGGCCGGGTCAAGCACGGGCGCACCGTCCAGATGCAGCACCTCACGCAGGCGCTCGACGAGATCGACCCCGAGGCGCGGGTGCTCCCCACCGTCGAGTCGATCCGGCGTGTCACCAAGACCCTCGACGGCCAGGAGATCACTGCCACGTCCCTGCTGGAGCGCTTCGGCTTCACCGGCGACCGGCTCACCGCGCGGCTCGGCGACCTGTCCGGTGGTGAGCGGCGCCGCTTCCAGCTGCTCAAGCTGCTGCTCACCGAGCCCAACGTGCTGCTCCTCGACGAGCCCACCAACGACCTCGACATCGACACCCTCAACGTCCTCGAGGACTTCCTCGACTCCTGGCCCGGCACGCTGGTCGTGGTCTCACACGACCGCTACTTCCTCGAGCGTGTCACCGACTCGACCTGGGCCCTGCTCGGCGACGGGCAGGTCTCGATGCTGCCGCGCGGGGTCGACGAGTACCTGGAACGACGTTCGGCGCTGCAGGCCGCCGCCGCGTCGTCCCCCGGTGGTGGCGGCACATCGCAGCTGTCGGGCTCGTCCGGACGTGATCTGCCGCCACCTTCGCCGAAGGCGCGGGCCGGCAGCGCGGAGGACCGCGCCGCCCGCAAGGTGCTGGCTCGGGTGGAGAAGCAGCTCGAGCGCATCGCCGTACGCGAGGCGGAGCTGCACGCCGAGATGGAAGCCAACCTCACCGACTACGACCTGCTCGCGCGCGTCGGCGGACAGCTCGGCGAGCTGGCCGCGGAGAAGGAGGAGCTGGAGCTGGAGTGGCTCGAGGCCTCCGAGGTCGTCGAGTAGCCCCGGCCCGACACACTCAGCTGAAGGGCGCGAGCAGGGAGCGGAGCAGCCCGGCGAGCTGGATGCGGTCGCGGTCCGGGAGGTCGGCGAGCAGGTCGGCCTCGGCAGCGAGCAGCGCCTCGAAGGCGCCGTCGACCGCGGCCTTGCCGTCGGCGGTCAGCCGGACCAGCACGCCACGGCGGTCGCGGGGGTCGGGGAGCCGCTCGACGAGGCCGCGTCCCGCGAGCCGGTCCACGCGGTTGGTCATGGTGCCGCTGGTCACCAGCGTCTCGCGCAGCAACCGGCCGGGGGAGAGCTCGTAGGGCTGGCCCGCACGGCGCAGCGCGGCGAGCACGTCGAACTCCCACGACTCGATGCCGTGCGCGGTGAACGCGTCGCGCCGGGCGAGGTCGAGGTGGCGGGCCAGGCGGCTGATGCGTGAGAACACCTCGACGGGCGCGAGGTCCAGGTCGCCGCGCTCGCGGCGCCATGCCTCGACCAGGTCGTCCACCTCGTCACGCATGCCGACATCGTGCCAGATCGGTCGAGAATCTTGACATCGAGACTGTTTGGATTGAGGGTAGCGATATCTCGACATCAAGACACCTCTCGCCACGCTCGATACCTGAGGACGTTCTGGTAGGTGGATCGGATGATTGACCTACCAGGACGTCCTCAGATATCTCGGTGGGGGACGTGAAGGCCGCGAACGACGCCTGTGGAGGACGCCATGAGCCACACCTGGGACCCCGACCGCTACCTGGCGTACGCCGACGAGCGGGGCAGGCCGTTCGTCGACCTGCTCGCCCGGGTGCCCGCCGAGAACCCGCGCGTCGTCGTCGACCTCGGCTGCGGCCCCGGCACCCTCACCGCGCTCCTCGCGGCCCGGTGGCCCAGCGCCGACGTGACGGGCGTGGACAGCAGCCCGGAGATGATCGAGGCCGCCCGCGCCGTCGACGGCATCCGCTGGGAGGTCGGTGACCTGCGTGACTGGGCCCGACCCGACCCGCTCGCGCTGCGCGAGCCGATCGACGTGCTCGTGTCCAACGCCACCCTCCAGTGGATCCCCGAGCACCTCGAGCTGCTGCCCGGCCTGCTCGACCGGCTCCAGCCCGGCGGCTGGCTCGCCTTCCAGGTGCCCGGCAACTTCGACGAGCCCAGCCACACCACCCGCACCGACCTGGCGGCCCGGGCGCCGTACGCCGAGCACGTGCGCGACGCCCGCGTCCCGACGAGCCACGACCCGGACGTCTACGCCCGCGTCCTGCTCGACCTCGGCTGCGAGGTCGACGCGTGGGAGACGACGTACCTCCACGTCCTGACCGGCGAGGACCCCGTCTTCGACTGGGTCTCCGGGACGGGCGCGCGGCCCACGCTGCAGGCGCTGCCCGACGACCTGCGCCCCCTCTTCGAGGACGAGTTCAAGAAGCTCCTGCGCGACGCCTACCCGGCCGACACGGCCGGCCGCGTCGTGCTGCCCTTCAGGCGGATCTTCGTGGTGGCGCGCAAGCCGCAGGGGGTGCCGGTCCCGTGAGGCTCCACCACGTGCAGGTCGCCTGTCCGCCCGGGGGAGAGGACGCGGCCCGGCGCTTCTACGCCGAGGGGCTCGGCATGACCGAGGTCGACAAGCCGGCCGACCTGGTGGCGCGCGGCGGGTGCTGGTTCCGGGCGTACGACGACGCGGGCGCCGTCGTGGCCGAGCTGCACGTCGGCGTCGAGGACCCGTTCGCGCCCGCACGCAAGGCGCACCCGGCCTTCGTCGTCGACGACCTCGACGAGGTGGCGGGCCGGCTGCGGGCGCTCGGCCTGGACGTGGACGAGAGCCAGCGCGACTCGTTCCCCGGCCACGTACGCCTCCACACCCACGACGGCCACGGCAACCGGGTCGAGGTGCTGCAGCCGGTCTGAGTCGCTCGAGCGGGGAGTCCACACGAAGTTACCCGCTGGTAGCATCCCGGCATGACTGCCGTCCTCGACCTGTGGAGGAAGACCTCCGCCCTCCCGCAGGGCAACCGGGTCTTCTCGATCGTCTTCAG
>DATIAJ010000391.1:0-5389 GCA_035458105.1 Nocardioides sp. | reverse complement strand
CGGGATGGTCACGCCGAACTTCTCCTCGGCGGCCACGACGACCTCGACCATGGAGAGCGAGTCGACGTCGAGGTCGTCCACGAAGGACTTGTCCAGCTGGACGTCGTCGGCGTCGACGCCGGCCACCTCGTTGACGATCTCAGCGAGGTCGGCGCGGATTTCTTCGGTGCTGGCCATGGGCCTTCCCTTCTTCTGTGTGGGTGCTGCTTGGGCTGGTCTGGGGGCTGGTCTGGGTTGGTGCGGGTCAGGGGACGGTGACGACCTGGGCGGCGTACGACAGCCCGGCGCCGAAGGCGATGAGCAGCGCCGTGTCACCGGACCTGGCCTCGCCCTCGGCCATCATGCGGTCGAGCGCGAGCGGCACCGACGCGGCCGAGGTGTTGCCCTGGTCGGCGACGTCGCGTGCGATCCGGACCGAACCGGGGAGCTTCATGGAGCGTGCCATGGCGTCGATGATGCGCATGTTGGCCTGGTGGGGCACGAAGACGTCGAGCTCGTCGAGGGTGATGCCGGCCGCGTCCAGGGCCTGCTGGCCGATCTTGGCCATGGCGAAGGACGCCCAGCGGAAGACCGGGTTGCCCTGCATGGTCAGGTGGGGCATCACGCCGGAGCCGGGCTGCGTGTCGGTGCCGACGACGTCGCGCCAGTCCTCGCGCTGCCGGATGAGGTCGAACTGCTCGCCGTCGGAGCCCCACACGACCGGGCCGATGCCGGGGGTGTCACTCGGGCCGACAACGGCTGCCCCGGCCCCGTCGGCGAAGATGAAGGCGGTGCCGCGGTCGGTGAGGTCGAGGATGTCGGTGAGCCGCTCGACCCCGACCACCAGGACGTGGCGCGCACTGCCGGCCCGGACGATGTCGGAGGCCAGTGCGATGCCGTGGCAGAAGCCGGAGCACGCCGCGGAGATGTCGAAGGCGGCGGCCCCGTCGGTGCCGAGCTCGTGCGCGATCGCGGTGGCCACGGCGGGCGTCTGGAGCAGGTGGCTGACGGTGGCGACGACCACGCAGTCGATCTGGCCGACGTCGAGGCCGGCGCGCTCGATGGCGATCCGGGAGGCCTCGACCGACATCATCTGGACGGACTCCTCGGGACCGGCCCAGCGGCGCGTCCTGATCCCGGAGCGCTGCTGGATCCACTCGTCGCTGGAGTCGATGGCGTCGACGACCTCGGAGTTGGGGACGAGGCGGGACGGGCGGTAGGCGCCGACACCCAGGATGCGTGCGTGGGCGGCACCCGTGCCGCCGGTGATGGCAGTCATCAGGGCGTGGCCTCCGGGTGGAGTCGCAGGAGGGGCTGGCCCGGGGAGACGAGGTCGCCGTCCTCGACCAGCCACTCGACGACGGAGCCGCCGTGGGGCGCGGTGATCTCGGTGCGGTCGCGCAGGCTGGCGACGGCACCGATGGTCGCGCCGGGAGCGAGCAGGTGGAGCTGCGCCGCCTCGGCGGAGATGTGGAAGGTGCCCTTGGCGGGGGAGACGACCATCCGCCAGGTCGGGGTGGTCTCGATCATCGAGGCCTCGCCGTGCTTGTCGCAGAACTCGCGGGCGTCGTCGAGCTGGTCGGGCGTCTTGAGCGCGAACGTCTCCACGCCCTTGAGGGCGCGCTTGGCGATGCCGGTGAGCGTGCCGGCCGGCGGCATCTCGAGGATGCCGGTGACGCCGAGGTCGCTCATCGTCTCCAGGCAGAGGTCCCAGCGGACCGGGTTGGAGATCTGCCCGACGATGCGGCGCAGCACGTCGCGGCCGTCGTGGACGACCTGGCCGTCACGGTTGGAGATCACCGGGGTGCGCGGGTCGTGGGTGGACACCGAGCGGGCCAGCGAGGCGAGGCGGTCGACCGCCGAAGCCATGTGGACGGTGTGGAAGGCTCCGGCGACGCTCAGCGGCATCAGGCGCGCCTTGGCCGGCGGATCCTCGGCGAAGGCGGCGAGCTGCTCCGTCGTACCGGCGGCGACGACCTGGCCGGGTCCGTTGTCGTTGGCGGCGGTGAGGCCGTGCCGCTCGATGGCCGCCAGGACCTCGTCGCGGTCCCCGCCGAGGACGGCGGTCATGCCGGTGGCGGTGGTCGCGGCCGCGTCGGCCATGGCGTTGCCGCGCTCGCGCACCAGCACCATCGCCTGCTCGGCCGTGATGGCCCGGGCACCGGCTGCTGCGGTCAGCTCGCCCACGCTGTGGCCGGCGACCGCACCGATGCGCGAGAACGCGTCGGCCGGGTGCGGGAAGAGGTCGAGGGCGGCGATCAGCCCGGTCGCGACCAGCAGCGGCTGGGCGATCTTGGTGTCGCGGATGGTCTCGGCGTCGGCCTCGGTGCCGTAGTGGGCGAGGTCGATGCCGGCCACGGTCGCGAGCCAGTCGAAGCGCGAGGCGAAGGTCGGGTCCTCCAGCCAGGGCGTGAGGAATCCGGGGGTCTGGGCCCCTTGACCGGGAGCGACGATGACGAGCACGTGTCCACTGTGACGGGTCATGGCCGGTCGCCGCGGGTCCGGCGCCGACGAATCTGACCCCCAGATCTTTGTAGGGTTCCTACAGTTCCGTCCGACCCGACTGACGCCCTAGGATCAACGCCAGCTGGAGCGTGAACGCCTCGCGCGGACGGGTGGGTGACCAGCCGGTGATGTCGGAGATCTGGCGCAACCGGTAGCGCACGGTGTTGGGGTGGACGAAGAGCGCCCTGGCGGTCGCCTCGATGGACGAGCCGTGCTCGAACCACGCCGCCAGCGTCTCGAGCAGGGTGCCGCGCGCGGCCATCAGCGGGAGGTAGACCTCGTCGACGAGGTGGCGACGCGCGTGCCCGTCCCCGGCCAGGGCGCGCTCGGGGAGCAGGTCACGGCTCGCGACCGGGCGCGGCGCGTCGGGCCAGCCGCTGGCGGCGCGGTGCGCGGACAGCGCGGCCCGGGCCGACGCACTGGCGTGGGCCAGGTCGGCGGTGACGGGGCCGACCACCACGGGGCCGTCGCCGAAGTGGTCGAGCAGCCTCGTCGCAGCCGCAAGCGGGTCGGTGACGCCGCCGAGGACGACGACCAGTCGATCGCCCTGCGTGGCACAGAGCGCGTCCATACCCCCCGCGCGCGCGGAACGTCGTACGGACTCGAACACGTCGAGCTCGGCGCGGTGCGGGGGCGTGGCGCCCAGCACGACGGCCACGTCGCCGTGCGCGCCCCAGCCCAGCGCGCTGGCTCGCGACAGCACGCTCTCGTCGGCCTCGGCTCGGACGACCGCGTCGACGACGAGGGCCTCGAGTCGTGCGTCCCACGCGCCGCGGGACTCGGCCGCCCGGGCGTAGACCGCGGCGGTCGCGAAGGCCACCTCGCGGGCGTAGAGCAGGACCGCGTCGTGCACCTCGCGGGCGTCGTCGGGGTCGAGGAGGGTGTCGATGGTGGTCTCGACGACCCGGATGCTCAGCCGCACCAGCTCGACGGTCTGCTGGAGCGAGATGACGCCGGTCAGCTCGCGCGGCGCAGCGCCGAACACGACGACGTCGAGGGGGTCGTGGGCCGACGCCCCGACCTCGTGGTCGTACCAGTCCACGAACCCGCGGATGCCGGCCTGGACGATGAGCCCGACCCACGACCGGTCCTCGGCGCTCAGGTCGTCGAACCAGGGCAGGTCACTGGACATCCGTCCCGTGGCGGCCGTGCTGAGCGCCCCCGTGGAGTTGCGCAGGGCCTCGGCTGCGCGGCGGCGGGACGGGGTCACGGCACGACTGTAGTGGGGTGCGTCACGTAGTGGGATTCCCACGAAGCACGCCGCCCGGGCCGTCAGGTCACGACTTGGCATCAGGGGGAGGCGCGCGGGGTACCGGCACCCAGGCTCTGGTTGAATCCCGGACAGTCCCAGATCTGGAGGTCGCGTGACCCGTCGCAGCAGCCCGCACGTCGAGCACGTGACCGTGCACGGACACCGGCGCGCGTACGTCCGCGCCGGGTCGGGACCCGTCGTCCTGCTGCTCCACGGCCTCGGCTGCGACCACACGACCTGGGCACCGGTCATCGACTCGCTCGCCCGGACGCACACGGTCATCGCCCCCGACCTGCTCGGCCACGGCGTGTCCGACAAGCCGCGCGCCGACTACAGCGTGGGCGGCTACGCCAACGGCATGCGCGACCTGCTGACCGTGCTGGGCATCGACACCGCGACGGTGGTCGGGCACAGCTTCGGCGGGGGAGTGGCCATGCAGTTCGCCTACCAGTACCCCGAGCGCACCGAGCGGCTCGTCCTCGTCGGGTCCGGAGGCCTGGGCCCGGAGGTGAACCCGGCCATCCGCGCCATCACGACCCCCGGCTTCCACCAGGTGATGGGCCTGCTGGCGGCCCCGGGGCTGCGCCACGCTGCCACGACGGCCATGCGGGTGCTCGCCCGGAGCGGGATCAGCCAGCTCCGCGACCTCGACGAGGTCGCCGCCATCTACGACTCGTTCAAGGACCCCCGCGCACGCGCTGCGATCCGGCACGTGGTCCGCGCCGTGGTGGACTGGAAGGGCCAGATCGTCACCATGGCCGACCGCGCCTACCTCACCGAGGCCATGCCGATGTGCGTCGTCTGGGGAGCCGACGACCACGTCATCCCGGTCAGCCACGCCAGCAACGCCAGCGCGCTCGCGCCCACCGCCCGAATCGAGATCATCCCCAACGCCGGCCACTTCCCGCACCGCGACCACCCCGAGCGGTTCGCCAAGATCGTGCGCGACTTCATCCGCACCACCGAGCCCAGCCACTACGACCGCCACCGCTGGCGCGACCTGCTCCACGAGGGGGCGCCGGTGCGGCCGGCCGGGGCCCGCGCCGGCGACCCGCCCGTCGACCCGCTGGACGACGTACGACACGCAACACCCGCCTGACCCGGGCGGGTCAGGCGGGTGTCAGCGGGTGGTGAGGCCCCTCAGGCGTCGCCGCCCTCCTGCTTGATGTCCTTGGTGGCGGTCGGGTCGTCGATCCGGTATCGCTGCGCGACCTCGACGGCCTTCTCGACCGGGAGCTCGCCGGCGTCGGCGAGCGCCTGCAGGGCCTGGACCACGACGCTCTGGGCGTCGATGTGGAAGAACCGGCGGGCCGCGGGGCGGGTGTCGGCGAAGCCGAAGCCGTCGGCACCGAGCACGCGGTAGTCGGCCGGGACCCAGCGGGCGATCTGCAGGGGCACGGCCCGCATGTAGTCGGACACGGCGACGACCGGACCCCGGACGCCGGCGAGCTTGTCGCTGACGTAGGCCGTGCGGCGCTCCTCGCCCGGGTTCAGCAGGTTCCACTGCTCGACGGCGGCGCCGTCGCGGGCGAGCTCGTTCCACGAGGTGACCGACCACAGGTCGGCCTGGACGCCCCACTCCTCGGCGAGGAGGCGGGCGGCCTCCTCGACCCAGGGGAAGCCCACGCCGGACGCCATCAGCTGGACCCGCGG
>DATIAJ010000390.1:0-2156 GCA_035458105.1 Nocardioides sp. | reverse complement strand
CGCACGGCCGTCCAGGCGGCGGCGCAGGCGTCGAGCAGGTCGTCCTCGCCGAACCCGGCACCGCGGAAGTACGCCGGCGCGACGATGCCGTGGGCGGCGAGCGCCTCGCGGCGGGCGCGTACGCCGTCGGCGTCCTTCTTGCGCGCCAGCACGGGCGCTCCCGCCATGCGCGCGAAGCTCACCTCGGGGTGCACCTCGATCACCAGCGCCCCGGGCCGTCCCCGTACCCACGCGTCGACCTGGAGCACCTTGTCGCGCAGGGCGTACGCCTGGGCGCTGACGCTGGTGCGCCCGCCGGTCGCCGCGAGGTTGGCCTCGCGTGCCTCGGCGTAGGTCGCGGCCTCGACCGCGGAGCGTACGGGCGTGGAGAACACCGAGGACGCCTTGCCGGTCAGCGCCCGGCGGGCCTCGGCGTCGGCGAGCCGGCCGCCACTGTCGGGCAGGCCGATCGGGATGTCGACGGCGACCACGGGCACGTCGTGGTGCTCGCGCACGAGCTCGAGCAGGCCGGTGATGTCGGCGGCGACGAAGACGGACGCCCGCAGCGAGGGGTCGAGGACGACGCCGACCCAGCCGGCCGGGCAGGCGTCCACGCCCAGCACGGGTGCGTCGGGGGTGAGCACCGGAGGCGGTGCAGCCTCCTCCTGCCCGGCGGGCGCGACGAACCGCGCCTCCCGCTCGTCGCTGGTGGCGGCCTCGATCCGGTCGAGCATCAGGTCGCTCATCTCGGGCAGCGAGGACAGCGGCCACCAGCGCACGTCGCTCGACTCGTCGTCGGCGACGTGTGCCTCGCCCTCGAGCCAGGTGCAGGCGAAGGTGAGGTCGAGGTAGGACGCCCGGTCCCCGTTGTCGTAGATGACCTCGGGGTGCACCGACGTCGCGGCCAGACGGTCCACGCGGATCCGTGTACCGGTCTCCTCCATGGCTTCCCGCGCGGCGGTCACGGCCGGCTCCTCGCCGGGATCGGTGATGCCCGTGACCGGCGTCCAGCGGCCGTTGTCCGCGCGCCTCACCAACAGGACCTCGTTGCCACGGCGGATCACGGCGGTGACCCCGGGCATCCACAGCGGGTGGTCGCCCACGAGCCGGCGCAGCTCGACGATGAAGTCGGGAACGGGCGTCATCCGGCCGTCAGCGCCTCGACCACCGTCTCCTGGAGGTAGCCGACCCACTCGTAGATGTCGTGCGCCTGTGCGCGCGGGTCGTCGTCGGGCAGCGAGTGCCAGTAGTGCTCGTCGCCGGCCTCGACGCCGAGGCGGGTGGCCAGGGCGAGGCGGATGTCGGTGAAGGCCCGCATCCACGTCTCGGCCTCGGCGTGGGTGAGCTCGACGTCGATGACGAGGCCGTCCTCGGTCAGCTCGGGGGGTAGGCCGGCGTCTTCGAGCGTGTCGATGATCGCCCCGGCCGCCGCGGCCTTGCCGTCACGCAGCCCTCCCTCGGTGAAGCGGCGGAAGTCGGAGGCGGACTCCTCGTCGTCGGGGTACGCCGTCGGGAACAGGCGTGCGAGCACCGGGTCCTCGGGGATGGTGGTGGCGCCGGAGAACTCGGCCATCATCGCCTCGAAGGCGTCGGCGGTCGGCGCGGCCGGCTCGGCCCGCTCGTTGCGCAGCAGCTCCACCATCTGGGAGGCAAGCGAGCGCAGCAGGTCGGCCTCGAAGCCGGTGAAGGTGGCGATGACGTGGCCGGACCTGCGGTGTCGTTCGAACCCGCTCACCTCAGGATGCCTTCTCCATCGTCGCCCAGAGCCCGTACTCGTGCATCGCCTGCACGTCGCGCTCCATCTCCTCGCGCGTGCCCGTCGAGACGACCGACTTGCCCTCGGTGTGCACCTCCATCATCAGCTTCTCGGCCTTCGCCTTGTCGTAGCCGAAGTACTTCTGGAACACGTACGAGACGTAGGACATCAGGTTGACCGGGTCGTCCCACACGAGCGTCACCCACGGCTTGGCCAGGAAGGTGATCTCATCGGGGGTGAGGGTCGGCTCGACCTCTACGGGACTGGCGGCTGACACGAGGTCCATCGTGGCACAGTGTGGGTCGTGACAGCCTCAGCGGCGCTCCTGACCGACCACTACGAGCTGACCATGGTCCAGGCGGCGCGCCAGTCCGGCACGGCCGACCGGAGGGCGGTCTTCGAGCTCTTCCCGCGGCGGCTC
>DATIAJ010000389.1:0-4492 GCA_035458105.1 Nocardioides sp. | reverse complement strand
GAGCCAAGGTCGATCGCCTCGAGCGTCGTACGTCGGAACAGGCGGTAGCCGGCGGTGGCGTCCTTGACCCGGATGCCGAGCAGGAGGCGGACGTAGAGGTTGCCGCCGCGCGAGAGCAGGAGCCGCTGGAGGGGCCAGTTGACCACCGACCCGCCGGGGACGTAGCGCGAGCCGATGACGAGGTCGGCCGTGTGCAGCGCGTCGAGGAGACGCTGGAGCTGCTCGGGCTGGTGCGAGCCGTCGGCGTCCATCTCGCCGATGACGTCGTAGCCCTCGCGGAGGGCGACGTCGAAGCCGTGGAGGTAGGCGGCGCCCAGCCCGGCCTTCTCGGTGCGGTGCACGACGCTGACGGCCGGGTCGGCCGCGGCCAGCTTGTCGGCGATGTCGCCGGTGCCGTCCGGGCTGTTGTCGTCGACGACGAGGACGTCGACGCCGGGTTGGGCCGCGCGCAGCCTCCCGACGATCCACTCGAGGTTGTCCGCCTCGTCGTAGGTCGGGATGACCATCACGCACCTGCCGAGTCGGTCGACACTCACGCGGGCGTACCTCGCTCCAGGGTTCTCGTGGGCTGCAGGGACTGGTGGTGACCGGGGTGGTCGTCCTGGCCGTCGCGGTCGCGCTGCCGGCGACGACGATAGGTGATGAGCACGACCGCCGTGTGCACGACGAGGAAGATCAGCGCGAGTCGTCCGGGCCAGACGCCGAGGCGCACGGCCGGGGTCGTGGTGGTGCTGAGCCCGACGGTCTCCACGAGCACCTCCTGCCCGCGTGCCGGGACCGACGCGACCACCGTGCCGTCGGGGCGTACGACGCCGGAGATGCCGTTGATGGCGGCCACCACGACCCACCGGCCGGTCTCCTGGGCCCGGAGCCGGCTGATCTCGAACTGCTGGGCGAGCTGGCCGGTGCGGCTGAACATCGCGTTGCTCGTCTGCACGGTGACGAGCTCCGCCCCGCGTGCCACCTGGCCGGCGATGCCCTCGTCGTAGGCCACGTCGAAGCAGATCGCGTCGGCCACGCGCAGGTCGCCGACGCGGATCGGCTCTAGGCTGGTGCCGCGGACCATGTCGCGCGGCACCTCGGTGAGCCGGCCGTAGGTCGATGGCATCCAGCTGCTGCCGCGGAAGGGGATGTACTCCCCGTAGGGCACCGGGTGCCGCTTGGTGTAGCGGTCGCCGCTGCCGAGGCCCGGCTGATAGACGATCCCCTGGTTCAGGACCTGGGTGTCGTCGAGCGGGTTGCTGTTGGTGCCGCCGACGAGGATCGGTACGTCGATCGCGTCGGAGGCCGCGACGATGCCGGCGTTGATCTCGGTGTCGAGGAACGGGTCGACGGCGGTCGAGTTCTCCGGCCACACCACGAAGTCGGGCCGCGGCTGCTCCCCCGCGGCCACCGCCTCGGCGAGCTCCTCGGTCAGCCGCACGTGGTTGGCGGTCACCTGGCGGTGCACGGCCGGCACGTTGAGCCCGGTGCCCGGGACGTCGCCCTGCACCGCGGCGACCGTTGCTGTGCCGCTCCGCTCGAGCGGGAACGGCGCCAGCGCCGGTGCGAGGGTGACGACCGCGAGCCCCGCCACGGCGGCGTACGTCGCCCGCGAGGGTGAGCGCAGCTCCAGCAGCACCCACGCGAGCGTCGTGCCGGTGAGCGCGACCAGGAAGCTGACACCGGTCATGCTGATCCACGGAACGGCGTCGGCCCAGGGCGTGTCGGCGGTCGCGAACACCAGTCGGCCGAACGGCATGCCGCTGAACGGGAAGCCGCTGCGCAACGTCTCGATCCCGACCCACCACAGCGCGGCGAGGACGGGCCACGCGCGCGAGCGCATGCTCCACGACAGCCCGATGCCGAGCGGGACGAAGAAGGCCGCCTCCATCGCGCACATCGCGAGCCACGCGTCGGTGCCGACCGAGCGCATCCAGACCATCACGGTGAAGATGAATGCCACCCCGAAGACGAGGCTCGGCAGCCACGCGCGGCGCGGCTCGAGACCGCGCACGGACAGCACCAGGGCCGCGATCGCGGGAGGCATGACCCAGGAGTGGCCGACCGGCTCGAACGCGGCTGCCAGCACGAGCCCGCCGACCAGGGCGAGGAGGCAGCGCAGTGGCACGCACAGACCGTAGCCGACCGTCCGGCACGGCGGATCGGGCGCCTGCAGCGGTGCGGGAGGAACCTGGGGGCTTCGGACCAACACGCACCCGTCTGGCTGACGAGCACGCGAAGTTGTCTACGGCCCCGTGGTTCCTCCCGCATCCGGCCCCCGCGGGGCACCCGCGACCGGTCGACGGGCGGTGGGCACCGCTGGCCTTGCGTGCCCCACGCTCGTCTCCGCTCTGTCGAAGGCGCCACCCGCGAGCTGCACAGGCGGACCCGGGAACCCTCCCTCCCAGCGGGACCCGTGTCAACACGCCCCTGACCTGCGACGACGCACGTTGTCGCAGGTCAACGCCACGCGCCGCGGAGGAAACTCCTCCGACAAATCTCGGGGCCGTCGGCGTGTCGACGCATGACACGCCGACGTCGGGGGTATCAGTCGCGCGATCCGGGGGGTACGACGACCGTGCCGGTGGCCGTCGTGGCCACCACCGGCGGGTCCAGCACCTCTGCCCGACCGGGTGCGTCGTCGGTCGGCGCGCCCCGCCCGACGACGCTCACGGCGAAGTCCAGCACCCGGCTGCGGGTGCCCTCCTTCACCAGCGTCGCGGTGATCTCGAGGACGTCGCCTGCGCGGACGGGGGCGCGGAACTGGACGTCGGAGTAGGACGCGAAGAGTCCCTCGTCGCCGTCGAGCACGATGCACATCTCGGTGGCGACGTCGCCGAACAGGCCCAGGCTGTAGGCCCCGTCGACCAGGTTGCCGGCGTAGTGGGCGTGGGAGTAGGGGACGTAGCGACGGTGGGTCACCACCGTGCCGACCCGGCTGCCGTCGGTCATGAGGCCTTCTCCTGGGTGGTCTTCGGGCCGGCGAGCCGGTGGACGATGAACGAGGCGACCTCGCCCGGCGTCGTACCCCTGCTGAAGACGCGGTCGACGCCGAGCTCGTCGGCCATCGTCTCGTCGAAGCGGGGGCCGCCCACGACGAGCAGGGGCCGCGTGGCCGCCGGGTAGGCCTCCCGGAAGGCGGCCGACATCTCGCGGGTGTTGAGCAGGTGGGCGTCGCGCTGGGTGACGACCTGCGAGACGAGCACCGCGTCGGCCCTCTCCTCACGCGCCGCCTCGACGAGCTGCGGGACCGAGACCTGCGCGCCGAGGTTCACCACCTTGAGCTCGCGGTAGTACTCCAGGCCCTTCTCCCCCGCGAACCCCTTGATGTTGAGGATCGCGTCGATGCCGACGGTGTGGGCGTCGGTGCCGATGCAGCCGCCCACGACCACCAGGCGCCGGCGCATCGACCGCTTGATCGCGGCGTTGGCCTCCTTGGGGGTCAGCAGCGGGTAGTCGCGCTCGACGACCTCCACGGTGCTGGGGTCGACGAGGTGGTTGACGCGGCCGTAGACGACGAAGAACGTGAAGCCCTCCCCCATCGGCTTGGCGTGGACGACCAGCGCCGGGTCCATGCCCATCTTGTTGGCGAGCTGGACGGCCGCACCCTCGGCGACCTTGGAGTGCTCGATGGGGAGGGTGAAGGAGAGCTGCACCATCCCGTCGCCGGTGGTGTCGCCGTACGGGCGGATGAGGCTCACTTCTCCTCCAGGATCTCGGTCGCCGGGTTGTAGTAGTCGGGCGCCTTGCGCGCGACGCCGTCGAGGCCCTTGCCCTTGTCAGCGGGGCGCTTCATCAGGCCGAAGGTGCCGTCGGCGATGGCGGAGAGCAGCGGCGGCTCGCCGGGCACGCTGCGGTCGGCCTTGATCTCCTCGAGCAGGTCGATCGCCTCGCCCAGCACCTCGCGGGCGCGGCCGGCGATGAAGCCGTCGGGTGCGGGGCGGAAGTCCTCGTGGAGGTTGCCGGCGGCATTCATCACGTAGCGGACGTTCTGCAGGGCCAGGTCGCGATCGGAGATCCACGGCGTGACGACGGCCTCGGTCATCATGCCGACCAGCAGGATGCCCTGCCCGGTGAGCGCGCCGACCAGGTTGAAGAAGCCGTCGAGGAGGTAGCCCTTGAAGATGTCGCCGGTCATGTGGCGCGTCGGTGGCATCCACTTCAGCGGCGCGTCCGGGAACAGCTCGCGCGCGAGCAGGGCGTGCGCCAGCTCGAGGCGGAACGAGTCAGGCACCTCGGGGTCGATCTCGAAGGCGTGTCCCAGGCCGAGCTGCCAGTCCTCGAGCCCGGCCTCCTTGGCGAAGTACTCGTTGAGCAGCTGGCTCGTCGTGACCGTGTGGGCGGCCTCGATCGCGTCGGCCGTGGTGAGGTAGTTGTCCTCGCCGGTGTTGATGATGATGCCGGCGCGGGCGTGGACCTGGCGGCTGAAGCGCTGGTCCACGAAGGTCCGGATCGGGTTGATGTCGCGGAAGAGGATGCCGTACATCGAGTCGTTGAGCATCATGTCGAG
>DATIAJ010000388.1:0-2422 GCA_035458105.1 Nocardioides sp. | reverse complement strand
TGATGGAGACCTGGGCGCACGGCCTCGACGTCCACGAGGGACTCGGTGCCCCGGTCGAGGACACCGACCGGATCCGCCACGTCGCCCACCTCGGCGTCCGCACCCGCGACTTCGCCCACGCCGTCCACGGCCTCGACGCCCCGGCCGAGGAGTTCCGCATCGACCTCGTCGCGCCGTCGGGCGAGGTCTGGAGCTGGGGGCCGGAGGATGCGGCGCAGACCGTGACCGGCAGCGCGGGCGACTTCTGCCGCCTCGTCACCCAGCGCGTCCACCGCGCCGACACCGACCTCGTCGCCACCGGCGCCGACGCCGACCGCTGGCTCGACATCGCCCAGGCCTTCGCCGGCCAGCCGGGCGAGGGACGGGCACCGCGATGAGCGTGGTCAGGATCGGCAACTGCTCGGGCTTCTACGGCGACCGGCTCAGCGCCATGCGCGAGATGCTCGAGGGCGGCGAGCTCGACGTGCTCACCGGCGACTACCTCGCCGAGCTGACGATGCTCATCCTCGGCAAGGACCAGCTCAAGGACCCGTCCCTCGGCTACGCCCGCACGTTCGTGCGCCAGCTCGAGGACTGCCTCGGCCTCGCGATCGAACGCGGCGTCAGGGTCGTCGCCAACGCCGGCGGCCTCAACCCCGCCGGCCTGGCCGACAAGGTCCGCGAGGTCGCGAAGGGCCTCGGCCTCGACCCGCAGGTCGCCCACGTCGAGGGCGACGACGTACGCCACCTCTCCTTCCCGAACGCCCTCACCGCCAACGCCTACCTCGGCGGCTTCGGCATCGCCGCCGCCCTGGCCGCCGGCGCCGACGTGGTCGTCACCGGCCGGGTCACCGACGCCTCCCTCGTGGTCGGGCCCGCCGTCGCGCACCACGGCTGGACCGCGACGTCGTACGACGAGCTGGCGGGCGCGGTCGTCGCGGGCCACGTCATCGAGTGCGGCACCCAGGCGACGGGTGGCAACTTCAGCGGCTTCCTCGACCTGCCCCACCGCGACCGACCCCTGGGCTTCCCGGTCGCGGAGGTCGCCGCCGACGGGTCGAGCGTCATCACCAAGCACGCCGGCACCGGCGGCGCGGTCACCGTCGACACCGTCACCGCCCAGCTGGTCTACGAGATCCAGTCCACCCGCTACCTCGGGCCCGACGTCACCGTCCACCTCGACTCGGTGCGCCTCGAGCAGGAGGGCGACGACCGGGTCGCGATCCGCGGCGTCGTCGGCGAGGCACCGCCCGAGCGGCTCAAGGTCTGCGTCAACGAGCTCGGCGGCTGGCGCAACCAGGTCGAGCTCGTCCTGACCGGCCTCGACGTCGAGGCCAAGGCCGCCTGGGTGCGCGAGCAGCTCTCACCGCGCCTCACGGCCGCCGAGGTGACCTGGTCGGCCGTCGACCCGCCGACCCCCGACGCGGACTCCGAGGAGGCCGCGTCCACCCTGCTGCGCTGCACCGTGAAGGACCCCTCGCCCGACCCGGTCGGCCGCGCCTTCACCGCCGCCGCCGTCGAGCTGGCGCTCGGCTCCTACCCCGGCTTCACGATGACAGCACCCCCCGCCCCCGCGACGCCGTTCGGCGTCTACCGCGCCGAGTACGTCGACCGCGCCGAGGTCGCGCACACCGTCGTCCACGCCGACGGCCGCCGGGAGGTCGTCGCCGAGCCGACGACGTACACCCCCGCGACGGAGGCTCCGGGCCGCCGCCCGTCGCCCTACCCGGCCGAGCACGACTCGCTCACCCGCCGCCTGCCGCTGGGGACCTTCGTCCACGCGCGCTCGGGCGACAAGGGCGGCGACGCCAACATCGGCCTCTGGGTGAAGCACGACGGCGCCGACCAGGGGCTGTACGACGCCCGCGTGCAGTGGTTGTTCAAGCTGATGTCGCCGCGCGGCATCCCCACCCTCCTGCCGGAGGCCGCCGACCTCGACGTCGACGTCTGGCTGCTGCCGCACCTGGGCGCGGTCAACCTCGTGGTGCACGGCCTCCTCGGCCAGGGCGTGGCCGCGTCGACCCGGTTCGACCCGCAGGCGAAGGGGCTCGGCGAGTTCGTCCGGTCGCGGCTGGTCTCGATCGAGGAGAGCCTGACGTGACCGCATCGACGTCGGAGCACGACGCGCTGCGCGCCACCGGCGCCGAGTTCGTCCGCCGCGAGGTGGTCCCGCACCTGCAGGAGTGGGAGGACGCGGGCGAGATCCCGCGCGCGCTGCACCGGACCGCCGGCGACATGGGCCTGATCGGCGTCGCCTTCCCGGAGTCGGTCGGCGGGAGCGGCGGCGACCTGCTCGACTCGGTCGCGATGCAGGAGGCGATGTTCGACGCCGGTGCGTCCAGCGGACTGATGGCCGGCCTCTTCACCGCCGGGATCGCGCTGCCCCACATCGCGGCGAGCGGTGACACCGACCTCGTCGAGAGGTTCGTACGCCCCACGCTGG
>DATIAJ010000387.1:0-5565 GCA_035458105.1 Nocardioides sp. | reverse complement strand
GTCAGCGTGATGTTGGGGTAGAGCTCGCGATAGCGGCGCACGGCCAGCGGCAGGAACGAGCTCCCCACGGTGGGGAACGTGCCGAGGGTGACCGAGCCCCTCCGCACGCCAGCGATGTCCTGCAGGTCCGCCTCTGCGGCGGACAGCTGGCGGATCACCTTGCGGGCGTGTGTGGCGAGCACGAGGCCGGCCTCGGTGGGGCGCATGCCGCGCGCGTGCCGGTCGAGCAGCGGCTGCCCGGCCTCGCGCTCGAGGCGCAGCAGCTGCTGGGACACCGCGGACGGGGTGTAGCCCAGCGCGGTGGCCGCGCCGGTCACCGATCCCTCCTCGACGATCGCGAGCAGGACCTGGAGTCGTTTGACGTCGAGCACGCTCCCCAGTCTGCCTGAAGCGATGCTTCACGGCCATGAAGAGGGGCGCCTGAGCGCTTGACGGTCGCCACGACACCGCCGCGCACGTCCAGGGCTGCCGAGGCATGTAGCAACGCTTCACGGATGTGTTCAGATTCGTGATTGTGCTACACCTCACTGCGGGCTCAACCTGAGGTCGTCCGGATCGCCCGGACCACACCTGAGGAGGCCCGATGCGCGAGATCGACGCGACGTGGATGCGGGGAGGCACCAGCAAGTGCTGGGTCTTCCGTCGCGACGACCTGGACATCCCGGACCTGTCGGTCGACGAGGTGCTGCTGCGCCTCTACGGCAGCCCCGACCACCGCCAGGTGGACGGCGTCGGCGGCGGCACCTCGACCACCAGCAAGGCCGTCATCCTGGCGCCGTCGGCCGACCCCGACGTGGACGTGGAGTACACGTTCGCCCAGGTCGGCATCGAGGAGGCCAAGGTCGACTGGGGCAGCAACTGCGGCAACTGCTCGGCCGTCGTCGCTCCCTTCGCCATTCGCGAGGGCTGGGTCCCCGTCGGCCAGGACGAGACGTCGGTCCGGGTGCTCAACACGAACACCCGCCAGCTCATCGTGCAGCGGGTGCCGACCCCGGGCGGGCGCCTCGACGAGGCCGCGACCGAGCACATCCCCGGCGTGCCGTTCCCCGGCGCTCCCGTGCGGATGGGTTTCGTCGACCCCGCCGGTCGCAGCACCGGCCACCTGTTCCCCACCGGCCGCGAGCGGGACCGGCTCTCCGACGCCGTGGGCGGGGTGACCGTCACCCTCGTCGATGCCGGTGCGCCGGTCGTCGCGGTCCGCGCGGCCGACGTCGGCGTCCGCGGCGACGAGGAGACCGGCGCGCTCGACGCGGCCCCGGGCCTGCTCGCCCGCCTCGACGCCGTACGCCGTGAGGCCGGGGTCCTGATGGGGCTGGCCGACAGCCCCGGGGCCGTCGCCCGGGCGGTCCCCAAGCTGGCCCTCGTCTCGGACGTCGCCTCCGACGAGGGTCCCGAGACCGACCTGACCGTCCGGATGCTGTCGATGGGCCGCTTCCACCCTGCGGTCCCGGTCACCGGCTCGGTCGCCCTGACCCTCGCCGCCGGCGCCGCCGGCACCGTCGTGCACGACCTCGTCGCGCCCGACGGCCCCGTCACGGGGTTGCGCCTGGCGACGCCGGCGGGGTGCGTCAGCACCTTCGTCGAGGACCACGACGGCGTCCCCGTCGTCGGCGTCGTACGCACCTACCGCCGCCTCGCGAGCGGGTCGGTGCTGCTGCCCGACCCGCCGCTCCTGCCCTCTGCCCCGGCAACGGCATCCGCGTGACCCCCCGACCCCTTGACACGACCGGCCCCGAAGGGGCTCGCTTCACCTGGAGGAACTCATGACCCAGCACGTCGACGTGAAGGACGTGACCGCCGATCCCGACGGGAGCGCAGTGCCCACGCAGGACCCGCAGGAGCCGCAGGACCGGGCAATGCCCAGCCCCCGGCTCGCGGCCGCGGTCGTGGCGGGCTTCACCGCCCTGGCCGTGGGGGTGTCCGTCCTCGGCGGCGACCTCCTCAACCCCGCGGCGTCCACCACGGACGGTGACTACTCCGGCGAGACCGTGGAGATGATGATCCCGCTCGCCGAGGGCGGGGGCACCGACACGTGGGCGCGCTTCGTCGCCACCGAGCTGACGCACGAGGTCCCGGGCTCGCCGGGCCTCGCGCCGGTCAACGACGACGGCGGCGAGGGCATCCTCGGCACCAACCACTTCATGAGCTCCGCCCGCACCGACGGCACCGAGGTGCTGGTGAGCACCGCCTCGACGGTGGTGCCCTACCTGCTCGACATGCCGGCGGTGCGCTACGACTTCGCGGACCTGCGGCCGATCCTGGCCAACGGCACGGGAGCCGTGGTCTATGCCCGGTCCGCTGCCGGGGTGCAGGGCGTCGAGGACCTCGTCGAGCGCGACAAGCCGCTCGTCTTCGGCGGCATCGCCGCGACCAGCCTCGACCTCACCACGCTCCTCGCCTTCGACCTCCTCGGCGCCGACGTGACCTCCACCTTCGGCTTCGAGGGACGTGGGCCTGTCAACCTCGCGCTGCAGCGCGGCGAGGTCGACATCGACTACCAGACGACGTCGTCGTACGGGCCAGCCGTCGAGCCGCTCGTGGAGGACGGCACCGCGGTGCCACTCTTCTCCCTCGGCCAGGTCGACGAGTCGGGCGAGATCGTGCGCGACCCGAACTTCCCCGACCTCCCCACCGTCGTGGAGGTCTACGAACAGCTCAACGGCGAGCAGCCCGACGCCGACGCGCTGGAGACCTACCGCGCGATCCTGGCGCTGACCTACACGTACCAGAAGGCGCTCTGGGTGCCCGAGGACACGCCTGACGAGGCCGTCGAGCTGCTCCGCTCGACCGCCGAGGAGATGGGCGCCGACCCGGAGTTCCAGGAGGCGGCCGCCGAGGTGCTCGGTGGCTACCCGATCGACGCCTCGACCGACCTCGCCGAGCGCATCGGGGACGCCTACCGCGTGGACGACGCCGTCCGCGAGGACGTCCTCGAGCTGCTCGAGACCGACCACGACATCACGATCGACTGAGGACGCCACCATGACTGACGCAGCCCTCTCCGCGCTGGCCTCCCTGGCCGACCCCTCCCTCCTGCTCATGCTCGCCATCGGCGTCCTCGCCGGCCTGGTCATCGGACTGATCCCGGGCCTCGGCGGCACCGGCGCCGTGGCGATCCTGCTGCCCGTCACCTTCGGCATGGAGCCCGAAGCCGCTCTCGCCATGCTCATCGGCGCCCTCGCCGTGGTGCACACCTCCGACACCGTCGCGGCCGTCCTGCTGGGCGCACCGGGCTCGGCGTCGGCGAGCGTGACGATGCTCGACGGCTACTCCATGGCCCGGCAGGGGCAGGCCAAACGAGCGCTGTCGTTGGCGTTCCTCTCCTCGATGGCGGGCGGCCTCATCGGCGCGGTCGGCCTGACCCTCGCGATCCCGCTGGCCCGGCCGCTGGTGCTGTCGTTCGGCAGCCCGGAGCTGTTCATGCTCACCATCCTCGGCGTCTCGCTCGCCGCGGTGCTCTCGCGCGGCAACGTCGTCAAGGGCCTCACCGCCGGCTTCCTCGGCCTGCTGCTCGGCCTGGTCGGCACGTCGCCCACCACCGCCGAGGAGCGCTTCTCCTTCGGCTCCCTCTTCCTGAGCGACGGCGTCTCCCTGGTCGCGGTCGCGCTCGGCATCTTCGGCCTCGCCGAGATCGCCAGCCGCGTCGGCCAGCGCAGGGTCACCGAGAAGCCGGTCGAGCTCACCGGCGGCTGGGGCGCCGGCATCCGCGAGTGGGTCACTCACTGGTCGCAGGTCGTCCGCGGTGCGCTCATCGGCATCTGGGCCGGCGTCCTGCCCGGCGTCGGCGCGACCGCCGGCACCTGGCTGGCGTACGGCCAGGCCGTCGCCACCGCGAAGGACAAGCGCAAGTTCGGCAAGGGCGACCCGCGCGGCATCGTCGGCCCCGAGAGCGCCAACAACTCCGTCGAGGCGGGCGACCTCATCCCGACGTTCCTCTTCGGCATCCCCGGCGGCGTCCCGTCGGCCATGCTGCTCGGGATGCTGCTGACGTACGGCATCCAGCCCGGGCCGGCGATCGTCACCGACCACCTCGACCTGATGTACCTCATCGTCTGGGCGTTCGCGATCGCCTCGGTCGCCGGAGCGTTCCTCTGCTTCCTCGCCACCGGCTCGCTCGCCAAGCTGACCCGCGTTCCGTTCGCGGTGCTCGGCCCCGGCCTGCTCGTGATCATGCTGCTGGGCGCCTACCAGGAGGGTGGCCAGATCGGCGACCTGTGGGTGATGGTCCTGCTCGGTGTGGTGGGCTTCTTCCTCAAGGCGACCGGCACCCCGCGAGCCCCGTTCCTCATCGGCTTCGTCCTCGCGATCCCGATGGAGCGCTACTACTACCTCACCGCCAGCCTCTACGACGGCGGCTCGTGGATGCTCCGCCCCGGCGTGCTGGTCTTCGCCGCGGTGCTGATCGTCCCGGTGCTGTGGGCGCTGCTGAAGAAGCTGCGCGGCACCTCCGGCCAGGCCGACGACGGCCACCGCGACGAGCACGAGGGCCCCGACCACGACGTCGACGACCTCGAGGGCTCGATGGCCGGCACCACCTGGTCGGCGGCTCTCGCCGTGCTCCTCGTCGCCGCCTTCGCCGCGGCGCTGTGGGTCAGCGGATCGTTCTCCGAGGAGGCCCGGCTGATGCCGAGGCTGGTCGCCACCTGCGGCCTGGTCGCCGCCCTCGTGATGGTGTGGCAGGAGGCCAAGGTCTGGCGGAAGCGTGCGGCCGACGTCGAGGAGGCCTTCGGCGAGCCGCTCGGCACCGGAGGCTCGACGATGCTCGCCACCCGGACCCGGCCGGTCGCCGACGAGAAGGCCCTGGCCCGTGCCCACGACCTGCGGATCGCCGCCCGCACCTTCGCCGCGATGGCAGGGTTCCTGGTGCTCGTGATGCTCGGCGGCTACCTCGCCGCGACGCTGGTCTTCACCCCCGCCTTCCTGCTGTACGCCGCCCGGACGCGGCTGCGCACGGCGATCGTCTACACCGTCGTGCTGGGGCTGGTCCTGCTGGCCCTGCCGTCCCTGCTGCCGGTCGACCTGCCCATGGGCATCCTCCAGTGACCGCCCGCCACACCTCCAGGAAGGAACTCCGATGACCGTCGTCGTCGCCTACGCCGACACCCCGCCCGGGCACGCAGCCGTCGAGGCCGCCGTCGCCGAGTCGGCCCGCGAGCAGGAGGCGGTGGTCCTGGTCGCCGCTGTCCGGGGGGAGGTCCCGCCCGAGGTCGCCGAGCTGGAACGACGGTGGCCCGGGGCCGCGGGCCGGCTCGAGGTCGAGCGGGGTGACCTCGGCGATCCGAGCGACGCGGTGGTGCAGGTGGCCCAGCGCCGCGAAGCCCGCCTGGTCGTGCTCGGCCTGCGGGCCCGGACGCCGGTCGGCAAGCTGGTCTTCGGCAGCACCGCGCAGCGGATCCTGCTCGACGCCACCTGCCCCGTGCTCGCGGTCAAGCCCCCGCCCGCCTGAGCGGCATGGTCCGCGGCACTCGTACGTTGGGGTCCACGACGTCCCCGACGAAGGAGAAGCGCGATGCGTGCCGTGGTCTACACCGAGACAGGCGACAGCTCGGTCCTCGAGGTGGTCGA
>DATIAJ010000386.1:0-5381 GCA_035458105.1 Nocardioides sp. | reverse complement strand
GGCTTCCCGGGTGACCGCTGTCCATGACGTCCCCGCCGCGCGGGCGGTCGTGGCCGTGGTTGGCCCTGACAGACTGGGCCACATGACCCTCGCCAAGGCCCTCGATGCCGACCAGCGCGCCGATGCGCTCGAGCAGCTCGGGTCCGGTGAGCTCGACGTGCTGGTCGTCGGCGGCGGCATCGTCGGTGTGGGAGCGGCGCTCGACGCGGTGACCCGCGGCCTCAAGGTCGGCCTCGTCGAGCAGCGCGACCTCGCGTCCGGCACCTCGTCGCGCTCGTCGAAGCTGGTGCACGGCGGCCTGCGCTACCTCGAGATGTTCGACTTCGCGCTGGTCAAGGAGGCGCTGGAGGAGCGCGGCCTGCTGCTCACCCGGCTCGCCCCGCACCTGGTCCGACCCGTGCCGTTCCTCTACCCGCTCGAGCACGCGTGGGAGCGCCCCTACGTGGGAGCAGGCGTCGCGCTCTACGACACGATGGCGATGACGGGCAAGTACGACATGGGCGTGCCGAAGCACAAGCACGTCTTCCGCAAGCAGCTGGCCCGGATGGCGCCCGACATCCGCACCGACGACCTCCACGGCGCGATCCGCTACTACGACTGCCAGGTCGACGACGCCCGCCTGGTGATGACCATCGCCCGCACCGCTGCCAACAACGGCGCCCACGTGGCGACCCGCACCAAGGTGACCGGCTTCCTGCGCGACGGCGACCGCGTGGTCGGCGTACGGGCCCGCGACCTCGAGGGCCAGCGCGACCTCGAGATCCGTGCCCGCGTCGTCATCAACGCGGCCGGCGTGTGGACCGACGAGGTGCAGGACCTCGTCGGCGGCGAGGCGCAGCTCGACGTCGACGCCAGCAAGGGCATCCACGTGGTCGTGCCGAAGGACCGGATCCGGTCCGAGTGCGGCTTCATCACCAAGACCGAGAAGTCCGTCCTGTTCGTGATCCCGTGGGACGACTTCTGGATCATCGGCACGACCGACACGGCGTGGGACCTGGACCTGGCCCACCCCGCCGCCAGCAAGACCGACATCGACTACGTGCTCGAGCACGCCAACCGGCTCCTCAAGGACCCGCTCGACCACCGTGACGTGGTCGGGGTCTACGCGGGCCTCCGGCCGCTCCTCAAGCCGATGCGCAAGGAGGGCGAGATGGGTGAGACCACCAAGCTCTCCCGCGAGCACACCGTGGCGAACCCCGTGCCCGGCCTCGTGCTGGTCGCCGGCGGCAAGCTGACGACGTACCGCGTGATGGCGCGCGACGCCGTCGACCACGCCATCCGCGACTTCGACGCCACGCCCTCCTCGATCACCGACCGGGTGCCGCTGATGGGGGCGTGGGGCCACGAGGCCCGCACCAACCAGCGGGTCGCGCTCAGCCGAGCGTCCGGACTGGAGATCGGGATGATCGACCACCTGCTCGGCCGCTACGGCGGGCTCGTCGACGAGCTGCTCGCGCTCATCCACCGCCGCCCCGAGCTCGGCGAGCCCCTGCCGGGGGCCGAGCACTACCTGCGCGCCGAGGTGCTCTACGCCGTCACCCACGAGGGCGCGCGGCACCTCGACGACGTGCTGGCCCGGCGTACGCGCGTGTCCATCGAGACCTTCGACCGCGGGATCGCCGCCGCCAGGCCGGCCGCGGAGCTGATGGCCGAGGCGCTGGGCTGGGACGAGGCGCAGACCGACGCCGAGGTCGACCACTACCTGCGACGCGTCGAGGCGGAGCGGCAGAGCCAGCTCATGCCGACCGACCAGGAGGCCGACGAGGCGAGGGTCAGCGCTCCCGAGATCGTCTAGCGTCCAGCGCCAGCGCGTCGTTGGACAAAAGCGGGCAATATGTCGAATGCTGGGACGAAGTGACCAACCGGTAGCAACGGCGTCGGCCGCGACCTACGCTGCAAGGATGAGTGAGCAGACCCCCGCCTCCGGTCCCATCACCGACGGGCCCGCGGACCCCGAGCACGACGCGACTGCGGCCTACGGCCTCGACCGGGCGTACGTCGCCAGCCTGACGCGGCGCCTCGTCAGCACGACCGGGGAGACGGTCGCCGTGGCGTCGCCGATCGGCGGCACGCCGCTCGCGCACGTCCCCCAGTCGAGCCCCGCCGACGTCGCCGAAGCGTTCGCTCGGGCCCGTCGCGCCCAGGTGTCGTGGGCGGCCACCTCGGTCGACGACCGGGCGGCCGCCCTGCTCCGGCTGCACGACCTGCTGCTCGACCGGCAGGAGGAGCTCATCGACCTCGTGGTGTGGGAGTCGGGCAAGGCCCGCAAGGACGCCTACCTCGAGGTGGCGCACGTCGCCCTGACTGCGCGCTACTACGCCCGCACCGCGCACGAGCACCTCGACACCAGTCGGGTCGGTGGCATGTTCCCGGTGCTCACCCGTGCCGAGGTCAACCGGGTGCCGAAGGGCGTCGTCGGCATCATCTCGCCGTGGAACTACCCGCTCACGATGGCGCTCTGCGACGGCATCCCCGCGCTGCTCGCCGGGAATGCCGTGGTCGCCAAGCCCGACGCCCAGACGGTGCTGACCGCGCTGCTCGCCGCCCAGCTCCTCGAGGAGGCGGGCTTCCCACCCGAGACGTGGCAGGTCGTCGCCGGGCCCGGTCCGGAGGTCGGCGGCGCGATCGTCGCCCACGCCGACTACGTCTGCTTCACCGGATCCACGGCCACCGGCCGCACCATCGCGAAGGGGTGCGCCGAGCGGCTCATCGGCTGCTCCCTGGAGCTCGGTGGCAAGAACCCGATGCTGGTGCTCCGTGACGCCGACGTGCAGCGGGCTGCTGAGGGCGCCACCCGCGCGGTCTTCTCCAACGCCGGCCAGCTGTGCGTGTCGATGGAACGCCTCTTCGTCGCCGACCAGGTCTACGACCGCTTCGTCGACGCCTTCGTCTCGCGCACCCAGGCGATGACCCTCGGTGCCAGCCAGGACTGGTCGGTCGACATCGGCTCGCTGATCTCCCAGGCCCAGCTCGACACCGTGACCCGTCACGTCGAGGACGCCGTCGCCAAGGGCGCGCGCGTGCTCACCGGCGGCCGGCACCGCCCCGACCTCGGCCCCTTCGTCTTCGAGCCCACGATCCTCGAGGGCGTCTCGGCCGACATGGAGTGCTTCGGCAAGGAGACCTTCGGGCCGGTTGTCTCGGTCTACCGCTTCCACAGCGAGGACGAGGCGGTCGAGCGCGCCAACGACGGCAGCTACGGCCTCAATGCGTCGGTCTGGACCCGCGACACCGCCCGTGGCCGCGCCCTCGCCCGTCGCATCAGGTGCGGCACCGTCAACGTCAACGAGGCCTACGGCGCGACCTTCGGCTCGCTCGGCGCCCCGATGGGCGGCATGCGGGACTCGGGCCTCGGCCGCCGCCAGGGAGCCGAGGGCATCCACCGCTACACCGAGGCACAGTCCGTCGCGACGCAGCGGCTGGTCCCGATCGCACCGATGTTCGGGATGTCGGAGGAGACGCACGCCAAGGTCATGACCGGGGCTCTCAGGCTGCTCAACAAGCTGGGCCTGAAGTGAGCACGCCGGCCGGCGTCACGCACTACGACGTCCTCGTCATCGGGTCGGGCTTCGGTGGCTCGGTCACGGCGCTGCGGCTGACGGAGAAGGGCTACTCGGTCGGGGTGCTGGAGGCGGGTGCCCGCTTCGCCGACGACGACCTGCCCGAGCACGGCGGTGACCTCAAGAAGTTCCTCTTCCGCCCGGAGGTCGGTCTCTACGGCATCCAGCGCATCGACCTCGTCCACGACTGCTTCATCCTCGCCGGCGCCGGGGTGGGCGGCGGTTCCCTGAACTACGCGAACACGCTCTACGAGCCGCCGGACCCGTTCTACCGGGACCCGCAGTGGGCGCACATCACGGACTGGAAGTCCGAGCTCGGGCCCTACTACGACCAGGCCAAACGGATGCTCGGCGTGACCGAGTACGCCCGGACGACGCCGGCGGACGTGGCCATGAAGCAGGTCGCGGACGAGATGGGCGTCGGCGACACGTTCCACCCCACGCCCGTGGGCGTCTTCCTCGGCGAGCCCGGGCAGGCCGAGGGCGAGACGGTGGCCGACCCGTTCTTCGGCGGCGCCGGACCTGACCGGTCCACCTGCATCAACTGCGGCTCGTGCATGACCGGTTGTCGGCACAACGCGAAGAACACCCTGGTCAAGAACTACCTCCACCTCGCCGAGCAGGCCGGTGCCGTCGTGCACCCGCTGACCACCGTCACCGACGTACGACCCCGTCCCGGGGGCGGGTACGAGGTCACGGCCCGCTGGACCAAGGCGAAGCTGTCGCGCCGGCGTGCGGTCAAGACGTTCACCGCCGACCACGTGGTGTTCTCCGCCGCCGCGATCGGCACGCAGCGCCTGCTCCACCGCCTCAAGGCCGAGGGCTCGCTCCCGCGGATCTCCGACCGCCTCGGCGTGCTGACCCGCACCAACTCCGAGGCCATCCTCTGGGCCACGGCCAACGACGACTCCGTCGACTGGACGGAGGGGGTGGCGATCACCTCCAGCTTCCACCCCGACGAGCACACGCACGTCGAGCCCGTCCGCTACGGCCGCGGTCGCAACGTGATGCCGCTCATGGCGACCGTGCTGGTCGACGAGGTGCTCGGCGAGAAGCGGTGGCGCACCTGGGGCAAGGAGCTGTGGCGCCAGCGCAACGGACTCAAGGACCTCTACGCGCTCAACACCTGGTCACGCCGCACCGTCGTCGCCCTCGTCATGCAGACCCTGGACAACTCGATCACCACGGTGTGGCGCACGCGCGGCGGCGTCGGCTACATGTCCTCGCAGCAAGGCCACGGTGCGCCCAACCCGACCTACATCCCGGCGGCGTACGACGCCGTGCGCCGGCTGGCGCGGATCATGAACGCCCGCCAGGCCTACGGCGCGATCGGCGAGCCCCTCGGCATGCCGTTGACGGCGCACTTCATCGGCGGCTGCGCCATCGGCGACTCACCCGAGTCGGGCGTCGTGGACCCCTACCAGCGCCTCTACGGCTACGACGGCCTGCACGTGGTCGACGGCTCGACGGTGTCGGCCAACCTCGGGGTGAACCCGTCGCTCACGATCACCGCCCAGGCGGAGCGGGCGATGGCGTTCTGGCCCAACAAGGGCGAGGCCGACCCACGGCCCGCGCTCGGCTCGGCCTACCGTCGGCTCGCCCCGGTGGAGCCGAAGAACCCGGCCGTGCCGGCAGCCGCGCCCGGGGCGCTGCGTCTGCCCATCGTCGGCGTCAGCTGACGCGGGGAGCCTTCTCGCAACTTCGTCGGGACCGGCCCGTAACCACCCCCGGCAGAGGTCGTTGGGCCGGGTGAGGGGCCCGGCAGTCATGCTCCCTCCCAAGGGCCGGGTCTCTCGTCTCGGCAACTGTTCGCAGTGGCTG
>DATIAJ010000385.1:0-4083 GCA_035458105.1 Nocardioides sp. | reverse complement strand
CCGCCGGGAGGTCGTCGCCGAGCCGACGACGTACACCCCCGCGACGGAGGCTCCGGGCCGCCGCCCGTCGCCCTACCCGGCCGAGCACGACTCGCTCACCCGCCGCCTGCCGCTGGGTACCTTCGTCCACGCGCGCTCGGGCGACAAGGGCGGCGACGCCAACATCGGCCTCTGGGTGAAGCACGACGGCGCCGACCAGGAGCTGTACGACGCCCGGGTGCAGTGGTTGTTCAAGCTCATGTCGCCGCGCGGAATCCCCACTCTCCTGCCGGAGGCGGCCGACCTCGACGTCGACGTCTGGCTGCTGCCGCACCTGGGCGCGGTCAACCTCGTGGTACACGGCCTCCTCGGCCAGGGCGTGGCCGCGTCGACCCGGTTCGACCCGCAGGCGAAGGGGCTCGGCGAGTTCGTCCGCTCGCGGCTGGTCTCGATCGAGGAGAGCCTGACGTGACCGCGTCGACGTCGGAGCACGACGCGCTGCGCGCCACCGGCGCCGAGTTCGTGCGCCGCGAGGTGGTCCCGCACCTGCAGGAGTGGGAGGACGCCGGCGAGATCCCGCGCGCGCTGCACCGGACCGCCGGCGAGCTGGGCCTGATCGGCGTCGCCTTCCCCGAGGAGGTCGGCGGCGGTGGCGGCGACCTCGTGGACAGCGTGGTGCTGCAGGAGGCGATGTTCGAGGCAGGCGCCTCGAGCGGGCTGATGGCCGGACTGTTCACTGCCGGCATCGCGCTGCCGCACATCTCGGCGAGCCGCGACGCCGACCTCGTCGACCGCTTCGTCCGGCCCACCCTGGCCGGCGAGACCATCGGGTCGCTGGCGATCACCGAGCCCGGCGGCGGGTCGGACGTCGCGCGGATCACGACCCGCGCGGAGCGCGACGGCGACCACTACGTCGTGAACGGTGCGAAGACCTTCATCACCTCCGGGGTCCGCGCCGACTTCGTGACGACGGCCGTCCGCACCGGAGGCCCCGGCCACGGCGGCATCTCGCTGCTGGTCATCGAGAAGGGCACGCCCGGCTTCACCGTCTCGCGGTCTCTGCGGAAGATGGGCTGGCACTGCTCCGACACCGCGGAGCTGTCGTACGTCGACGTGCGTGTGCCGGTCGGCAACCTTGTCGGCGAGGAGGGCTCGGGCTTCGGGCAGATCGCCGAGCAGTTCGTCGTCGAGCGGATCGCGCTGGCCGTCCACGGCTACGGCATCGCGGCCCGCTCGCTCGACCTCGCAGCGGCGTACGCCCGCGAGCGCCGGACCTTCGGCCGGCCGCTCATCGACAACCAGTCGGTGCAGCACACGCTCGTCGAGATGCGGCGACAGGTCGAGGTCGCGCGCACCTACACGCGGGCGGTCGCCGAGCGGCACGTCGCGGGCGACTTCGTCGTCGCCGAGGCCTGCCTGGCCAAGCAGACAGCCGTCGACTGCGCGGCGTACGTCTGCGACCGGGCCGTGCAGATCTTCGGCGGCTCGGGCTACATGCACGGGACCGAGGTGGAGCGGCACTACCGCGACGCCCGGCTCCTGCCGATCGGGGGCGGTGCCGACGAGGTGCTGCGCGACCTCGCGGCCAAGTTGTTGGGCTATGTCTGATGGGTTGTGCGTCATGAAAGGACTCTCGATGATCAAGCTGCCCTCCCTCGGTGACGAGGTGTCGGTGTGGATGGACGCCCCGCCCGCCGAGGTCTGGGACCTCGTCAGCGACGTGACCCGGATCGGGGAGTTCAGCCCCGAGACGTTCGAGGCGAAGTGGACCCGCGGCTCGACCGGCCCCGAGGTCGGCGCGTACTTCGCCGGGCACGTGAAGCGCAACGGGGTCGGACCGACGTACTGGTCGCCGTGCCGGGTCACCGCCTGCGAGCCGGAGCAGGTCTTCGAGTTCTCCGTCGGCACCGACGCGATGACGGTCAACAACTGGGGCTACCGCCTCGAGCCGAAGGACGGTGGAACGCTGGTCACGGAGTACTTCCGCCTCGACCCCAACCTGCCGACCCGCCTCTACTGGCTGGTGCTGGGCCCGCTCCGGCGGCGCACCAACCGCAACGGCATGCGCACCACGCTCGAGCGGATGAAGGCGGTGGTGGAGGCATGACGCTGTCGGCCAACCGGGAGGCGATGCTCGAGAAGCTCGCCGACCTCGACGCTCAGCACGCCGTCGCGGTGGCCGGTGGTGGTGAGAAGTACGTCGAGCGCCACCACGCGCGCGGCAAGCTGACCGCCCGCGAGCGCATCGAGCTGCTCCTCGACCCGGGATCGGCCTTCCTCGAGCTGTCGCCCCTGGCGGGCTGGGGCTCCGACTTCACCGTCGGCGCGTCGGTCGTCACCGGCATCGGCGTCGTCGAGGGCGTGGAGTGCCTGATCAGCGCCAACGACCCGACCGTCAAGGGCGGCGCCTCCAACCCGTGGACGGTGAAGAAGATCTTCCGCGCCTCGCAGATCGCCGAGGAGAACAACCTGCCGACGATCTCCCTCGTCGAGTCGGGCGGCGCCGACCTGCCGACACAGAAGGAGATCTTCATCCCCGGGGGTCGCCTGTTCCGTGACCTGACCCGGGCGTCCGCGCGGCGCCAGCCCACCATCGCCCTGGTCTTCGGCAACTCGACCGCGGGCGGGGCGTACGTCCCTGGCATGAGCGACTACACCGTCTTCGTCCGCGGCGGCGCGAAGGTCTTCCTCGGTGGTCCACCGCTGGTGAAGATGGCGACGGGCGAGGAGTCCGACGACGAGTCCCTCGGTGGTGCCGAGATGCACGCCCGCGTCTCCGGCCTCGCCGACTACCTCGCCGAGGACGAGCACGACGCGATCCGGATCGGGCGCCGGATCGTCGCCCGGCTGAATCGTCCCGCGTCGGCCAAGGCCGGACTTCGCACCCGGGACTCCCGCTTTGTAGGTGAGATCTCGGCCGTGAAGCGGGGCGGTCCCCGGATATCCGGTGACCGCCCCCTCAACGGCACCCCCGCCTTCACCGAGCCCGACGCCGACCCCGAGGACCTGCTCGACCTCATCCCCACCGACCTCAGGGAGCCGTTCGACCCACGCGAGGTGATCGTGCGGATCGTCGACGGGACCGGTGAGCACAACGGTCGGCCCTTCGACGAGTTCAAGCCGCTCTACGGCACGTCGCTGGTCACCGGCTGGGCGCAGCTGCACGGGCGCCCGATCGGCATCCTCGCCAACGCGCAGGGGGTGCTGTTCTCCGAGGAGGCACAGAAGGCGACGCAGTTCATCCAGCTCGCCAACCAGGCCGACACCCCGCTGCTCTTCCTGCACAACACCACCGGCTACATGGTCGGCAAGGACTACGAGCAGGGCGGCATCATCAAGCACGGCGCGATGATGATCAACGCGGTCTCCAACAGCACCGTCCCGCACCTCAGCGTGATCATGGGCGCGTCCTACGGGGCCGGCAACTACGGCATGAACGGCCGCGCCTACGACCCGCGCTTCCTCTTCACCTGGCCCAGCGCCAAGTCGGCCGTGATGGGCCCGGCCCAGCTCGCGGGCGTGCTCTCGATCGTCGCCCGCGCGGCCGCCGAGGCCAAGGGACAGGCGTACGACGAGGAGGGCGACGCCGGCATGCGCGCGATGGTCGAGCAGATGGTCGAGGAGCAGTCGCTGCCGTACGCGCTGTCCGGGATGCTCTACGACGACGGCGTCATCGACCCCCGCGACACCCGCACCGTGCTCGCCATCTGCCTCAGCGTCATCGAGAACGCACCGATCAAGGGTGCCGAGGGATTCGGGGTGTTCCGGCCATGATCAAGCGAGCAGCGGCGTGCGAGGAACGAGCGCGTCGCGTCAGCGAGACGAGGTTGAGCAAGCCCCGCGACCGAGGCACGAGGTCGCGACGGGCGCGTCGAAACCCGGGAGGCCAGCAATGATCCGAAGGTTGCTGGTCGCCAACCGCGGCGAGATCGCCCGGCGCGTCTTCGTCACCTGCCGGCGACTCGGCATCGAGACCGTCGCCGTCCACTCCGACGCCGACGCGGGCCTACCGTTCGTCTCCGAGGCCGACCGCGCCGTACGCCTGCCCGGCAACGCGCCCGCGGACACCTACCTGCGCATCGACCTGGTCGTCGAGGCGGCACT
>DATIAJ010000384.1:0-2028 GCA_035458105.1 Nocardioides sp. | reverse complement strand
TCGAGTGAGGACGGCGTCTTCAGCAGTGCCTGGGTGAAGTGGGTGCTCCACACCATGGCCGAGTGCGTCAAGGCTCCCAGCAGCACGAGGTGCACGAGCAGCCACGTCGCGGCGGGCACGAACGGGTGGACGAGGGCCAGCACCACCGCCAGGCCGAGCCACACCAGCCCCGGGCGGTCCCGGAGTGCCCAGCTCCCGCGGCGGGGACCGGGAGGGCGGGTCGGGGAGGTCGGCCGATCGGTGGCGGCGGGGTGCAGGGTGGTCACGGGGCGACGCTCTCGGGGTGACGGAGCAGCAGCCAGGTGCGGCTCACGGGGTCATGTCGTCACGGGCGGGCGGTGGCGGGGGTGAGTGCATGCACGCGCTCCCACTCCATCCCCGCGAAGGCGATCGCGGCTGCCGGGAACAGCCCGTTCTCCTCGCGGTCGATGTGGTGGCGCAGCGACAGGTCGAAGGCCGGGAAGGAGGCGTGGTCCCCGGACCTGATTCCCGCGAGGGCGGAGTCGAGGGCGGTGTGCTCGGCGCAGAGCGTGCGCACGTGCTCGGTGAACTCGTCGTCCTCGGCGAGCACGGTGAAGAGGCCAACCTCCTCCGCCCCGGTGTGCGGGTCGAGCAGCCGCGCCAGGGTGTCGGCCGCCGCGACGACCGCGTCGTCGTCGCGGCGTTCGCAGGCCCGACGCAGGGTCCCGGACGCGTTGATGATCTCGACGTGCTCGGCCATGAAGCGGCCGATCACCTCGATGCTCTCGCACCCGCAGTACGAGCACACGGTGGCGGTGTCCGGTTCCGGCTCAGGCGCGGGTGAGCCGCAGCCGCCAGGCGTCCGGCCCCTCGTGGAGGTAGCGGACCGACACCGCGCCGGCCTCGCGCTCGGCGATCTGGGCCAGCAGGGGCTTGGGGTCGTGCGGCGCGACGAGGTCGAGGGATCCTCCGGCGGGGATGGCCGAGAGTGCTCCGAAGACGGTGGCGTGGCGGATGGCGTGCGGCACCGTGCGCACGTCGAGCTCGGGGATGCCGTGGTCGGCGTCGCCGCAGCCGCAGGTGTGCTGGCCGCCGCCGGCGAGGGGAAGGGTCGTGTGCTCCATGCTGGTCCTCCGGTGGTCGATTAACTACAATGACATTGTGAAAACTACTCCGTCCATGGGTCCTGCTCCAAGTCGGGCACGTCCGACAGGCGAGGCCGGGGCCCGGGAACCCCTCGATCCCTCGCGCCTGCGGGTGCTCCGGCGCGTCGCCGAGAGCGGGCGCGCCCAGACGGTGGGGGACCTGGCGACGGTTCTCGGCGGGCACCCCAACTCGACGCGGCACCACCTGCGCGCCCTGGTCACCGCGGGGCTCGTGCAGGAGCAGGAGCAGGCCCGGGCGGGTGAGGGCTCTCGCCGTGGCCGGCCTGCGGCTCGCTACGCCGTGACGCCCGAGGGCCGGTACGCGGCATCCGGCTCGGTGGACGGCGACCCGTCGGTGGAGGAGTACCTGGCGCTCGCGGGAGCCTTCGCCGACCGGTTGGCAGTCCTCGGCGTCGACGCCGCGCAGGAGTCCCGGTCCATCGGACGAGCCTGGGGTGCGACGCTCGCTGCTCGCGACCTCGCTGCGACCAGCGATCTCCCCGCGACCAGCGATCCTGCGGATCCCCGCCGCCAGGTCCTGCACCTGTTGGACCGTCTCGGGTTCTCCCCCCGGACGCGCTCGGCAAGAGGTGACGAGGTGCCCGGGGTGCCCGAGGACACGCGTGAGGTCGAGCTGCGCACCTGTCCCCTCCTCGATGCCGCGAGACGGCATCCGGAGGTGGTGTGCGAGGTGCACGCCGGGCTGGTGAGCGGTGCGGATGCCGCGTACGGCGGCTCGGGGGAGGGCGTGCGGCTCGTGCCGTTCGCCGGCCCGGGTGCATGTCACCTCACGCTGGCGTCGGCCCGGTAGCCTCACCCCATGAGCAGCGGCGCGGCGATCTTCGACCTTGACCGCACGCTGCTCCAGGGCGGCACGGGGCCGCTGCTGTCGCGGGCGATGTACGACCTCGGCGTGGTCACC
>DATIAJ010000383.1:0-4473 GCA_035458105.1 Nocardioides sp. | reverse complement strand
AGCACCAGCGCCGCGAGCTCGGCGGCGGCGCGGGTGATCCGGTCCGAGAGCCCGTGGCTGCCGAAGTCCTCGGTGGCGGCGAAGATCCCGGTGGGTACGACGACCGCGCGAAGGTAGGCGAAGAGCGGCCGCATCGCGTGGTCGAGCACCAGCGAGTGCCGGGCGCTGCCGGCGGCCGCGGCGATCAGCACCGGCTGACCTGCCAGCGCGTCCTTGTCGAGGGCGTCGAAGAACATCTTGAACAGCCCGCTGTAGCTGCCGTTGAAGACCGGCGTCACCACGATGAGTCCGTCGGCGGCGGCGACCTGCTCGCGCAGCTCGGTCAGCTGCGGGGTCGGGACGCCACCGGTGACCATGAAGGTCGCCAGCTCGCCAGCAACCTCGCGCACCTCGATGAAGTCGAGGTCCACGGCCTCGCCGCGGGCGGTGACCTGCGCGGTGGTCGCCTCGGCGAGCTGGTCGGCCAGCAGCCGGGTGGACGACGGGACGGTCAGCCCCGCCGTCACCACGACGACACGTCGACTCATGCGCGTACTCGCTTCGCTCCGTGCGCGCATGAGGCACAAGGGACGCTGTGTCTGATGACTCGCTCGCTCCGCTCGCTCATGCGGTCACCTGTGCGGCCCTCTCGGCCTGCTCTGCCTGCTGGGCCTGGAGCTCCTCGACGCGAGCCCGGGCGGGCTCGACGAGGTGGTGCGGGGCATCGGGACCGGCCGCCACGAGCGAGGCGTGGGTGGGCGGGTCGCTGGGCACGTGGGCCGGGCGCCGGCGCTCGAACTCCGCGCGCAGGACCGGCACGACCTCGGTGCCGAGCATCTCGATCTGCTCGAGCACGAGCGACGTCGGCAGGCCGGCGTGGTCCATCAGGAACAGCTGGCGCTGGTAGTCGCCGACGTAGTCGGCGAAGCCGAGGGTGCGCTCGATGACCTGCTCGGGCGTGCCGACGGTCAGCGGGGTCATCTCCGAGAAGTCCTCCAGCGACGGGCCGTGGCCGTAGACCGGGGCGTTGTCGAAGTAGGGCCGGAAGACGCGCTTGGCCTCGGCCTCCGTGGACGCCATGAAGGCCTGCCCGCCGAGGCCGACGTAGGCCTGGTCGGCGGCGCCGTGGCCGTAGTGCTCGAAGCGGCGGCGGTAGAGCTGCACCATCTGCTGGGTGTGCTCCTTGTTCCAGAAGATGTGGTTGTGGAAGAAGCCGTCACCGTAGTAGGCCGCCTGCTCGGCGATCTCGGTGCTGCGGATCGACCCGTGCCACACGAAGGGCGGCGTGCCGTCGAGCGGCGCGGGCGTCGAGGTGTAGCCCTGCAGCGGCGTGCGGAACTGGCCCTGCCAGTTGACGACCGGCTCGCGCCACAGCTTGCGCAGCAGGTGGTAGTTCTCCACCGCGAGCTTGATGCCGTCGCGGATGTCCTTGCCGAACCAGGGGTAGACCGGTCCGGTGTTGCCGCGGCCCATCATCAGGTCGACGCGGCCGCCGGAGAGGTGCTGCAGGAACGCGTAGTCCTCGGCGATCTTGACCGGGTCGTTGGTGGTGATCAGCGTGGTGCTGGTCGACAGCAGCAGCCTCTCGGTCTGCGCGGCGATGAAGCCGAGGTGGGTCGTCGGGGACGACACGACGAACGGCGGGTTGTGGTGCTCGCCGGTCGCGAAGACGTCGAGACCCACCTCCTCGGCCTTGAGGGCGTACTGCGTCATCGCCGAGATGCGCTCGGCCTCGGACGGGGTCCGTCCGGTGGTCGGGTCCGTCGTGACGTCACCGACGCTGAAGATGCCGAACTGCATGGTTCCTCCTGCCCTGGGTCCAACCCTTTGGTTGAAGTTTGTACCACTCTCAACCGGCCTTCCTCCCCCAGTATTCCGTGCGATCGGGCGTGGAATCGCCGGGGCGCCTGCGGCGTTGGACCGGCATCCGGGCGCACGCTCGGACCAACCCCTCCGGCGAGCTGTCCTCCGGACACCCGGGGGACCTGCTCTGCGAGAGGAGCGACGATGACCGACTTCACCCCCTTCGAGGACCTGCTGCGCGGACACGCGGGCCTGCTGCAGGACTCCACCCACGACCGCTGGCTGCGCGCGCAGGCGCTCTTCGAGATGCGCGCCTACCGCGAGGCCGCCGTCCTGCTCACCGAGCTGCTCGACGACCCGGGCGACGTCGGTCACGAGCTGACCGACGTACGCCTCCTGCTGGCCCGCTCGCTCTTCCACTCGGCCCAGCTCGACGGCACGATCCGGGTCGCGACCGAGCTGCTCGAGCACGACCCCAACGAGCCCTACGCCCACCTGCTGCTCGGCCGCGCCCTGCAGCGCAAGGGACGGCGCGACGAGGCCCGGCCGCACCTGCGGCTCGCCGAGCTGCTGGGCGGCTACCGCAGCTGAGCAGCCAGCCGGCCGCAATGCGCCCGGGGGACGTCGTACGACGCCCTCCGGGCGCGCGTGCGAAGCCTCGGTGAACACTCCGCCGGACGCCCTCGTCCGGCGCGACAGGGGTGCCGAGACCGGCACATGCTGGTCGCGTGAGCAGCTACGGCGACCACCCCGGACCCCTGGCCATCGCGCACCGAGGCGGCATGGCACTGGCCCCCGAGAACACGTTGGCCGCCTTCGGGCGGGCCACCTCCCTCGGCCTCACCCACCTCGAGACCGACGTCCGCACCACCCGCGACGGACACGTCGTGTGCTTCCACGACCCGACGCTGCGCCGCGTCACCGGCCATCCCGGCCGGGTCGCCGACCTCGACCTCGCGGACCTGCGGCGGCTGCGCGTCGGCGGCACCGACCAGGTCCCGACGCTGGTCGAGGCGATGGCGTCCTTCCCCGACGCGAGGTTCGCGATCGACCTCAAGGACGAGGCCTCGATCGGTACGACGGCGCGGCTGCTGCGCGCCAACCCGGGCTGGGCGGAGCGGGTCCTGGTGGCCGGGGCGTGGTCGCGCTGGCTGGACCGGCTGCGTGACGAGGCGCCGGGCGTGACGACGGCGCTCGGCTGGCGCTCGCTGACCACGCTGATCGCCTGCTCGCGCGGCGGCGTACGCCCTCGCGGCCTGCGGGTCGACGCGGTCGCACGCGGTGGGTTCGCGCACGTGCCGATCCGGCTCGGACGCCTGCCCGTGCACTCCGAGCGGGTGATCCGACGGGCCCACGAGCTCGGTATCAGGGTCGTCGTGTGGACCGTCGACGACCCCGCCACGATGCGCACCCTGCTCGACATGGGCGTCGACGGGATCATCACCGACCGCCCCGACGTGCTGCGCGAGGTGCTGATCAGCCGCGGCCAGTGGGCGCGCCCGTCCGACGTACGCCGGGCCGTCCCGCCCGCGGCGCCCGCGGGCGCCGGCTGACCCCGCCGGGAGGGGGCCCGTCAGACCCGCTCGAGGGCCTCCGCGGCGAGCCCGTGGGAGACCGCCCAGAGCACCGCCTGGCTGCGGCTCTGCACGCCGGTCTTGCGGTAGGCGCTGCGGATGTAGGACTTCACCGAGTTCAGCGAGATCTGCATCTGCCGCGCGATGTCGTCGTTGCTCTTGCCGGTCGCGATGTGGGCCAGGGTCTCCCGCTCGCGAGCGGTGAGGAAGTCCACCTGGGTCGAGGAACGCAGGTCCTTGGTCGGCAGCACCGGCAGCAGCGGCGCGACGACGGTCTCACCGAGGTGGATGGAGCGCAACGCGCGACCGAGCTGCTGGGCGTTGAGGCTCTTGGCGAGGTAGCCGGTGACCCCGTCGCCCAGGGGCTCGTGGGCCAGGCCCGGCTGGTGGTTCCACGTGTAGACCGCGACCCGCCGGATGTGGGGGTCGGTGACTGCGCGCTCCAGGGTGGTGTCGCCGCGCGCGGTGCCGAAGGTCTCGACCAGCGCGATGTCCACGGGCAGTCGGGCGCGGTCCTTGATCGTCCCCATCTCGAAGCCGCCCAGCGTCTTGAGCATGCTGTCGAGGCCTCGCCTCACGAGCTCGTCGCCGCCGAGCAGTGCGACACGGATGTCCATGGGTCGTCCTCAGGGTCGTCCGGAAGAGCGATGGACAGGCTCGTCCACCCCTCGACGACCCCCCGACCGTCATCGGGGACAGTAGCCCGCAGAGGTGCCCGACATCCGCATCGAGGGTGCTGACATCACCCTTTACACCCCCACGGGTGGGCCTCGCCTTGATCTGGATACCCCCTAGGGGTATCGTTCAAGCATGAGCGAGCAGCACGGTCACCTCGAGGGCAACGACGAGGCAGTCCAGGCCCACCTCAAGCGCCTGCGCCGGATCGAGGGTCAGGTCCGCGGGATCCAGCGGATGGTCGAGGAGGAGAAGTACTGCATCGACATCCTCACCCAGGTGTCCGCGGCCACCAAGGCGCTGCAGTCCCTCGCACTGTCGCTGCTCGACGACCACATGGCGCACTGCCTCGTCGACGCCGCCCGCCAGGGTGGCGAGGAGCAGGAGCTCAAGCTCAAGGAGGCGTCCGAGGCCATCGCCCGCCTCGTTCGATCCTGACGCC
>DATIAJ010000382.1:0-6071 GCA_035458105.1 Nocardioides sp. | reverse complement strand
TCAGCAGCGCGGGCAGCGGCTGCAGGTCGGGCCGGTCCGTGCGTCGCGCCTTCTCGTAGTCCGCGACGTTGGCGAAGTTGCCGGCCGCGCGCAGCAGCTCCTGGCGGCGCACCATCTCGCCGGACAGCGCGTCCTGCATGCGGTCGACGAGCGTGAGCTCCTGCGCGAGGTTGGTGATGACGGCCGAGACGTGCGGCAGCTCGGACATGCCGGCGAAGGTCGCCCCGCCCTTGAAGTCGACGAGCACCATGTTCAGCTGCTCGGGGGAGTGCGTCATCGCCAGCCCGAGCACCAGCGTGCGCAGGAACTCGGACTTGCCGGACCCGGTGGCGCCGATGCACAGGCCGTGCGGGCCCATGCCCTGCTGGGCCGACTCCTTGATGTCGAGGTGGATCAGGCCGCCGGAGTCGCCGATGCCGATCGGCACCCGCAGCCGGTCGCGGGCCGGTCGGGGGCGCCAGGCGGTGGCCGGGTCGTAGCTGAAGATGTCGCCCAGGCCCAGCAGGTCCATGTGGTCGGGCGTCGTCGAGGTGATGTCGACGGCGCCGCCGGCCGACGACGACTCGGCGCTCGCGGTCTTGAGGGGCGCGATGCGGCGCGCGAAGGCCTCGGCCGTGGCGAGGTCACACTGGTCGGCGAGTGCGCGGACCGGCTCGCCGCGCAGGCGCAGTGCGCTCACCGGGCGCTTGCCGAGCTCGTCGGGCGCGTCGGCGAACTCCAGGCGCAGCCGCGTCGAGTCCTCCAGCTCGTCCCACCGGCTCGGCAGGTCGAGCAGCGTGACGCCGTGCAGGCCGTCCGGCGGGACGATGTGGTTGCCGGGAGGCAGGTGGCCGCCGTCGATCACCAGCAGGATGTGGGGCGTCGCGGCGCGCTCGTCGGCGCCGAAGCGGGGGCGATCGCTGAGGTCGGGCGGGAGCAGGCTGCCGAGGTCGTCGAGCGAGGTCGAGACCAGGCGCATCGGACCGACCGCGTCGACCTCACGGGTGCTCTGGGCGTGGGGCAGCCACTTGACCCAGTCCCAGTGCGTGAGGTTCTGCTCCGAGCTCAGGACCGCGACGATCAGCTGGTCGGGGTTCTGGAACGCCGTCGCGGAGCAGATCATCGCGCGCGCCGTCGAGCGGACCTCCTCGGCGTCGCCGCACAGCTCGATCCGGTCGAAGGCGCGCAGGTCGATCGACGCCGGCAGGTTGGGCTGGAGTCGGTGCACGACGAGCAGCCGATGGAGGGCCGACGCCGCGGCGGGGTCGACCTGGTCGACCGGGGCGCTCTCCGGCGGCACGAGCTCCAGCGACAGCGGCTGCGAGCACAGGCCGTAGCGCACGTGCAGGAAGTTGTCGTCGGACGCGGTGTGCTCCCACAGCCGGGTGCGGTCCTCGGCCAGGGAGGGCAGCGCGGAGGGCTCGGGGTGGTGCCAGTTGAGGGCGCGGCGCTGCTGGTCGGCCGCCTCGCGCGCCACCTTGCGGATGTTGCTGAGGTAGCGCAGGTACTCCGTCCGCGAGCCGGTGACCTGCTGGGCCCGCTGCTTACGTTGCCGGTCGATCTGGACGATGATGAAGCCCAGCGTGGCGAAGAGGAACATGCCGGCCGCCAGGAAGCTCCGGCTCCTGTTGGCGCCGCCCATGGTCGCGACGAGCACGATGGAGCCCAGGCTGCCGAGCATCGGGATGGCGTTCATCAGCACGCCCCCGGCGCCCTCGCCCTCCTGCAGCTCGGGTGGCGGCTGCAGCACGATCTGGCCGCCCGGCATCACCGGCTCGTCGAGCCTCTGGCCACCCCGCAGTGTCGTGCTCAACGCGTCCCCCAGTGCCGTGCCCGATGAAGTCGCCCCGATGATAGGTGTGCTGCCGCGCGATCCGCACCAGCGACTACTCTCGGCGGAACGGTGCTCGTCGGGTGGGCAACGCGAAGGGGGGATCCGTGTCGGACGTCGCGATGTCCAGCAGTGCTGGTGCGACCATCGCGGTGAGCATCCACGGCCCGGCCGGGGTGCTCGACCTCGTCGTGCCCGCCGGCGCCACCTCGGTCGACGTGGCACGCGAGTACGCCAAGCAGGCGGACGTGCCGGGCATCCCGCTGCTGCAGACCGCCCTCGGCGAGCGGCTCAACGCGGCCGTCCCGCTGGGCGAGGCGGGCATCCAGCCCGGCGACGTCCTGGTCGCGGCGACCGGCGTGCACCGGCCGCGCCGGGTGACGCTGCTGCAGGCGGCGAAGAACGCGCCCGAGAGCCCCGCGCTCGCCGCGATGATCGCCTGGGTCGCCGCGCTGGTCGCCGCCCTCGCAGCCTGGTACGCCGGCCGCGCGGGCGACGACGTCGTCCGCACCGTCACCGTCGGGTTGCTGCTCGCCTGCTCGCTCGTCGGCGTGCTGCCGCTCGGCCGCCACGCGCGGCAGCGCGCCGCCGCTGCCCCCGCGTTCGCCGCGGCTGCTGCCTTCGCGGCCCTCTACGAGCCGGGGGTCCACCTGCTCCCCGCCATCCTCGGCGCGGCCGGGATCGCCGCGGCGGTGGTCGCCGGCATCGGTCGCGCGGTGTCGGTCGGCAGCGACGAGGTGAGCACCGTGTGGATCGTCAGCGGGCTCACCGTCTTCGCCTGCTGTGCCGTGCCGGCCATGCTGGGCTGGGACGCGCGGGTCGCCTGGACCCTGCTGGTCTTCCTGTCCATGATGGCCGCGCGCTTCGCGCCCTCGCTCGCGGTCGACGTACCCGACGACGCGCTGCTCGACCTCGACCGGTTGGCCGTCACCGCCTGGTCGGCCCGCGACACCCAGCGCAGGAGTCGTCGTGGCCGCATCGTGGTGGCGGCCGACGCCATGGAGCGCCTGGTGCACCGCGCCTCGCGGATCGTCACCGGCGCGGCGGGCGCGATCCTGGTGACGGTGCTCGTGGCCAGCCCGCTGCTGCTGCACGCCGCGACGATCGACCTCGACCGCATCGGCGCCCGCTGCCTGGTCTTCTTCGCCGGGTGCTCGCTGCTCCTCGCGGCCCGGTCCTACCGGCACGCCGCCGCGCGCGTGCTGCTGCGCCTGGCGGGTCTCGGCGCGCTGGTGGCGCTGGCGGCGCACCTCGTCTCCGGGCCGGGTGCGGGCCACGTCGACACGTTCTTCTACGTCACCGTCGCGCTCGGGGTCATCGCCCTCGCGGCGGCCGTCGCCACGGGCCGCGGGTGGCGGTCGGTGTGGTGGTCGCGCCGCGCCGAGGTCGCGGAGTCACTGTGCGGCAGCCTCGCGTTCGCCTCGGCCGTCGTCGCGGCGGGCGTCTTCCGCCGCCTGTGGGAAATGACGTCGTGAGGTTTAGCCCGAATCCGGTCGGGTAGATGCACGTCAGCGCGGGGGGCCGGGACGTCTCCCCGAGCACCGGATCACCATCCAGCGAGTCACCAACACACACACTCGGTCGGTCCGACCGCCGGGGGAGAAGGATTCTTCATGAGCGAGATGTACGGCCAGACAGAGAAGGCCCTCTCGAAGGGTGCTGAGGCCGTCGACCAGGCCCGCGCCGACGTCAAGAACAAGTGCGGTGTCCTGTCCGGCAACATCCAGACGATGATGGGTGGGTGGGGCGGCCAGGGCGCCACCGCGTTCAACAACCTGATGATCGCCTGGGACCAGAAGCAGGAGACCATCCTCAAGGCCCTCGACCAGCTCTCGGCCTCCATGAAGGAGACGGAGCGCGACAACGTCTCGACCGACGAGTCGCAGTCCGCCACCCACGCCAACCTCCAGGGCCGTCTCGGCTGACGCCGACACCTGACTTCTGAGATCTAGGAGATCGACATGACTTTCGACGGAATCAAGGTCCAGCACGGCAGCCTCGAAGCCGGTGCGGCCGACGTGATGAAGGCGGCCAAGGACATCGAGGCCCGCCTCGACCAGCTCGAGAACGAGCTCAACCCCCTCAAGTCGGACTGGAACGGTAACGCCAAGATGGCGTACGACCAGGCCAAGGCCAAGTGGGACCAGGCGATGAACGAGATGACCCTCCTGCTCCAGCAGGCCAGCCAGGGTGTCGACGCGTCCAACGCCGAGTACAAGGCGGCCGACGCCCGGGGTGCCAACCGCTTCTGAGCAGCGCACACCGTCCGAGGCCGGCCGTCCCTCCGGGGACGTCCGGCCTCGCGGCATTTCAGCGAGCGGCTGTCGCCTAGGCTGCTCCCCGTTCAGTGCTCCGGCTCCTCGGCCGACGCAGGTGCACGCCTCATCAGCAGGACAATCAGGGGGAACACCAATGAGTCAGGGGTCCTCGGTCGCCTCAGGCCTGGTCCGGGTGACCATCGCCTCGGGATCTCGTCGGGTCGATCTCGTGCTGCCGGGTTCCATCCCCGTCGCCGAGCTCGTCCCGGAGCTCGCCCGCTCCGTCGGCCTGCTCGACGCCTCGACGGTCTACGGCGGCTACCGCCTCGTGACCCAGGAGGGCCGGATCCTCGTCAACAACGCCGGTCTGACGATGCAGGGCATCGAGGACGGCGGCCTGCTCACGGTCACCGCAGGGGTCGACGACAAGGCTCCGCGGGTCTACGACGACGTCGTCGAGGCCATGGCCGACGTCGTGGAGAACGAGCTCAAGCCGTGGGAGCCCGCGGCAGGGCGGCGTACGGCGCTCGGCGCGGGCAGCATCCTGCTCGGCCTCGGCGCCCTCGCGCTCCTCCTCCAGGGCGAGAGCGTGCTCGGAGGCGTCGCCGCGGCGGTCATCGCCGGGCTCCTCGTGGTCGGCGGCATCGTCCTGACCCGCGCCCAGGGCGAGCCGGAGGCCGGGGTGGCGGTGTCGTTGCTGGCCGCTCTCTACGCCGCGGTCGCGGGGTTGCTGCTCGCGCCGGGCGAGCTGCCCGCCTGGAGCTGGCCCCTCGACGACGCCTTCTTCACCGACCCGCTCCTCTACGCCGGGCTGGGCGTCCTCGCCGTGGGCCTGGTCGCCGTGGTCGGCCTGCAGGACGGCCGAGCCCTGGTCATCCCTGCCGTCGTGGTCGGCGCTGTGGTCGTGGCCGGCTCAGTCCTGATCCGGGTCTTCTCGCTGGAGCCGTCCATCGTCTTCGTCGTGCTGCTCACCCTCGTCGTCCTGGCCGGCAGCATCTTCCCGTGGCTCGCGCTGGGCGTGACGGGCACCAGCGTCGACCAGCTCTACTCCCTGCACGACATCACTGCCGACCCCGACGAGATCGACCCCGACGAGGTCGCCGACGACGCCCGGGTCGGGCACGAGATCCTGCTCGCGGTCTCGGCCACGGTCGGCACGCTGCTGGTCCTCCTCGCCCCCTTCGCCGTCGGTCGTGGTGTCTACGGCACGGTGCTCGCCGCCGTGTGCTGCCTGGCGGTGATGTTCCGCACCCGCCAGTACCGCACCGGTTCGGAGGTCCTCGCCGGGCTCGCCTCCGGCATCCTCGGACTGGTCTCGGTGGCCCTGTCGATGCTGCTGATCCACGACGGCTGGCGTGCGGGAGCCGCCATCGGCCTGGCCGCCATCGGCGCGGTGCTGCTCGCGCTCACGCTCGTGCCCGCGTCGCCGTCGGTGCGACGCGGCCGCATGGGTGACGTCGTCGAGACGATGACACTGCTCGCGCTGCTCCCCCTGATGGTCCTCGCGGCCGGCTTCGTGTCCGCGGTGGCGGGCTGAGCGGGCGGGGAACCAGATGGCCACCAAGAAGGACCTCGTCGAGGCCCACGCGTTCAGCCGTCGCCGCCTCGTCACCGCGTTCGTCTCCGGTGCCCCGGGTGGCCGCGAGGTGGAGCCCGTGCGACCCGGCCGCGTGCTCATCGGCGGCGTCGCGCTCTCCGTGCTGCTCCTGGCCGGGGCCGCCATCGCGGGGTTCCTGCTCGGCCGCCCGCCCGCGCAGTGGCTCGACGAGGGCAGTTTCGTGATCTCCAAGGACACCGGCGAGCAGTACGTCGTGCTGCGCGGCGGCGACGACCCGCTCCTGCAGCGGGTGCCCAACTACGTCTCGGCGCAGCTCCTGCTCGGACAGGCCGAGCTCACGCCGTACACCGTCCGGGACAAGTACATCCGCACCGTGCAGCTCGGCGACGACCTCGGCATCGACGCCGCGCCGGCCAGCCTCCCGGCGGCGGGCGAGCTGGTCGAC
>DATIAJ010000381.1:0-3688 GCA_035458105.1 Nocardioides sp. | reverse complement strand
CTGATGGGCTTCGGCCACCGGGTCTACAAGAACTACGACCCGCGCGCGAAGATCATCAAGAAGTCCGCCGAGGACGTCTTCGAGGTCACCGGCACCAACCCGCTCCTCGACATCGCGCTCGAGCTGGAGAAGATCGCGCTCGAGGACGAGTACTTCGTCAAGCGCAAGCTCTACCCCAACGTGGACTTCTACTCCGGCCTGATCTACGAGGCCTTCCAGTTCCCGCCGGAGATGTTCACGGTGCTGTTCGCCATCGGCCGTACGCCGGGCTGGCTGGCGCAGTGGTCAGAGCTGGTGCAGGACAAGGACCAGAAGATCGCCCGCCCCAAGCAGATCTACACCGGCGACCGCGAGCTGACCTTCACCGCGGCGTCCGAGCGCTGGAGCTGAACGCCGCACGGGTCACGTTGCGAAGCAACGTGACCCGTCGCGGTGTGAGCGGCGCAGCACGGCGCCAGCCGGGCAAGCCGGCCTGAACCTCAGCGCCCCAACCTCAGCGCTCGAAGACCGCCGTGGTCCGCGCCGGGACGGTCACGGCGTCCGCGGCCACCGTGCTGCCCTTCACCACCGCGTCGGTGCCCGAGGCCTGCACGTCGTGCAGGGCCCAGCCGGAGCCCGTGCCCGCGACCGTGGCGGGGGCGTCACTGGCGTTGATGACGACCAGCACGCCGTCGCGCTCGGGGTCGGCGTCTGTCCCCGCCGTGTCGTCGACGAGCATCGCGACGACACCCGGCTCGGCGTCCAGGAAGGACACCTTGGCCTGGATCGCCTCGAGGCTGCCGAGCCGGAACAGGCGCGACGACGTCCGGATCCGCAGCAGGTCGAGGGCGCGGGCGTGCGCCTCGTCCATCGCTGCCGGCGTGGGGTCGAGGGCGGGATCGGCGAGGAGCGGGCGCATGAAGTCCCACTTCGCCTCGTTGTCCTCCCGCAGCGGGAGGCCCGAACCGAAGGTGTTCTCGCGCCGCTGCCAGTCGACGCGGTTGAACCAGTCACCGGAGTCGTAGGAGTTGCGGTCCAGGCTCTTGGAGCGCAGCAGGTCGGTGCCGGCGTGCCAGAACACCACGCCCTGCGACAGCGCGACCGTCGACAGCGACACCGTGTTCATCCGGACCCGGTCGGCCATCGACGTGCCCTGCGGCAGCTTGAAGGCCAGCGAGTCGAAGAGCGTCTCGTTGTCGTGCGCGTCGACGTAGGTCACGGTCTCGGCAGGGTCGGCGGCATAGCCGGCCGGCTGGCCGTTGTAGTCCACCTCGGACCCGAGGACGTCCTCGCCGTCGGAGTCGCGGAAGGAGAAGTCGGCGAGGTTGCCGGCCAGGCCCAGCTTCACCAGGTCCTGCGCGTGCAGCAGGTCGGCCAGCTGCTCCTCGGGCGTGCCGTTGACCGGTGCTCCGTTGGGGTCGGTGAACAGGCCCGAGCCGAAGCCCTGCACGCGTGGGTCCTCGTCGAAGGGGCCGCCGCCGCGGACGGCGTCGCGCAGCCGGTCGCTGAACGAGCCGATCCCGGAGCCCGCGAGGTTGGCCTGGGTGGCCTGCACGAACCGGGCGTCGTCGGCCACCTCGCCGAAGTTCCAGCCCTCGCCGTAGAGGTAGATCGCCTTTCCGTCCACGCCGTCGCGCTCGACGGTGAGCCCGTCGAGCGCGGCCCGCAGCCGCGTCATGTTCTCGAGCGAGTGGTGGCCCATCAGGTCGAAGCGGAAGCCGTTGACCTTGTAGTCCCGCGCCCAGGTGAGCACGGAGTCGATCATCAGCTTCTCCATCATCCGGTGCTCCGTCGCGGTGTTGGAGCAGCAGGTGGAGGTCTCGACGGCGCCCTGCGCGTCGAGGCGGTGGTAGTAGCCCGGGACGACCCGGTCGAGCACCGACTTCGGGTCCTGCCCGCTGGCTGCGGTGTGGTTGTAGACGACGTCCATCACGACCTGGAGCCCGGCGCCGTTGAGGCCCTGGACCATGCGGCGGAACTCGACCGTGCGTCCGGCACCGTCGGGGTCGGTCGCGTAGGACCCCTCGGGAGCGGTGTAGTGGAGCGGGTCGTAGCCCCAGTTGAAGCCGTCGCGCTGGCGCACGGCGTCGACGCACTCCTGCTGGCGCGTCGAGTCGGGCGGGAGCGAGGCGAGGTCGCAGTCAGGGGTCTGCTGGGCCGAGCGCCGCTCCTCGATCGTCGCGATGTCGAAGGCCGGCAGCAGGTGGACGGTGTTGAGCCCGGCGTCGGCGAGCCGGCGCAGGTGGCGCATGCCGGCCGTGTCGTCGTGGGTGAACGCGAGGTAGGTGCCGCGCTCGGCGGCCGGCACGGTCTCGTCACCGATGGAGAAGTCGCGCACGTGCAGCTCGTAGACGCTGCGGTCCTCCGGCTGCGCCACCGCGGGCGGTCGGGTCCGCGACCACCCGGCCGGCGCGAGGGCCGGGTCGGCGAGGTCGACGACGAGCGACTGCTCGGAGTTGGTGGTCAGCGCCACCGAGTAGGGGTCGGTCACCCGGTTGGTCACGACCTCGCCGGCAGCGGGTGCGTAGACGGTGACGTCGTAGGTGTAGCGGGCGTTGCGCCACGACGACGGGCCGGACGCCGTCCACGTGCCGTCGGAGCGACGGGTCATCGGCACGCGGCGCCCGGCGACGGTGGCCGACACGTCCTGGGCGGTCGGCGCCCACAGCGTGAGGGTCGGCCGGTTGCCCCGCCACGTGACGCCGAGGTCCGCGTCGGCCGCGGCGTCGTACACGTCGTCGAGCACGCCGGGCAGCTGGACGCCGGTGGCGTCGCGCAGCGCCCCGCCGGTGTCGTACGACGCCACGGCGACCTGGCCGGTCAGGATCTCCGGGACCTTGCGCGACGTCGCCCGGTCGAGGCGGAACGCCTCGTAGCCGGCGAGGTGCGGGAAGTCGGCGAGCACGTCGGCCGGCAGCCCGGCCGGGTCGTGGGTCAGCGGGGCGCTGGAGCCCCCGGTGACGGCCTCGGCGTCGACGCCGAGGTCTCCCTCCGGCGACCAGTGCAGACGATGGCGCCCGCTCGCGGCGTCGGGGACGTCCCAGGCGACGAGGTCGCGACGCAGCCAGTGGGCCTTCGCCGTCGAGAGGTCCGGCGACGCGCCCGGGGCGCGGCTGGACACGGTGAGCCGGTGGGTCGCCACGTCGTAAGTGAAGACCATCTCGACCCCGCCCGCGGGGACGTCGAAGGCGATGTCGGCTCCACCGGCCGCGCCGCCGTCGCCGTAGTTCTCGTCCCACGAGAGTCCGTGGGTGACCTTGGTGGCGTAGCTGCCGGCGGGCAGGGCGGTCGTGGTGAAGGCGAAGGTGCCGTCGCCGTCGGGGTCCTTGAGCCAGCCGCGCATGCAGTCGGGCGCCCAGTCACCGGCGCAGCCGAGCTCGGACTGCATGCTGCCCGCGAGCGTGACGATCGGACCGTTGGCGTCGGTGGTGACCCAGTGCGAACCGTGCTCGTAGTAGAACGTCACGTCGCGCGGGGCGTCCAGCGCCAGCGGGATGTCGCCTCCACCGGGGTTGCCGCCGGAGCCGTAGTTCTCGTCCCACGACCTGTCGATCGCGGCCTTGTAGGCGTAGCTGCCGGCGGGCAGCGACACGGTGCGCTTCCACACCAGGTCCTGGGGGTCCAGCGACATCTGGGCCTCGGCGCAGTCGGGCTGCCAGTCGCCCGGGCAGCCGATCTCGGAGTTGTGGCTGCCGGGCATCGAGACCGC
>DATIAJ010000380.1:0-9448 GCA_035458105.1 Nocardioides sp. | reverse complement strand
GCAGTTGACCATGATCGTCTCGTAGCCCGCCTCGGCCAGCGCGAGCGAGGCGTGGACGCAGCTGTAGTCGAACTCGATGCCCTGGCCGATGCGGTTGGGCCCGGAGCCGAGGATGATCACGGCCTCCTTGCCCTCGGCGCGCGGCTGCACCTCGGTCTCCTCGTCGTAGGAGGAGTAGTGGTACGGCGTGCGCGCGGCGAACTCGGCCGCGCAGGTGTCGACGGTCTTGAAGACGGGCCGGATGCCGAGCGCGTGCCGCACGCCGCGGATCACGTCGGCGGACAGGCCGCGGATCTTGCCGACCTGCTCGTCGGAGAAGCCGTGGCGCTTGGCCAGGCGGAGCAGGTCGGGGGTCAGCTCCGTGGCCTCGATCAGCTGCACGGCGACCTCGTTGATCAGCGCCAGCTGGTCGACGAACCAGGGGTCGATGGCCGTCGCGTCGAAGATCTCCTCCGGCGTCGCCCCGGCCCGGATGGCGTCCATGACCTTCTTGAGCCGTCCGTCGTGCGGGACCTTGATCTCCTCGAGCAGCGACGCCTTGTCGAGCTCGACGTACTCCTTGTGCCAGTCGAACGGCGCGTGCTTGCTCTCCAGCGAGCGCAGCGACTTCTGCAGCGCCTCGGTGAAGCTGCGGCCGATCGCCATCGCCTCGCCGACCGACTTCATGTGGGTGGTCAGCGTCGGGTCGGCCTCGGGGAACTTCTCGAAGGCGAAGCGCGGCACCTTGACCACGACGTAGTCGAGGGTCGGCTCGAACGAGGCCGGCGTCTCCTCGGTGATGTCGTTCTGGATCTCGTCGAGGGTGTAGCCGATCGCGACCTTGGCCGCGATCTTGGCGATCGGGAAGCCGGTGGCCTTGGAGGCCAGCGCGGACGACCGCGACACGCGGGGGTTCATCTCGATGACGATGAGGCGGCCGTCCGCGGGGTTGACGGCGTACTGGATGTTGCAGCCACCGGTGTCGACCCCGACCGCGCGGATGATGCCGATCGCGAGGTCGCGCATCTTCTGGTACTCGCGGTCGGTCAGGGTCATGGCCGGGGCGACCGTGATCGAGTCGCCGGTGTGGACGCCCATCGGGTCGAGGTTCTCGATGGAGCAGACGATCACGCTGTTGTCGGCGCGGTCGCGCATCACCTCGAGCTCGTACTCCTTCCAGCCGAGGATCGACTCCTCGAGGAGCACCTCGGTGGTGGGGCTGGCGTCCAGCCCGGCGCCGCCGATGCGCCGCAGGTCGGTCTCGTCGTAGGCCATCCCGGAGCCGGTGCCGCCCATGGTGAAGGACGGGCGGACCACCATCGGGTAGCCGAGGTCGTCGGCCGCGGCGAGCAGGTCGTCCATCGAGTGGCAGATGACGCTGCGGGCCGACTCGCCGCCGAGCTGCTCGACGATCTTCTTGAACTGCTGGCGGTTCTCGCCGCGCTCGATCGCCTCGATGGAGGCGCCGATCAGCTCGACGCCGTACTTCTCCAGGACACCGGCCTTGTCGAGGGCCATCGCGCAGTTGAGCGCGGTCTGGCCGCCGAGGGTCGCGAGCAGCGCGTCGGGGCGCTCCTTCGCGATGACCTTCTCGACGTAGTCGGGCGTGATCGGCTCGACGTAGGTCGCGTCGGCGAACTCCGGGTCGGTCATGATCGTGGCCGGGTTGGAGTTGACCAGCACGACCCGCAGGCCCTCCTGGCGCAGCACCCGGCACGCCTGGGTGCCCGAGTAGTCGAACTCGCAGGCCTGCCCGATGATGATCGGCCCCGAGCCGATGACCAGGACGCTCTCGATGTCGGTGCGCTTGGGCATGTCAGGCCTTCCCTTCCATCAGCGCGGTGAAGCGGTCGAAGAGGTACGCCGCGTCGTGGGGGCCGGCTGCGGCCTCCGGGTGGTACTGCACGGAGAAGCTCTTGAGACGCCCGCCTGCAACCTCCGGGTCGCGCAGCTCGAGGCCCTCGACGACGTCGTCGTTGAGGCACACGTGGCTGACCGTCGCCTCGCCGAACTCGGTGGTCGTCGACCCCTCGAGCGGGGCGTCGACGGCGAAGCCGTGGTTGTGCGCGGTGACCTCGACCTTGCCGGTGGTGCGGTCCATCACCGGCTGGTTGATGCCGCGGTGGCCGTACTTCAGCTTGTAGGTGCCGAACCCGAGCGCGCGGCCGAAGAGCTGGTTGCCGAAGCAGATGCCGAAGTAGGGGATCCCGGCGCGCAGGGCGTCCTGCAGCAGACGCACCTGGCCGGTGGTGGCCGCGGGGTCGCCCGGCCCGTTGGAGAAGAACAACCCGTCGGGGGCGACGGCCTGCACGTCCTCGATGGACGAGGTCGCGGGCAGCACGTGCACCTCGATGCCGCGCTCGCTCATCATCCGCGGGGTGTTGGACTTGATGCCGAGGTCGATCGCGGCGACGGTGAACCGCTTGTCACCGACGGCGGGTACGACGTACGGCTCAGCGGTGCTCACCGCCTCGCTGAGGTTGGCGCCGGCCATCTGGCCCGACTCGAGCACCCGGTCGAGCAGGCGCTGCGGGTCAGCCTCGGTCGTGGAGATGCCGACGCGCATGGCACCGCGCTCGCGCAGGTGGCGGGTCAGCGCGCGGGTGTCGACACCGCTGATGCCGACGACGCCCTGGTCGCGCAGGTCGTCGTCGAGGCTGCGCACGCTCCGCCAGTTGCTCGGCACGCGGGCGGGGTCGCGCACGACGTAGCCGGCGACCCAGATGCGGGAGGACTCGGTGTCCTCGTCGTTCATGCCGGTGTTGCCGACGTGGGGGGCCGTCATCACGACGACCTGGCGGTGGTAGCTGGGGTCGGTCAGCGTCTCCTGGTAGCCGGACATGCCGGTGGAGAAGACCGCTTCGCCGAAGGTCTCGCCCTCGGCTCCGAACGACTCACCGCGAAAGGTGCGCCCGTCCTCGAGGACCAGCAGCGCCGGTCGGGACTGGGCAGGGGCAGGCAGAGCCATGCCGTACCTCCTTCTCCGCCTCACGGGACGGATCGTTAAAGGATGTTCGAGCCGTCGCCGACCCTACCAGCGCAGCAGCGCCGCGACGGCATCGTGCCGGCCTGTCGAGACTGCGTCACGACCAGTCGGTCCGGCTCACGTCGTAGGGCCCCACCGGGCGTCCCTCACCAGCCGGCACGACGTTGCGCATCACCAGGCACGGCACCCCGGCACCCACCTCGAGCTCGATCTCCCAGCCCCAGCCCGGCGCGTAGTCGTAGGCGACGAGCGCTCCCGTCTCGGTGGCCCGCCCGGACAGTGCGACGACTGTCTGCTGGTGCCAGGCGTCGATCCACGCGGCTGCGACCTCGCCGCCCTCCCCCGGCGCGCCGAGCAGCAGCAGCCCTTCGTGCCGGCGGCGGTCCTCGGGATGGGTCCACCAGTAGGCCAGCGAGAGCGCCCGGCCGTCCGCGACGACGTCCACCGAGGCGCCGGAGGGGTCGGTGGCGAACTCCTCGTCCGGGGTCATCCGAAACGTGGCAGTGCCCTGCAGGTCGCCGAGACGCACGCCGTACGGACTCGCCATGGCCCGACCCTACGGCCTCGCGGGCCAGGCCGACAGCCTCAGCTCGGGGCCGTCCCAGCGGCGGCGCAGCCAGCGGTCGTGCGACGCGAGGACGACCCCTCCCGGTGCCGTCGCGAGCGCCTCCTCCAGCTCGCCCGCGAGCGCGAGCGAGACGTGGTTGGTGGGCTCGTCGAGGAGCAGGAGGTCGGGCGCTGCCGCGATCGCGACCGCCAGGCCGAGCCGTCGTCGCTGGCCCACCGACAGGCTGCCGACCGGCGTGCGGTGGTCGCGCGGGTGGAGGAGCCCGAGCTCCCGCAACGCCGGGGCGTCCGGCAGGTGCCGCACCGCGTCGTCGTACGTCGCCAGGGCGGTGCGGTGGGGGTCGGTGACCTCCGGGTCCTGGGTCAGCTCGCGCACGGTGCGGGCCGCGACCTGCACCGTGCCGCCCGTGGGCGCCAGCCGGCCGGAGAGGACGCCGAGCAGGGTGGACTTGCCCGACCCGTTGGGCCCCGTCAGCAGCAGGTGCTCACCGGCCACCAGGTCGACCCGGTCGACCCGCATCCGCCCGGCCACCTCGAGGTCGCGAGCCTGCACCAGGCGCCCGGTGGCGGGTGCGGTGAGGTCGCCGCGGAACCGCAGCGGCGTCGGCGGCTTGCGCACCTGCTCGCGCTCCGCGACGTCGAGCCGCCGCTGGGCGTCCTTCTTGCGACGTGCCACGGTCTGCGCCACACGGCCGCCCTTGAAGGAGTAGATGTACTTGTCCCCGTCGGTCGGCCCCCGGTCGTGGGCGATGGCGTCGGTGCCGATCCGGGTCGCCTCCCGCAGCCGGCCGATCTCCTCCTGCTGGGCGACGTACGTCTCCTCCCATCGCCGGCGGGCATCGGCGCGTGCCGCCTCGTAGTCCGACCAGCCGCCGCCGAAGCGGCGTCCGCCGTTGCCGTCCGTGCCCAGCTCGCCGGCGTCGAGGTCGACGAGGTCGGTGCACGCGTCGTCGAGCAGCACCCGGTCGTGGCTGGCCAGGACGACGACGCCGGGCAGGCCGCGCAGGAAGTCGGTCAGCACCTCGATCGCGTCGTCGTCGAGGTGGTTGGTGGGCTCGTCGAGCAGCAGGCAGGTGGGGCGGGTCGTCATGATCGTGGCCAGGGCGAGACGGGTGCGCTGCCCGCCGGACAGGGTGCCGACGACGCGATCGGGCCCGAGGCCGGCGAGGCCGAGCCGTGCCGCGGCCACCTCGGCGCGGCGGTCGGCGTCCCAGGCGTCGTGGGCGACGGCCGTCTCCAGCGCGCGCTCGTAGGCCGCGGCACCGTCGGTGGTGCCGACCCCGGCGGCGAGCCGCTCGACGTCGGCCACGGCCCGGCGCAGTGGGGCCAGGGTGAGGGCGAGCACCTCGGCGAGCGTCGCGGAGTCGCGGAACGGCGCCTCCTGGCCGAGCAGGACGAGGTCGTCGGGTGCGGCCACGGTGCCCGAGAGCCGGGCCCGGGTCGGCAGCCGACCGGCGACGGCCCGCAGGAGCGTCGACTTGCCGACGCCGTTCTCGCCGACGAGGCCGATGCGGCGACCCGGCTGGGCGAGCAGGTCGACGCCGCTCAGGACGGTGCGGTCCGGGTAGGTGACCGACAGCCCGCTGACCACGAGCGGGGCCAGCACCGACGAACCGAAGGTCGTGGGGGACGGGGAGAAGGGGGAGGCAGGCATGCGGACGTCCTCGACAGATCGGGGGGAGGACTCGCCGGGCCTCGGGCGCACGTGTGCGCCGCCGCAGACGCGAGTCGGGTCAGCCCTGGATCCACATGATGACCAACAGCCTAGGCGTTGCGGGCCGGACGGCCCAGCGATTTACCGGCGCCTCCTGCCACGCTGGTCGCATGCGCGTCGTCGAGATCGACCAGGCCGCCCGTGAGGTGCGCGAGCACTGCGCCCCCTTCGCACTGCCGAGGGTGGTGACGAGCGGCAACTTCGCCTCGCCAGTCACCCTCCTGGAGTCGCTGCTGGCAGACCTGCCCGCGGCCCGGCTGCACGCCCTCAACGCGCAGCCCGACCTGCCGCTGCACGAGGGTGTGGTCCCGGAGACGACGTTCGTGGGCCCGGGATTCCGGCGACACCCCCGGCTGGTCTACGTGCCCTGCCGGCTGTCGATGGTCCCCCGGCTCTTCCACGGGCCCCTCGCCCCCGACGTCGTGGTCGTGCACACCACGACCCCGCGCGACGGGCAGGTCTCCCTCGGCCTCGAGGTCAACGTGCTGCCGGCCGCGATCGAGGCGGCCCGGCGGCGCGGTGCCCTCGTGGTCGCGCAGCTCAACCCGCGGATGCCGTGGACCTTCGGCGACGCTGTGCTCCCGCTCGACAGCATCGACCTCGGGGTCGAGGTGGACGCGCCCCTGACCACCCACGTCGCCCGACCGCCGAGCGACGACGCTCGGTTGATCGGCTCCCGCGTGGCCGCCGAGATCGGCGACGGGGCGACCCTGCAGGCCGGCATCGGCGAGGTGCCCGACGCCACGATCGCCGGCGTGCTCGAGCGCCGCGGCCTGAAGGTGTGGACCGAGATGTTCAGCGACGGCGTCCTCGTCCTGGAGGCTGCTGGGGCCCTCGACCGCGGCACCCCGCTGCGTACGTCGTTCGTGTTCGGCAGCCAGGAGCTCTACGACTGGGTCGACGACAACCCCCGGGTGCGGATGCTGCGCACGGAGACGACCAACTCCCCCGCCGCGATCGCCCAGCAGCCGGCGATGACGTCCATCAACACGGCCCTGCAGGTCGACCTGTTCGACCAGGCCAACGCGTCGCGGATCGGCACCCGCATCTACAGCGGCTTCGGCGGCCAGACCGACTTCACCGTGGGGGCCAGCCACTCCCCCGGTGGCCGGGCGTTCCTCGCCCTGCGCAGCTGGCACCCCCGCGCCGACGTCTCCACGATCGTGCCGCTCGTCGACGAGCCGGTGACGTCGTTCCAGCACGGCGCGGTCGTCACCGACCAGGGGATCGCCTGGATGTGGGGCCGCAGCGAGCGCGAGCAGGCGCGCAACCTGATCGAGCACGCCGCCCACCCCCGGGTCCGCGACGACCTCTGGGAGGAGGCACGCGGGCTCGGGCTCGCCTGATCCTCGACCAGCCGTCAGGTCCTCTCGGGCGGTGCGTGACGCAGGTTCTGGAGCCGTCGAAGGTGTCTCACGCACCGCGCACCCGGTGCCCGCCCTACGGGCGGTGCATGACGCAGGTTCTGGAGCCGTCGAAGGTGCCTCACGCACCGCGCGCGACGGCGCGGGCCCCGTCAGGCGACGAACACGCAGAAGATGTGCCCCTCGGGGCTGGCGTACGCCCGCAGCGGCTCGTCAGGGTCGTCGGTGCGGTCGAGCCGTAGCTCGCCGCCGATCTCGAGCACGAGGTCGTGCACCGCGTCGAGCGCGGACCGCGACGGGACGGTGGTGTCGAGGTGCGAGACCGACGGGTGGCCCGGCTCCGGCCACCGGCTCTCCGGCAGCTCCGCCACCTCCTGCACGGCGAGGCACCGCCGCCCGTCGGGGTGGGTGAGCACCAGCCAGTCCAAGGTGTCGTCGTTCCCGTCGTCCGGCGCCTCGTCCCCGGGGCGGTAGGTCAACCCGAGCAGCATCCGCCAGAACTCTGCCTCCCGGCGCACGTCCCGGGCGTCGAGAACGGTGTGCAGCAGCTGCGGTACGGCTGGCGGGAAGTCGGCGGGATGACGGGCGTCCATCGTTCGACCCTACGGCGTGTGAGGATCTCTCCATGACCGCCCGACCCGAGTGGATCCAGGTCTTCCTCGACACCCCGGCAGGCGCCTACGAGGAGGCCGTGGAGTTCTGGTCCGCCGTGACGGGGTGGACGCCGTCCGAGCGACGGGGCGAGGAGGGGCAGTTCCTCACACTGCTGCCGCCGGGAGGAGCGGCGTACGTCAAGGTGCAGGCCGTCGACGGGCCAGCGGGCGTGCACCTCGACCTCGACTCCGTCGACCGTCCCGCTCTGGTCAAGCGCAGCCGTGAGCTCGGCGCCACGGCCGCATGGACGTACCACGACGTGGAGGTCATGCGCTCCCCCGGTGGCCTGCTCTTCTGCCACACCCTCCTCGAGGGCGAGCCGAGCCTGGTCCGCGACGGCTCGACGGTGCTCGACCAGGTCTGTCTCGACATCCCGGCCGCCCACTGGGAGTCGGAGGTCGCCTTCTGGTCGGGGCTGACGGGCCGCGGGGTCCAGGTCGGGACGCTCCCCCAGTTCGCCCGGCTGGTCGAGTACGGCCGGCTGCGCATCCTGCTCCAGCGACTCGACGAGACCGACGGCCCGGTGCGCGCGCACCCGGACCTCGCCACGGCCGACCGTGCGGCCGACGCTGACAAGCACGTGCGCCTGGGCGCGCGCCTCGAGGAGGTCTTCGACCACTGGACCGTCCTGACCGCCCCCGGTGGTCAGGTCTACTGCCTCACCGACCGCGACCCGGCGTCCGGGAGCGCGGCCGACGTGTGACCGAGCGCACCACCCACACCACCGCCGGTCTGCGTACTGTCGGTATGTGACTTCTCGCCACCGTCTCCTGTCCGCCCTCGTCGCTGCCGCCCTGGCGGGAGCGATCGCCGCTCCTGCCCAGGCGTCCGGGGTCGCGCTGCCCGTCCAGTGCGAGACCAGCGCCGAGACGGTGCTCGCCTGGGACGACGTGGCCTACGACCTCCGCGGCACGTGCGGTGTCGTACGGGTGACGGCCGACCACGCGACGGTCACGATGCCGACCGCCACCCGGCTCGTCGTGGAGGGCGCGGGCAACGCAGTCACGTCCAAGTCGTTGTACGACGTCGAGGTGACGGGCGCCGGGAACAGCCTCACCACCCCGTCCGCGCGGTCCCTGCTCGTCACCGGTGCCGGCACGACGGTCACCGTCTCCGGGCTCGTCGAGTCGGCCGAGCTGGCCAGCACCTCCTCCTCGCTCACCGCCGACGTCGTCAACGTCCTCCGGCTGCGCGGCACCGACTCCGTGACGGCGCGCAAGGCGTACCGCACGCGGATCACCGGCTCGGACAACGACCTCGGGCTGCGCCGCGCCGACCGGGTCGTGCTGACGGGTGACCGCAATGCCGTGACCGTCGCCCGCGGTCGTACGACGCTGCGCGACCGCGGTGCCGGCAACGTGCTCGATCTCCGCCCGCGCCGCCGCTCCTGAGGCCTCGCGCCGCTGCGCCACCGCGAAGGTGGCGGCACATCGCAGCGGAACGACCCGCAAGCACGTGATCTGCCGCCACCCCCGCCGACCCGCCCTCAGAGGTGGCGGCACATCGCAGCGGAACGACCCATAATCCCGCGATCTGCCGCCACCCCGCTGACCCGACCTCGAGAGTGGCGGCACATCGCAGCGGAACGACGCGCAAGCACGTGATCTGCCGCCACCCCGGCGGCCGGGTCGGACCTCAGGCCAGCGCGCCGTCGCGGACGGTCACCCGGCCGGCGTACACGGTGTGCACGACCCGCGAGCTGAGGCTGCGTCCGTGCCAGGGGTTGTTGCGAGAGAGCGACGCCGAGGCGTCGCGGTCGACGGTCACGGCGGCCTCGGGGTCGACGAGCACGACGTGGGCCGGCATGCCGGGCTCCAGCGGCTGTCCCTGGTCGGCGAGGCCGGCGATCCGGGACGGCGTCACCGACATGACCCGCGCGACGTCGGTCCAGGACAGCTCGGGCAGTGCCGTGCGGACCACGCCGAGTGCCGTCTCGATGCCGAGCATCCCGAACGCCGCGTCGACGAAGGCGTGCTCCTTGTCGTGGCGCGCGTGCGGCGCGTGATCGGTCGCGACGGCGTCGATGGTGCCGTCGGCGAGCGCCTCGCGCAGCGCGTCCACGTCCTCCTGCGGGCGCAGCGGCGGGTTGACCTTGTAGGTCGGGTCGTACCCGGTGAGCAGGTCGGTGGTGAGCAGCAGGTGGTGGGGCGTGACCTCCGCGGTGACCTCCCAGGTTCCGTCGCG
>DATIAJ010000379.1:0-7826 GCA_035458105.1 Nocardioides sp. | reverse complement strand
GCGATGGAGACGACGAGACGCAGGTTGGCCTCGATGAAGCGGTCGACGGCGAGCCGGCCCTGCTCGGCGAGCCACTCGAGCTCGGCCTCGTTGGCGCTCATCGGCGCGCCGCCCTTGCGGCGACCGACGCGGCCGGTGTCGAGGAGGTGCTGGGCCAGCAGGCCCGCCTCGATGGTCTTGGACAGCTCGACCTCGGTCTCGGCGTCGAGGAGCGGGGTGCGAGCGATCTCGTCGAGGTAGAGGCCCACGCTGTCGCGGCCCTCGATCTCACGAGTGGTGGTGGTGCGCTTGCCCTGTGCAGTGCTCATCTCGTCCTCCTGCTCTCGTGCGACCACCCCGTGTCGCACATCTGTTCCAACGCCTGTGTCCGCCGCGGGATTCCCGCTCCGGATGTGGTGCCTTCACCTGCCTTGACGAGCCAGTACCCACCGGAGTTGCATGTTCGACCAACTCTCAGGGACTTCTCAGGGGTGCCCAGTGGAGACTGGTTCCATGCAGGACCCCGGAGGCCCCCACACGGTCGACCTCAACGCCGACCTCGGCGAGGAGGTCACCGACGACGACGGCCTCCTCGCGGTCATCACCAGCGCCAACGTGGCGTGCGGCTTCCACGCCGGCACGCTCGAGACGATGCGCGCGGTCTGTGCGGGCGCGGTGCTGCGCGGGGTGACGCTCGGCGCCCAGGTGTCGTACGCCGACCGGGCCCGCTTCGGCCGGGTCGAGCTCGAGGTGCCGGCCGACCTGCTGCGCCAGCAGGTGGCCGACCAGGTCGGGACCCTGTCGGCCATCGCCGTCGCCGCGGGTGGCGAGGTGGCCTACGTCAAGCCGCACGGTGCGCTCTACCACCGGGTCGCCCGGGACGAGGAGCAGGCGGCGGCGGTGCTGGACGGCTCCGGCGGCCTGCCCGTCCTCGGGATGCCCGGGTCGTTGCTGCTGTCACTGGCGCGCGAGCGCGGCCGCGGCTCGCGGCTGGAGGGCTTCCCCGACCGCGGCTACGGCTCCGACGGCCGGCTGCTGCCGCGCGACCGGCCCGGCGCCCTCGTGACGGACCCCGTCCGGGTGGCGTCGCGAGCGGTCGAGCTCGCCGTCTCCGTGGACTCGGTGTGCGTGCACGGCGACTCCCCGGGTGCCGTGCGGACCGCTGCTGCCGTACGACGCGCGCTGGAGGCGGCCGGGGCGGCGGTGGTGACGTGCTGGTCCTCCACAGCCTGAGCCCGTGCCTGTGGAGGGACGCGGCTGGGTTGTGGAGCAGTGGACGACTTCTGTGGGGAACCCTGTGGGACTGCAGATTTGTCGTGCAGAACCCTTGCGGGCGGTCGTCCGGACGACGTAGAACTCTCCTACCGATCCCGCTCCGGCGGGGTCGGGGATCGGATCGGACGAACAGCTCCAGACGGCGACTTGCTCGCCGCACAGGCCCGGTGGCGGGGACTGTGGGGGCCGGGAGGCCGGTCCGGTGGATCGGACGTCACCACCCCGATCACATCGAGGGGCTCCTGATGCTCATACCATCGGGAGCCCCTCACCTGTGTGCGCCCACGAGGTTGCCAAACGTGGGGGAGCGGTCGCAACTCCCCGTGGGTCGGCGCGACGGTGAACAATGGCTGACGTGAAGGTCGTGGACGTCGGTGCGCGCGCCTGCCTCGTCGAGGTCGAGGACGCCCTGGTGGCCGCGGCTCTCGCCACCTGGGTGCGCGCAGCCGGTCTGGCGGCCCACGAGGTCGTGCCGGCGGCCCGGACGGTCCTCCTCGACGGCGTCGACCCGGCGGCCGTGCGGGAGGCCCTCACGCGCTGGGCCACGGACCACGCGGTCCGGCCGGGCCCGCTGGTGCGGCTCGAGGTCGACTACTCCGGCCCCGACCTCCCGCGGGTCGCCGAGCTCTGGCGATGCACGACGCAGGAGGTGGTCGAGCTGCACACGTCGCTCGAGTTCACGTCCACCTTCTGCGGGTTCGCTCCCGGGTTCGCCTACCTCGCGGGGCTCCCCCTCGAGCGGGCCGTGCCGCGCCTGGAGTCGCCGCGCACCCGGGTCCCCCCCGGCTCGGTCGCCCTCGCCGACACGTGGTGCGGCGTCTACCCGAGCGCCTCGCCCGGCGGGTGGCTGCTGATCGGCACCACCGACGCCAGGCTGTGGGACGTGGACCGTCCGCAGCCGGCGCTCCTCGCACCGGGGACCCGGGTGCGGTTCGAGGGGGCGGGGTGACGGACCGCCGCGTCGTCGAGGTCGTCGACCCGGGACCGCTCTCGACCCTGCAGGACCGGGGGCGGCGCGGGTGGGCCCATCTGGGCGTCCCCCGGGCGGGTGCTCTCGACCGAGGCGCCGCAGCGCTCGCCCGGCGGCTGGTCGGCGGGGGACCCGACGACGCCGTTGTCGAGACGACCCTCGGCGGCATCGTGCTGAGGCCACGGCGCGCGGTGACGCTGGCCGTGACGGGCGCCACCTGCGACGTCCGGGTCGGTCGAAGGGCGGTGGCCCACGGCGCCCCCGTCACGGTGCCGGCCGGCGTGCTCGTCACCGTGGGCCCGGCCTCGACCGGCGTCCGGTCCTACGTCGCCTTCGGCGGCGGGCTCGCGGTCACCCCGGTGCTGGGATCGCGCTCCACCGACACGCTCGCGTGGGTCGGGCCACCGCGTCTCGCGGCCGGCGACGTTCTCGTGCTCGGTCCGCCCGGACCGCTTCCCGCGACGCCCGCGGCACCCGTCGTACGACCGCGCGAGCCGGTGCTGCGGCTGCGTCGCGGGCCGCGCGCCGAGTGGCTCGACCACGAGGGCTGGCGTCTGCTCGACGGGGCGTCGTACGCCGTCGCGCCCGACAGCGACCGGATCGGCCTGCGGCTCACCGGGCGACCCCTCCGTCGGCGCGGGGGCGAGCTGGCGAGCGAGGGGATCGTGCACGGCGCTGTCCAGCTGCCGCCCTCGGGCCAGCCGGTCGTGTTCCTGGCCGACCACCCGACCACGGGCGGCTACCCGGTGGTGGCCGTGGTCGAGGACGACGACCTCGACCTCTGCGCGCAGCTGCGACCCGGCGACGAGGTCCGGCTCCGGCTGGGCTGACGGCGTCGGCGGCTCGTCACTCCTCGGCCGGAGGCTCGAAGCGGTGCAGGGCCGGGTCGTCGGTCCGGAAGCTGCGCACCGGCCCTGGCGGGGTGTCGGCGGTCTCGAAGCGCACGGTCACGACGCCTGCGCCGGAGCCCCAGACCCAGCCCGCGCCCATCTCGTCGTGGACGACGTCGGCGCCCGGTGGCCAGGTGCGTCGTGGCGGCTCGGGAAGCGCCACCTCGATCTCCTCGTCCTCGCCTGTCTCGCCGAAGAGGTCCTCCTGCACCCAGTCGGCGAGCCCGGACACGCCCACGCCCAGCAGGCGTACGCCGCCGGTGGTGTCGAGGTCGGCCAGCAGCGAGCGGGCCATCCGGGCGATGGTCGCACCGTCGTCGGTCGGGCTGGTCAGCGTGCTCGACCGGCTGAGCGTGGTGAAGTCGTGCAGGCGGACCTTGATGGTGACGGTCCGACCGGAGTAGCCGTTCTTGCGCATCCGGGTGCCCACCTCGCGGGCCTGCCTGGTCAGCAGCCCCTCCATCAGCCGGCGGTCGGTGAGGTCGGTGTCGTAGGTGCCCTCGACGCTGATCGACTTCGCCTCGCGCTCGGCGATCACCGGGCGCGAGTCCTGCGCTCGGGCCAGCTGCCACAGCCCGTGTCCCTGCGCCTGCCCGAGCAGGCGCACGAGCTCGTCCTCGCTCACCGCCTCGAGCTCGGCCACGGTGTGGACGCCGGCACGACGCAGGCGCTCGGCGGTGGCCGGGCCGACACCCGGGATCACCTTCACCTTCATCGGTCGGAGGAGGTCGAGCTCCGTGCCCGGTGGGACGACGGTCATGCCGTCTGGCTTGTCGAGCTCGCTGGCGACCTTGGCGAGGAACTTCGAGGACGCGATGCCGACCGTCGCGGTGAGACCGCCGGTGACCTCCTGCACGCGTCGCCGCAGCTCGGCCCCGGCCGCAGTCACGGTCTCGACCTCGAGGTCGGGCAGGCCGGCGGCGGCGAGGTCGACGAACGCCTCATCGAGCGAGAGCGGCTCGACGAGGGGGGAGAGATCGCGGAGCACCTCCATGACCTTCTTGCTGGTCGCGCGGTAGGCGTGGAAGCGGCCGCTGAGGAACGCTGCGTGCGGGCAGCGTGCGCGTGCCTCGCGCCCCGACATCGCGGACCCCACGCCGTAGCGACGCGCCTCGTACGACGCGGTGGACACCACGCCACGGCCGCCGGTGCCACCGACGATGACCGGCTTGCCGCGCAGAGACGGCTTGTCCCGTTGCTCGACGGCGGCGAAGAAGGCGTCCAGGTCCAGGTGCAGGATCGACGCGGTGCTTCGCATCAGCCGGTCGGACCGGGAGCGGGCAGCAGCGTCACGGCGTCATTGTCCCGCATCCCGTGTGGGCGTTGGCGCGCCCGCCGTCCGGTCGTGGGCCACGAATCGTCCACAGGAGCACCGAAACACCATCTCTCCACAGGCGGACGCGACGCCGGGCGTGGAGGGTCGGTGCTCCCGGGAAGCGTCGTGGTCATGGAACCCCACGAGCTCGTCCCCGTCCCTCCGTCCACCCCGGACACTCCGTCGCCCCGGTCCGGCGGTCCGACGACCCTGCGCGTGCGCACCCCGGGCGACATCGCCGCCTTCGTGCCTCTCGCCATGGGCTTCGTGCCGCAGCGGTCGGTCGTCGTGGTGAGCGTCGGCGCCTCCGGCGGCGGCATGCACGCCCGCGTCGACCTGCCGCACGACGTCGATGACGTCGACGACGTCGTCGAGGCGCTCCTGCGGCCGGCGCGGCGCAACGGAGTGGCCGACGTCGTCGTCGTGGTCTACGACGACGACACCACGGTCGCCGACGAGGCGGCCTGGTCGGTCCACGAGGAGTTCACGGCGGCCGGGATCAGCGTGCGCGAGGTGCTGCGCGTCCACGACGACCGCTGGTACGCCGTCCTGCCGGGCGCCCCGCTCGCCGCCTACCGGGGGGTCCCGTTCGTCCGGTCCGAGCACCCCTTCACGGCGCAGGCCGTCTTCGAGGGGCGGGTCACCCACGCCAGCCGCGAGGCGCTGCGGGAGACCCTGGCGCCCGACGCGGCGGCAGCGGGGCGGGTCGTGCCCCACCTGACGGGCGCTTCGCCGCTGCCCGCGGGCGCCCTGGAGACGCTGGTCCGTCGCCACCTCACCGCCGGTACGACCTTCTCCGGGCCCGAGCTGGCCTCCGTCGCGACGACCGTGCGCACCGGTGAGCGGCGCGACGAGGCGTGGGCGTGGCTCGATCGCACGGATGCCCGCGGAGCCGTCGGTCTCTGGTCCGACGCGGTGCGACGGCTGCCCACGACCCACGTCGCCGGCCCTGCAGCCGTGCTGGCGTTCGCTGCGTGGCTCGTCGGTGACGGCGCCCTGGCGTGGTGCGCCGTCGACCGGTGCCGCGAGGGCGAGCCGGCCCATTCGCTGGCCCGGCTCGTGGCCCAGCTCCTGGAGTCGGCGACCTCGCCGGACTCGTGGGCGGACCTGCGGCCCGTGCTGGATGCCAGCGGTGAGCCGGCGGCATGAGACCAGCCCTGCGGACGGTTCCCGCGCGATGCCGCCGTGACTAGGGTGCCGTCATGGGAGAAGAGGTCGACCAGCAGGAGTTCAGTCGAGCCGACCGAACGCGTCACCGCGAGAAGGTGCGCCGCAACCTCGACGTGTTCGCCCGCATGCTGCGCGAGGCCGCGTTCGACACCGACGACCCGATGACCGGCCTGGAGATGGAGCTCAACCTCATCGACGAGGCCGGCGACCCGGCATTGAAGAACGCCGAGGTCCTCGAGGCCATCGCCGACCCCGACTTCCAGACCGAGCTGGGCCAGTTCAACATCGAGATCAACGTCGCCCCGGCGAAGCTCCGCGAGGGTGGTCTCTCGAAGTTCGAGGACAGCCTGCGTCGCTCGCTCAACTACGCCGAGGAGAAGGGCTCGAAGGTCGGGGCCCACCAGGTGATGATCGGGATCCTCCCGACGCTCGCCGAGGGACACATGACCGTGTCGTCCCTCAGCTCCAACCCTCGCTACAAGCTCCTCTCGGAGCAGATCCTCGCCGCCCGCGGCGAGGACATCACGATCAGCATCTCCGGCAAGGAGCGTCTCACCACGACCGCGGACTCGATCGTCCCCGAGGCGGCCTGCACCAGCACCCAGTTCCACGTGCAGACCTCGCCCGACCAGTTCGCCGCCCACTGGAACGCTGCGCAGGCGATCGCGGGCGTTCAGCTGGCCGTCTCGGCCAACTCTCCCTACCTGCTCGGCAAGGAGCTGTGGCGCGAGACCCGCATCCCGTTGTTCGAGCAGGCGACCGACACCCGCAGCGAGGAGCTCAAGGCCCAGGGTGTCCGGCCGCGGGTGTGGTTCGGGGAGCGGTGGATCACCTCGGTCTTCGACCTGTTCGAGGAGAACGTCCGCTACTTCCCGGCGCTGCTGCCCGTCACCGACGACGAGGACCCGCTCGAGGTGCTCGAGTCCGGCGGCACGCCCAGCCTCCACGAGCTCAAGCTCCACAACGGCACGATCTACCGTTGGAACCGTCCGGTCTACGACATCTCCGACGGCAGGCCGCACCTGCGCGTGGAGAACCGCCTCCTCGCCGCCGGTCCGACGGTCGCCGACACCATCGCCAACGCGGCGCTGTGGTTCGGCCTGGTCCGCTACCTCGTCGAGAGCGAGCGACCGCTGTGGTCGCAGATGTCGTTCTCCGCAGCGGAGGAGAACTTCCACGTCGCCGCCCAGATGGGCGTCGACGCCCAGGTCTACTGGCCGGGCCTCGGGCAGGTCCGGGCCACCGAGCTGGTGCTGCGCCGACTGCTCCCCATGGCGCGCGCCGGGCTCGACTCCTGGGGCGTCCCGTCGGAGGAGAGCGACCGCTACCTCGGCATCATCGAGCAGCGCTGCCAGACCGAGGCCAGCGGCGCCGGGTGGTTCGTCGACCGCGTGCGCGAGCGCGGGGGAGAGGACCGCTACGACGCCCTTCGGGCGACCCTCCTCGACTACCGCGACCGGATGCACACGAACGAGCCCGTCCACACCTGGGACTGACCGTCACCCCGCCCGGCCGGCATCGCCGCGCCCGCCCGTCGTACGAGCGGTGCGTAGGACAGGTTCTGCGCGCTCGGAACGTGCGTGGCTCACCGCTTTGGTCGTGGCGGTGGTCCACCGACGTTCCGGCCTTGCGGAAGGTGGCTCAGGCACCGCCGGGGAGCGTGTCGTACGACGCCGCGCCGGCGGGCGGTGGTCCACCGACGTTCCGGGCTTGCGGAAGGTGGCTCAGGCACCGCCCCGGGGGGAGGTCAGGTGCGCGCCGCGAGCGGTCGGGGTCGGAGGCGGCGCCACTCCCGGCGTACGCCGCTGACCGGGTCGAACCACCCTCGTCGGGTCACGACGACGAGGCTGGCCGGCATGCCGAGGGCGCGAGCGGCCCACGCGGCGGGCCCGAGCCAGCACAGGTCGTCGTCGTGGGGGCTGAGCTCACCGGGTCGGGTCAGCCACAGCAGGGGACGCGGGACGAGGGCGCCCGAGCTCCTCAGCAGGGCGAGGACGACGTCGGCCCGCAGCCCGGCGTCGGGCAGGGGAGGGTCCTCGACGTGCCGGACGCTGTGTCCGGGCATCCCGGCGTGGACCGCCACCGAGAAGCGGCGGCGGGCCTCGCCCTCGACCAGCTCGAGCGTGGCCGCCCGGAGGACCGCGTGCGTGTAGCGATCGATGGGCGCCTGAAGTGCGGGCTGGGGTGTGAGTGGCGGTGGGGGCGGTGCGTCCACCGTTCCCACCCT
>DATIAJ010000378.1:0-3170 GCA_035458105.1 Nocardioides sp. | reverse complement strand
TCGTGTCCTGCGCGCCCGGACCCTCTCATCCGAGCGACGCAGAGCCCTTCGAAGGACCAGCACCGGTGACCCCACCTGGGAACGGTCCCTCACCCACGACAATTCCTGAGGAGACACCACAAACGTGGCCGTCAAGATTCGTTTGAAGCGCCTGGGCAAGATCCGGGTGCCGCAGTACCGCATCGTCGTCGTCGACTCGCGCAAGAAGCGCGACGGTCGGGTGCTCGAGGAGATCGGCAAGTACCACCCGAAGGAGGAGCCCTCCCTCATCGAGGTGACCTCCGACCGCGCCCAGTACTGGCTCGGCGTGGGCGCGCAGCCCTCCGAGGCCGTCGAGGCGATCCTCAAGGTCACCGGCGACTGGCAGACGTTCAAGGGCCTGCCGGGCACCGAGGGCACCCTCAAGGTCAAGGAGCCCAAGCGTTCCAAGCTCGACATCTTCAACGAGGCCCTCAAGGAGGTGTCCGCCGAGTCGAAGGGCTCCGCGACCACCTCCAAGAAGAAGGCCGAGAAGAAGGCCGACGAGCCCGCCGCTGCCGAGGCTCCGGCCGAGGTTCCCGCCTCGGAGACGCCCGAGGGCGCCGCTGAGGCCGCTGAGGCCACCGAGACGGTGACGGCCGAGGACGCCGGCAAGAGCGAGGCGTGAGCGACGTGCTGGCCGAGGCTCTCGAGCACCTGGTGCGTGGCATCGTCGACCACCCCGACGAGGTCACGGTCCGCGACAAGCAGCTGCGTCGGGGCTCGATCCTCGAGGTCCGGGTGCACCCCGACGACCTCGGCAAGGTGATCGGTCGCAACGGCCGCACCGCGACCGCCTTCCGCACCGTCGTCTCGGCCCTCGCCGGCCGCGGCGGCGCGCGGGTGGACTTCGTGGACACCGACCGCAGGCGCTGAGCGCAACGCACAACCGACCCGGCAGATCTCTTCTGCCGGGTCGGTGTCATTTCAAGCCACGTCCCGGCGAGTGGGAGCTTCGCCGTGACATCTCGGGGACGACCTTCCCCCTTGAACCGGCGCGCCGCCCCTCACGTTGAGTCGCTGGGAGACGCACCGGCGAGTCCCTCTACGCTGGGCCGCGTGAGCGATCAGGAGCAGGGCGACATCGAGGTCGTGGTCGGCCGCATCGGCAAGCCCCACGGCATCCGCGGCGAGGTCACCCTCGACGTACGCACCGACGAGCCCGAGCGGCGCTTCGCCCCCGGTACGACGCTGCGCGCCGAGCCGCCTGCCGGGGCCGACCGGCGTCCGTCGAGCCTCACCGTGGCGCGCGCCCGGTGGCACCAGAGCACCCTCCTGGTCACGTTCGAGGAGCTGGCCGACCGCAACGCAGCGGAGGCCGCGCGCGGCACCGTCCTCCACGCCACCATCGGCCTGGACGAGACCCCTGACGACCCCGAGGAGTTCTACGACCACCAGCTCGTCGGGCTCGACGTCGTCGACGTCGACGGCACGTCGCTGGGCACCGTGAAGGCCCTGGTCCACGGTTCGGCGCAGGACCTGCTGACCGTCCGCACGGCCGACGGCCGTGACGCGCTCGTGCCGTTCGTGACCGCGCTCGTGCCCGAGGTCGACCTCGAGGCCGGCCGCGTCGTGGTCGCCGACCGGCCGGGTCTGGTCTCGCCCTTCCCCGACGACGCGGCGGACGAGGCCGCCGAGGGGGGAGCGGTGTGAGGATCGACGTCGTCACGATCTTCCCCGACTACCTCGCCCCGCTGCAGCTGAGCCTGCCGGGCAAGGCGCGCGACAAGGGGCTGCTCGACATCGAGGTGCACGACCTGCGGCAGTGGACGAACGACCGCCACCGCACGGTCGACGACACGCCCTACGGCGGCGGCGCCGGCATGGTCATGAAGCCCGAGCCGTGGGGGCAGGCCCTCGACGCGGTGGCGCAGGGCGCGACCATCGTCTTCACCACGCCGAGCGGTGAGCCCTTCACGCAGGCGCTGGCGCACGAGCTGAGCGGCGTCGACCACCTCGTCTTCGCCTGCGGGCGCTACGAGGGCATCGACCAGCGGGTGATGGAGCACGCCGCCACGATCGGCACGGTCCGTGAGGTCTCGCTCGGGGACTACGTCCTCAACGGCGGCGAGGTTGCTGCGCTCGCCATCACCGAGGCGGTCGTGCGCCTGCTGCCGGGCTTCATGGGCAACGCCGAGTCCCTGGTCGAGGAGTCGCACGCCGACGGCCTGCTGGAGTACCCCGTCTACACCAAGCCGGCCTCCTGGAACGGGCGCGACGTCCCTGACGTGCTGCTCTCCGGGGACCACGCACGGATCGCCGCCTGGCGCCGCGAGCAGGCCCAGCGTCGCACGGCCGCCCGCCGCCCCGACCTCCTCCCGGCGACCGGCCTCGTCGGTGCCCTCGCCGACCTCGACGTGCGCCCGGCCGTCCCTGCCGACGCGGGCGAGCTCTACACGCTGCAGCGTGCCTGCTGGCTGCAGGAGCTCGAGGCCAACCCGGGCGTGGAGATCCCGGCCCTGCGCGAGTCGCTGGACGACGTACGCCGCGGGCTGGGGGAGTGGACCGTCATGGTCGCTCGCGAGCCGATCTCCGGGCGCCTGGTCGGAGCCGTCCGAGGTCGCGTCGACTCGCACGGCGAGTGGGACATCGGCCGGGTCATGGTCGCCCCGGACCTCCAGGGACGGGGTCTGGGACGCGCGCTGCTCGAGCTCGTCGAGGCACTCGCCCCGGCCGGCGTGACGACGTACGTCCTGTTCACGGGGGCGGGCTCGACGGACAACCTGCGGATGTACAAGAAGGCGGGGTTCCGCCTCCGCGCCGACCGGAAGGCCCCGCCGGGTGCGGTCGTGCTCACCAAGGACGTCCGGAAGCGGATTTCACGCTGACGCCCGCGCTCTGGCAGACTTCACCCTTGGTCCGCTCGAGGCCAGGGTCGCCCGGAGGCATCAGTCGATGCACCGCCCCGGGGTCCCGCCGTACCGCACCTGCCACAGGGGGCGCGCCGGCCGGTCGCACCGAGCACCAGCCAAGTCCATCACCACCACGAACCGCGGCTGACCTGTGGCACCCGCGAGGAGCAACGTCATGACCAACGTCATCGCCGACCTCGGCACCGCCATCAAGCGTGACGACGTCCCGGACTTCCGCGCCGGCGACACCGTCAAGGTCCACGTCAAGGTCATCGAGGGCAGCCGCTCGCGTGTCCAGGT
>DATIAJ010000377.1:0-4012 GCA_035458105.1 Nocardioides sp. | reverse complement strand
GTGGCCGCCGGGGTGGTCCGCTGGGACCACGACCTGCTCTACCTCGACCGCTACCACGAGCAGGAGACCCAGGTCGTCGACGACCTGCTCGCGCGCGCCGCCACCTCCCCCGACCACGACCCCGACCTCATGCGGGCCTCCCTCGACCGCGTGGTCGCGGCCATGCAGGCGGCAGCCGTCGCCGCCGGCCGGGAGCGTCCGACGTACGACGAGCAGGTCGCGGCCTGCCTCGCCGCGGCGGGCCAGTGGACGACGGTGCTCACCGGCGGTCCGGGCACCGGCAAGACCACCGCGGTCGCCTCCCTGCTGGTCGGGCTCCTCGACCAGCACCCGGCGGGTCTGCGCATCGCGCTGGCGGCGCCGACCGGCAAGGCGGCGGCCCGCCTGCAGCAGGCGGTGCACCAGGAGGCCGAGGCGTTCGAGGAGGCCGACCGCGTCCGCCTCGCCGGGGTGACCGCCTCCACGCTGCACCGGCTGCTCCGGCCGGACCCGGGCAACTCCACCCGGTTCCGCCACCACCGCGGCAACCGCCTGCCCCACGACGTGGTCGTCGTCGACGAGTCGTCGATGGTGTCCCTGACCCAGATGGCGCGCCTGCTCGAGGCCGTACGCCCCGACGCGCGGCTCGTGCTGGTCGGCGACCCGCACCAGCTGTCGTCGGTCGAGGCCGGGGCCGTGCTCAGCGACGTGGTCCGCGGCTTCCAGGGCCGCCCCGACTCGCCCGTCGCGGCGCTGGAGTCGACCCACCGCTTCGGGCCCGAGATCGGGGCCCTCGCCGAGGCGCTCCGCACCGGGGACGCCGACGGCGCCCTCGCCGTCCTCGCCGCCCGGCACGAGGCGGTCGAGTGGGTCGACGACCCCGACCCCGCCTCGCGCATCCGCACGACCGCGCTCGACGCGGCCCTCGCCGTCCGCGACGCGGCCGAGCGCGGTGACGTCTCCGGGGCGCTCGCCGCGCTCGACCGGCACCGCCTGCTCTGTGCGCACCGCGACGGCCCCTTCGGCGTACGCCACTGGAACCGTCGGATCGAGCACTGGCTGACCGCCGAGACCGGCGACCCCCTCTTCGAGCGCGCCTACGTCGGCCGCCCCCTGCTGGTCACCGCCAACGACCACCAGCTCGGCGTCTACAACGGCGACAGCGGGGTGGTGGTGCTGACGCCGGCCGGTCCGCGCGCCGTCATCGCGGCCAGCGACGGCCCGCGCGACCTCGCCCCCTCGCGCCTGGGTGACGTCGAGACGATGCACGCGATGACGATCCACAAGTCCCAGGGCTCGCAGGCCGACGTGGTCACGGTCCTGCTGCCCGACGAGGAGTCCCGGCTGCTGTCGCGCGAGCTCTTCTACACCGCCGTCACCCGAGCCCGCTCGCGGGTGCGCGTCGTCGGCTCGGAGGCGGCGATCCGCGCGGCCATCGGTCGTCGGGCCCAGCGCGCGAGCGGGCTCGCCGTCCGCCTCGCCGACCGCCCCGCGTCCGACGGCGTCCCGCCGTCGCGCGGGTGAAACGCCGCCGACACAGATCACCGATAACCTCCTCGCATGCCCTACCTGCTGCGAGTCGAGCTCCCGGACGTGCCCGGGTCGCTGGGTCGCGTCGCGAGCGCGATCGGTGAGGCCGGCGGCGACATCGAGGCGATCGAGATCGTGGAGAAGCGCGACGGGTTCGCCGTCGACGACGTGCTCCTCGAGATGGTGCCGGGCGTCATGCCCGACTCGGTCGTGTCCGCCTGCAGCGTGCTCGACGGGGTCAGCGTGCTGTGGATCAACCGCTACGCCGCCGGGGGCAACCTCTTCCTCGACCTCGAGGTCGTCGAGGCACTCACCGAGGACCCCGCCTCGGCCCGCGACCGCCTCGTCGACCTCCTGCCGGTCGCCTTCCGCGTCGACTGGGCCGCCCGTGTCACGCCGGGCGCCGACGGGGTCGCCGCCACCGTCGTGCACGCGACCGACGCCGCGCCGTCGGCGTACGACATCCAGCAGATCGCGGCGCCCACGCGCCTCCCGGGCGACGAGGTCTACGTCGAGTGCGCCGCCCCCTTCGGCGACGACCTGGTGCTGCTGGGTCGCCGCGGCGGCCCGGAGTTCCTCGACTCCGAGCTGGCGCGCCTCGAGCACCTCGTCGGGCTCGCGATGACCATCAGCCACTGACGGTCCCCCTGCTCCAGCGGTGCGTGAGACACGTTCCGTCGCCCGAAAAGCTGCGTCACTCACCCCTCGCCGTAAGACCCCGCCCGAGCGGTGCGTGAGACACGTTCCGTCGCCCGAAAAGCTGCGTCACTCACCGTTCGGGGAGGGTTCAGGCGACCGAGCGGATGCGGGTGACGAAGACCGAGCCGAGGACGCAGAGCACGAAGCCGACGAGGTAGACGACGCCGTAGCCGAGCGACCAGGCCTCGCCCTGCGTGGCGACGGGGCCGCCGAGCTCGCGTACGACGACCAGGATGAGGCCGGCGATGGCCGGTGCGAGCACCTGCGGCAGGGCGGAGGCGATGTTGATGACACCGAGGTCCTTGGCCCGGTCGCCGGCCCCGGGCAGCACCTGCGTGATGAGCGCGAAGTCGACGGCCTGGTAGACGCCGAAGCCCGCACCGAGCACCACGGCGGCGAGCAGCGCGCCCGGCCAGGCCTGCCACAGGCCGAGGACGAGCGAGCTCGCCCCGATCAGCACACCGGACCAGATCACGAACACCTTGCGCCGCCCGACCCGGTCGCTCCAGTGCCCGACCACGACGGTCGTGGCGACGGTGCACGCGCCGTAGATGAGCACGAGGGTCCCCAGCTTCGCGGTGGCGTCGTCGTCGCCGAACCCGAGCCCGTCGGTGAGGAAGTAGTAGAGGTAGTTGAGCGCGATCCAGTTGCCCAGGTTGACCAGCAGCCGGGTGAGCCAGGCCCACGCGAAGTCGGGGTGCTCGCGCGGCGACACCCAGAACGAGCGGATCAGCCGCCGCCAGTCCATCGGCTCGAGGGGGTGGTCGGGCGGCAGCGCGATGTCCCGCGAGCCGACGAGGTAGGGCACGGACAGCAGCAGCATCACGACCGCGATCACCAGGTAGCCCTGCGCGATCGAACCGGTCACCTCGGCGATCTTGATGCCGAGCAGCACGCCGACGGTGCCGGCGATGGCGACGAGCCCGCCGATGAGGCCGCGCCGCTCGACGGGCACCTGGTCGGGGACGGCCGCGACGCCGCCGGCCCACGCTGCGTTGAGCGCGAGCTGCACGAGGCACCAGGCGAGCACCATCAGGGCAGCGCTCTCGGCGATGGACAGCAGCAGCAGCGACGCGGCGCCGAGCACCACGCCACCGAGCACCCACGGGACACGGCGGCCCAGACGCGAGCGCGTACGGTCGCTGAAGGCGCCCCACACCGGGTTGGCGAACATCGACACCGCGGCACCGCTGAAGAGGACGACGGCGAGCAGCGCCTCCTTGCTCATCCCCCCGGGCTCGGCGGCGGCGATCCGGTCGGCCTGCTGGGCCAGGAGGACCTGGATCGGGCCGAACCACCCGGCCATCACGCCGAGGTTGAGCAGCACCAGCGCGCCGACCCATCGTGCCGGCGGGTTGTCGACGGGCTCGTCGAACGCCGAACGGGTCGGCAGCGTGGTCGTCACGGCGTCATTGTGGGGCCAGCACGCCCCGGCGGGAAGGGTGCCGTGACGGGGCGCCGCCCCGGTGCTCGAGCCAGCGCGGGCGGGGGTACGTTCGACACATCCGACGACAGGAGGTTGTGATGACGGACCACGCAGGGAACGAGACCCCCGACGAGCTGGAGCAGGCGGCTGAGCCGTTCGAGCCCGAGGCGCCGGCCCACCTCGACCCGGACGCCGAGACGGTCGTGCACGACGAGGACCTGGACGAGGAGGCGGTCGTGGACGAGGAAGAGCCGGCGCTCGACGACCAGCCGGCGACCTGAGTCAGGCGCGTTCGAGGAGGAAGAGCGGGATCTCCCGGTCGGTCTTCTCCTGGTAGGAGGCGTACGTCGGCCAGGTCGCGACGGCGTGCTCCCACCA
>DATIAJ010000376.1:0-4411 GCA_035458105.1 Nocardioides sp. | reverse complement strand
AAGAGCCGCTTCTCCTTCGAGATGGCCGACGCCGCCCACCTCGACGGCGTGCTGCGCGCCGTACGTGCCGTGCCCGGCGTGTTCGACGCGTACCGCGTCACCGCCTAGCACTACACGTGAGCTCCCCCCTTCGTGCCCGGTCAGGGCACAGGACGGGCACGAAGTGCCCGGTCAGCTGAAGTCGGCCGCTGCCCGCTTCGCCATGTCGAGGAAGGCCTGCTTGTTGGCGAGCTCGGACTCGAGGTCCTTCACGCGCCGGTCGTCGCCGGCGGCGGAGGCCTTGTCGAGCTTGGCCTGCGTCTCGGTGATGCCGGCCTCGAGCTTGCCGATCATGTCGTCGGCACGGGCGGACTTCTCCGGGTCGCTGCGGCTCCACTGCTCGTCCTCGACCGCGCGGATGGCCTGCTCGACCTTCCGCATGCGACCCTCGAGCTCCTTCATCCGGTCGCGGGGGACCTTGCCGGCGGCGTCCCAGCGGTCGGCGAGCTCGCGGAAGGCCTTCTTCGCGGCCTCGAGGTCAGTGACCGGCACGAGCGCCTCGGCCTCGACGAGGATCGCGTCCTTGACCTCGGCGTTGGCGGCGAACTCCTGGTCGAGGGCGGCGTTCGCGGCGTCGCGAGCGCCGAAGAAGGTGTCCTGCGCGCCACGGAAGCGCTGCCAGAGCTGGTCGTCGACCTCGCGCGGCGCGGGGCCTGCGGCCTTCCACTCGCGCATCAGGTCGCGGTACTTCCCGGCCGTCGGACCCCACTCGGTCGAGGACGAGAGGGCCTCGGCCTCCTTGACGAGCCGCTCCTTGACCACGCGGGCGGAGTCGCGACGCTCGTGCTCCTCCGCGAAGTGCGCCTTGCGGTGCCGGGTGTACGTCGTCCGCGCGGTGGAGAACCGGCGCCACAGGGCGTCGTCGGTGGCGCGGTCGAGCCGGGGCAGCTCCTTCCACGTCGCGAGCAGCTCGCGCAGCCGGTTCGCGCCGTTGCGCCAGTCGGTGCCCTCGGCGAGCCGCTCGGCCTCGGCGACCAGCTTCTCCTTCGCCGCCTTGGACTCCGCGGTCTTCTGCGCCCGTTCCTCCTTGCGCGCCGAGCGCTGGACGGCGATCACCGGGGCCAGGGCGTCGAGGCGGGCGGCCAGGGAGACGAGGTCGCCGACCGCGTGGGCGTCGACGACCTGCTCGCGGAGCGCCTTCACCGACGAGGTCGCCTCCTCCGGGGCGAGCCGACCGGACGCCACCCGCTGCTCGAGCAGGTGGACCTTGCCCTCGAGCTCCTCGAAGCGCTTGGTGAAGAACTCCAGCGCCTCCGCAGGTGTGCCGGCCTCGTAGGACCCCACGGGACGCTCGCCATCGGCGGTGCGGACATAGACGGTGCCGTCCTCGGCCACCCGACCCCAGGGCGTCTGTTCCGGGGCCGCGTCGTCTCGGGACTGCTTGTCGGCGCTCATGGTCGCCCATCGTAGTCATGGCCCGGACGGCCCTCGGTAGGCTTCCCACCGCAAGCAGAGCTACGACGACCAGCAAGGACTGACGCCCGTGTTCATCGCCGGCTTCCCCGCCGGACCCTGGGGGACCAACTGCTACGTCGTGGCGACGGGTCCCGGGTCTGAGTGCGTGGTCATCGATCCGGGCAAGGACTCCGCTGCAGGCGTCGACCAGGTCGTCCGCGAGCACCGGCTCAAACCGGTGAGCGTGCTGGTCACCCACGGTCACGTCGACCACATGTGGTGCGTGGCCCCGGTCGCGGGCACCTACGACGCCACGGCGTGGATCCACCCGTCCGACCGGCACCTGCTGTCCGACCCGATGGCCGGGATGAGCCCGGAGACGACCCAGATGCTGCTCGGTGGCGACTACTCGTGGGCCGAGCCCGACGACGTGCGCGAGCTGTCCGACCTCGCCGAGCTCGAGCTCGCCGGGCTGAGGTTCGTGGTCGACCACACGCCGGGCCACACCGAGGGCTCGGTGACCTTCCGCACGCCGTACGCGCAGCAGGACGTCTCGGAGCTGATGTTCTCCGGAGACCTGCTCTTCGCCGGCTCGATCGGGCGCACCGACCTGCCCGGCGGCGACCACGCCACGATGCTGCGCAGCCTGGCCCACAAGGTGCTGCCGCTCGCCGACGACGTCGTCGTCCTCCCCGGTCACGGCGAGCAGACCTCGATCGGGCGCGAGCGCGCCACGAACCCCTTCCTCCAAGACCTGCCCCAAGACCTTCCCCAGGACCGCTGATGAGCAAGATCGCCCCGCTGAGCGGGTTCCCCGAGCTGCTGCCTGCGCAGCGTGCCGTCGAGCGCGAGGTCATCGCCTCGGTCTCGCGCACGTTCGAGCTGCACGGCTTCGCCAACATCGAGACGCGCGTCGTCGAGCCCGTCGAGCGCCTGGCCAAGGGCGGTGAGGTCGACAAGGAGATCTACGTCCTCCAGCGCATCGCCGCCGAGCCCGACGCCCGGGCCGAGCTCGGCCTCCACTTCGACCTCACGGTGCCCTTCGCGCGCTACGTCCTCGAGCACGCCGGCCACCTCGAGTTCCCCTTCCGTCGCTTCCAGGTGCAGCCCGCCTGGCGTGGCGAGCGGCCGCAGGAGGGGCGCTACCGGCAGTTCACGCAGGCCGACGTCGACATCGTCGGCCGCGACGAGCTGCCCTTCCACCACGACGTCGAGGTGATGGCGGTGATGGTCGACGCCCTCCGCCGGCTGCCGATCCCGCGGGTGTCGTTCCAGTTCAACAACCGCAAGCTGATCCAGGGCTTCTACCGCGGTCTCGGCATCGACGACGTGACCGACGCCATCCGGGTGATCGACAAGCTCGACAAGCTCCCCGCCGACGAGGTCGCCACGATGCTCGTCGAGCGGGTCGGTGCCACCCCCGAGCAGGCGCAGCGGTGCCTCGAGCTGGCCACCATCCGCGTCGAGGACACCTCCTTCGTCGAGCGGGTCCGCGCGCTCGGAGTCACCGACGACCTGCTCGACCAGGGCCTCGAGGAGCTCGCGGCCGTCGTCGAGGGCTGTCGGGCCGTCGCCGGCGACGCCGTGGGCGTGGAGGCCAACCTGCGCATCGCGCGTGGCCTCGACTACTACACCGGCACGGTCGTCGAGATCTTCATGGAGGGCTACGAGCGGCTCAAGTCCGTCGGCGGAGGAGGGCGCTACGACGCGCTCGCCAGCGACGGCCGTACGACCTACCCCGGCGTCGGCGTGTCCTTCGGGGTCTCCCGCACCCTGATCCCGCTCATCTCCGACGGCGTCCTGACCGGGAGCCGCCCCGTGCCGAGCGCCGTGCTCGTCGCCCTCAACAGCGAGGACGACCGAGCCGCCAGCAGCCGCGTCGCCGCTGCCCTCCGCGCGCGGGGGATCGCCTGCGAGGTGGCCCCGTCGCCGGCGAAGTTCGGCAAGCAGATCCGCTTCGCCGAGCGCCGCGGCATCCCCTACGTCTGGTTCGTCCAGGCGGACGGCACCAGCCAGGTCAAGGACATCCGCACGGGGGAGCAGGTCGAGGCCGACGCCTCGACCTGGTCCCCGCCCGAGGCCGACCTCCGGCCCACCATCGTCAGCACAGTTGAAATCAAGGAGAACCAGTGATCCGCACCCATGACGCCGGCACCCTGCGTGCCGAGCACGTCGGCCAGACCGTGACCCTCGCCGGATGGGTGGCGCGGCGGCGCGATCACGGCGGGGTGGCGTTCCTGGACCTCCGCGAGCGCAGCGGCGTGGTGCAGGTCGTCGTGCGGGACGAGGCCGTCGCCCACAGCCTCCGCAGCGAGTTCTGCCTCAAGGTGGTCGGCGAGGTCGTCGCCCGCAAGGAGGGCAACGAGAACCCCAACCTCGCCACCGGCGAGATCGAGGTCGTCGCGACGGAGGTCGAGGTGCTCTCCACCTCCGACCCGCTCCCGTTCCCCATCGACGACGCGTCCGGCCACAAGGGCGGCGAGGTCGGCGAGGAGGCGCGCCTCAAGCACCGCTACCTCGACCTGCGCCGCTCGGGCCCCAACGCCGCGCTGCGCCTGCGCAGCAAGATCAACAAGGCGGCCCGCGACGTGCTCGATGCCCGCGACTTCGTCGAGGTGGAGACCCCGACCCTGACTCGCTCCACCCCGGAGGGTGCCCGCGACTTCCTCGTGCCCGCGCGCCTCGCGCCCGGCAGCTGGTACGCCCTGCCGCAGAGCCCGCAGCTGTTCAAGCAGCTGCTGATGGTCGGCGGCATGGAGCGCTACTACCAGATCGCCCGCTGCTACCGCGACGAGGACTTCCGCGCCGACCGGCAGCCCGAGTTCACCCAGCTCGACATCGAGATGAGCTTCGTGGACCAGGAGGACGTCATCACCCTCATGGAGGACGTCCTGGAGGCCATGTGGGCCCAGGCCGGCCACACCATCGAGCGTCCGCTGCCGCGGATGACGTACGCCGACGCGATGGCGCGCTTCGG
>DATIAJ010000375.1:0-29069 GCA_035458105.1 Nocardioides sp. | reverse complement strand
TGCGGGGCCAGCAGCCAGCCGGTGAACAGGGTGCCCTCGCCGCGGACCTGGATGAAGTAGAGCGGGAACAGCAGCGAGGAGCCGAAGAACGCGATCGCGAAGAGCGTCATCGTGATGACCGCGACCGTCATGTTCCTGTTCTTGAACAGGCGCAGCTCGACCAGCGGGTGGATGTTGCGCTTGGCCAGCGCCCACGGGACGAACGCGACGATCAGCACGAGGCCGAGGATCATCGGGACCAGCACGCGGGCGGCCATCGCGGTGCCCTCCTCGGGGATGGAGCTGACGCCGTAGAGGAACAAGGCGAGACCGGGGGAGAGCAGCACCATGCCCAGCCAGTCGAAGGTCTCCGACGGCTCGACGTGGTCCTTGGGGAGCACGATCCAGGCGTAGACGATCGCGGCGATGCCGATGGGCAGGTTGATCAGGAAGATCCAGTGCCACGACGCGCTCTCGATCAGCGCACCACCGATGATGGGGCCGAAGATCGGGCCGAGCAGCATCGGGATGCCGAGCACGGCCATCACGCGACCGACCCGCTCGGGACCGGCGGCGCGGGTCAGGATCGTCATGCCGAGCGGCATCAGCATGCCGCCACCGAGGCCCTGCAGGACGCGGAAGAGCACCAGCATCTCCAGCGACGTCGCGGCCGCGCACAGCACGGAGCCGATGGTGAACAGCAGCACCGCCAGCAGGTAGAGGCGCTTGGTGCCGAAGCGGTCGGCGGCCCAGCCGGTCAGCGGGATCACGCTCGCCAGGGCGAGGGTGTAGCCGGTCATCGTCCAGGCGACCTCGGCCGCGGTCGCGTCGAACTCCTCCTGGAAGGTGTTGAGCGCGACGGAGACGACGGTGATGTCGAGGATCGACATGATCGCGCCCAGGACGACCACGCCGGCCACCATCAGGACGCTCTTGTCGAGCTTGTCGGAGTGCTCCGGCTGCGCGGCGCCGGGCTGGATCTGGGTGTCGGTCACGCGGCAACGGTATTGGTTGCGTCCGACAACCACCCAATCGTTTTCGCGGTGGCCTGCGTCACCCTCACGGGTGGAGGGGTCGTACGCCGTCCAGGTCCTCGATGCGGGCCAGGCTGGGGCCGCGCTCGGCCCGGAGGTCCGCGGCCACCGACTCGACCTCCCGCAGCACGCGCAGGGTGTTGCGGCAGGTGAGACGCGCGAGGTCGTCGGTCGACCAGCCGCGGTCGGCCAGCGCCGCCAGGAGGGCCGGGTAGGTGGAGACGTCCTCGAGCCCGGCGGGGAGGGTCGCGACGCCGTCGTAGTCGCCGCCGAGACCGACGTGGTCGATACCCGCGACCTCGCGCACGTGCTCGACGTGCGCCACCACGTCGGCCAGCGTGGCGGTCGGCTGCGGGCGCTCGAGCGACCAGGACTTCTCGAACGCGCTGAACCGCGGACCGTCCGCCTCCGAGATGCCGCCCTCGGCCGCGGCCGCCACCAGCTCGCGGTGCGCGTCGGCGCAGGCGGCGTTCACGAACTTCGGCACGAAGGTCACCATGCACACGCCCCCGCCCCGGGCCATCGCCTCGAGGACGTCGTCGGGGGCGTTGCGCGGGCTGTCGGTGACCGCCCGGGCCGAGCTGTGGCTGAAGATCACCGGCGCCTCGGCGACCTCGAGCGCGTCGCGCATCGTGTCGGCCGAGACGTGGGAGAGGTCGACCATCATGCCGATCCGGTTCATCTCCCGCACGACCTCGCGCCCGAACGCCGTCAGCCCGCCGGCCACCGGGGTGTCGGTGGCCGAGTCGGCCCACGGGGTGTTCGCGTTGTGGGTGAGCGTGAGGTAGCGCACCCCGAGCTCGTGCAGCTGCCGCAGCGTGCCGAGCGAGCAGTTGATCGAGTGCCCGCCCTCCGCGCCCGCCAGCGAGGCGATCCGGTCCGACGCCCACGCCTCCTCGACCTCGTCGGCGGTCCTCGCCCACGCCAGCTGATCGGCGTACCGCTCGGTGAGCATCCGCGCCGCGTCGACCTGCTCGAGGGTCGCGCTGACCGCGGCGTCGCCGCTCAGCAGGGTGGGCACGTAGACCGACCAGAACTGTGCACCCATCCCGCCCGCGCGCATCCGGGGCAGGTCGGTGTGGGTCGCGGTGCCGCCGGCGCCGACGTCGAGGCGGGAGAAGTCGTACGCCGCCTCCTCGCGCGCCGCCCAGAGGAGGTCGTTGTGGCCGTCGATCACCGGGTGGGCAGCGAGCAGCGCCGAGATGTCCGCCGAGATGTCCATGACGCACGACCGTAGTCGCCCGGGAACTCCGTGTCGGTCCCAGGCGTTAGCGTCCTGTCGTCCCGCTGCCCGGCGGGGACAGGAAGGGGATCGATGAGCTTCGTCCCGGTCACCGGTCCCGCCAGGCTGCTGGTGGGGGAGCCGCCCCGGGAGGGCTCGGTCGAGTTCACCGACGAGCGCCGCACGATCGTGATGCCCATCCGCGGTGCGTTGCCGGTGCTCGGAAAGGTCCGCGACCAGGCCGACGTGCACCCCTCGGTCGCCTTGCTCGCCGGCGCTGCGCTCATGGGTCTGCAGCTGGTGGCCTCGGGGCGGTTCGCTCCCGACCCCGAGGGCCGGCACTGGCAGGTCGCCGGGCTCGACGCCGCCGACGAGCGCCGCATCGCCGAGCTGGCGCGCTCGCGGGCGTGGGACGGCTTCGACGAGGCGACGGCCGAGGGCATGGTCCGCGGGCTCCTCGACGCGGTGGTCGACACGATGCCCCGCACCACCCCCGGACGCTCCCGTCACCGCGGCCCGGCGCCCGTGCGTCGTACGCCGTCGGGGCCGCGCAGCCCCGACGCCTTCAGCGACGAGCTCCAGCAGCGGATCGCCCGGATCCGCGCCCGGGGCACCGACGACCGGCCGCACCTGGTCTCCATCTCGTTCCGCGTCGAGGCCGACGAGGAGGAGCTGGTCGCGGGAGCCGTGCGCCTGGTGCTGCAGGTGCACGCCGTCGACAACCCCGCCCACCTCGCCGACGCCTCGGAGCTGTGGGCCGAGCCCGGTCCTGACGCCGCGCACGGCTTCGGCGACCGGGCGCGCACCCACGCCGCGATCGCGCTGCGCTCCGCGGCCGACGCCTGGCCGGTGCTCGACCGGCTGCTCGACCTGCGCGTCCCCGACGAGATCGTCCTCGACTCCGACGAGATCCTCTCGTTGCTCGACGGTGGTGCCGCGGCGCTGACCGAGGCGGGCCACCCGGTGATGTGGCCGAAGTACCTCGACCGCGACGTCACCCAGCGGGTCGAGCTGGGCCGCCGAACGCCTGCCGGCACGCGCGAGGAGGCGCTGCAGGACGGACTCTTCGGGCCCCAGGCGCTCTTCGGCTTCGAGTGGCAGCTCTCGCTGCACGGCGAGGAGCTCAGCGACGACGAGATGGACGAGCTGGCCCGCACCACCAGCCCGATCATCAAGCTGCGCGACAACTGGGTCGCCGTCGACTCGGCGGTGATCAAGCGCGCCCGCAAGCGGCTGATCCGCACCGTGACGCCCGTGCAGGCGCTGGCCGCGACGCTCACCGGGGTCGTCGACATCGAGGACTCCCCCTACGAGGCGGTCGTCGGCGCCAGCCTGCTGCCGGTCCGCGACCGTGTCCGCGAGGCCGCGTCGGGTGCCCTCGTCGACGTACCGCCCGCGCTGCAGGCCGAGCTCCGCGACTACCAGCGCCGTGGCCTGAGCTGGCTGGCCGAGCTCACCGGGCTCGGCCTGGGCGCCTGCCTGGCCGACGACATGGGGCTCGGCAAGACGATCACCCTGATCGCCCTGCACCTCCACCGGAGGGACACGGGGGCGGGCGGCCCCACGCTCGTCGTCTGCCCGGCGTCGCTGCTCGGCAACTGGGAGGCCGAGATCCGTCGCTTCGCGCCCGGAGTCGCCGTACGCCGTCATCACGGCAGCGCCCGCGACCTCGACGGGGTCAGCGGCGGTTTCGTGCTCACGACCTACGGCACGATGCGCAACGACGCCGAGCTGCTCGCCGAGGTGGCGTGGGACCTCGTCGTCGCCGACGAGGCGCAGCACGTGAAGAACTCCCGCTCGGCTGCCGCCCGGGCGCTGCGCACGATCCCGAGCACCGCCCGCGTGGCGCTGACCGGCACCCCCGTCGAGAACGACCTCACCGAGCTCTGGTCGATCCTGGACTGGGCGATCCCCGGCCTGCTCGGCAGCCGCAACGCCTTCCGCAAGGTGTGGGCCGGTCCGATCGAGTCGGGCCTCGAGCCCACCAAGGCGCGGCAGTTCGCCGACCTGATCGGTCCGTTCCTGCTGCGCCGACGCAAGTCCGACCCCGGTGTCGCCCCCGAGCTGCCGCCCAAGACCGAGACCGACCACCTGCTCGGCCTCACCCGCGAACAGGTCGTCCTCTACGAGACCCTCGTGCGGGAGTCGATGCGCCGCATCGAGGAGGCCGACGAGGAGACCCGCCGCGGCCTGGTGCTCAAGCTGCTCACCGGCCTCAAGCAGATCTGCAACCACCCCGCCCACTTCCTGCGCCAGCCCAACCCCAAGCTCCGCGGGCGGTCGGAGAAGCTGGAGCTGCTCGACGAGCTCGTCGGCACCGTCATGGCCGAGGACGGTGCGGTCCTCGTCTTCACCCAGTACGTCGCCATGGCGCGGCTGCTCGAACGGCACCTCGCCGCCGCGGGTGTGCCGCACCAGTTCCTGCACGGCGGCACCCCGGTGCGCGAGCGCGACGCGATGGTCGCCCGCTTCCAGGCGGGCGAGACGCCTGTCTTCCTGCTCTCGCTGAAGGCCGGCGGCACCGGCCTCAACCTCACCCGCGCCGACCACGTCATCCACCTCGACCGCTGGTGGAACCCCGCCGTCGAGGACCAGGCCACCGACCGGGCCTACCGGATCGGTCAGACCCGGCCCGTCCAGGTGCACCGCTTCATCACCCAGGGCACCATCGAGGAGAAGATCGCCGAGCTGCTCGCCCGCAAGCGCTCCCTCGCCGACTCGGTGCTGTCCCGCGGCGAGACCGCGCTGACCGAGCTGTCCGACGCCGAGCTCCGCGACCTCGTGGAGCTGCGGCGATGAGTGCCATGGACGGCACGGCCACCACTCACCCGCGGTTGCCCGCACGCAGGGGTGGCGGGAGCGGCACCTGGTGGAGCAAGGCGGTGCTGCGAGCAGTGGAGGAGGCCGCGTTCGGTGAGAAGGAGCTCCGCTCCGGGCGGGCGCTCGCCCGGTTGGGCGCGGTCGGGGCGATCACGGTCACCGAGGGCGGCGCGGTCGCGGCGGTGACCGACGGTCAGGACGCCTTCACCGTCGAGGTCACGGTGCCCGTCCTCGACGACACCGACTCAGCGGCGTTCACCGAGATCGTCGCGGCCGAGTCGGGTCGCATCGCTGCGCTCCTGGCCGGACAGCTGCCGTACGCGTTCGTCGAGGCGGTCGAGGAGGCCGGCGTCGAGCTGCTGCCCTACGGCGGGGAGCTGGGCTCGGCCTGCACGTGCGACGCGTGGCTCGACCCGTGCCCGCACGCGCTGGCGGTGCTGACCCAGCTGGCCTGGCTGATCCAGGCGGACCCCTTCGTGCTGACCCACCTGCGCGGGCTCTCGCGCGAGCGCGTGCTGCGCGACCTGCACCGGATCCGGCAGCCGGTCGGGCAGCCGTCCGGCGAGGCCACGTCCGACGAGCCTGGGGCGAGCGGGACAGACGTCGACGACCTGGTGGTCGCCGAGGACGCGGCCGTCCGTGCCGCGCGCCTGCTGCGCCTGGAGAGTCCCTTCGACTCCTGGTGAGGATGGGGGTGAGGATGGGGGCTCAGGAGAGACCGAGCGCGCCGTGGGCCATGTCGCGCAGGACGTCGTGCATCTGCGGGTCGGGCAGGCGGCCACTGTGCGGCGTGGAGTTGAGCAGGCCGAAGAGGACGTGGGCGCGGGTGCGCGCGGCCTCCGGGCTGAGGGTGGGGTCGTGGCGACGCACCTGCGCGGCCCACTCGTCGACGTACGCGCGCTGGAGGGCACGGACCCGCTCGCGTGCCTCGTCGGGCAGGCTGCTCCAGTCGCGGTCCTGCACGACGATGAGTGCCCGGTGCTCGAGGGCGAACTCGATGTGCCACTCGACGAGCGCCTCGAGCGCCTCGCGAGGGCTGCCGGCCGTCGCGACGCGGGAACGGCCCTCGGCGAGCAGCGTCTCGCTGATGGTCACCAGCATCTCGGCGAGCATCGCGTCCTTGGACTCGAAGTGCTTGTAGAGCGCGGGGCCCGAGATGCCGCAGGCAGCGCCGAGCTCGGCCACCGAGACGCCGTGGAACCCGCGGGAGGCGAAGAGGTCGGCCGCGATCTCGAGGATCTGCTGGCGGCGCGGAGTCACGACGCCGAGGTTAGTGCCTGCTAACCCCGACCACGATGACCGTGGCGCAGGGAGCGGCATGAGGCGCTGTGGCGCCTCCGACACTGCTAGCGGAATCACTCGTGCCTCCCCCGACCCAACCTGGTGCTGCAGTGGGCCGCAACCCCGCAGCGGCCCACTGATGCCCCGATCTGTGCACTCCCCAGCATCGTAAAGAGTAGGCGCTACACCCCTAGGTAGGTGCGAGGTCTACACCACTTTTGGGTAAAGATCCGTTGCTCAGGCGTGTCTGGACCACGGAATCACGCATTGATGGTGTACGGGGCCACGGGAAGCGCAGGCGGGAGCCGCGCTGATGGACACGTCAGGTTAACGATCGCTAACCTGACGTCGTGTCCGAGTCACAGACCCCGACGGCAGGGGCGGCCCCCACCATGCGCGAGCTCGTCGACGACCTGCGCGCCCGGCTGGCGCGGGTGCGCCAGGGCGGGTCGGAGGCCGCGCGGAAGAAGCACACCGACCGCGGCAAGCTGCTGGTCCGTGACCGGGTCGACCGGCTGCTCGACCCGGGGAGTCCGTTCCTGGAGCTCGCACCGCTGGCGGCGTACGGCATGTACGACGGTGGCAGGTCTGGCGGGGGCGACGACTTCGCCGTGCCATCGGCCGGTGTCGTCGCCGGCATCGGCCGCGTGTCGGGCCGCGAGTGCGTCGTGGTGGCCAACGACGCGACCGTCAAGGGCGGCACCTACTACCCGATGACGGTGAAGAAGCACCTCCGTGCGCAGACGATCGCGGCGGAGAACCACCTGCCGTGCATCTACCTCGTCGACTCCGGCGGCGCGTTCCTGCCGATGCAGGACGAGGTGTTCCCCGACCGCGAGCACTTCGGCCGGATCTTCTTCAACCAGGCGAACCTGTCCGCCGCGGGCATCCCGCAGATCGCCAGCGTGATGGGCTCCTGCACCGCCGGTGGCGCCTACGTGCCGGCGATGTCCGACGAGACGGTGATCGTGCGCAACCAGGGCACGATCTTCCTCGGTGGTCCGCCGCTGGTGAAGGCCGCGACGGGCGAGGTCGTCACGGCCGAGGACCTCGGTGGGGGTGACGTGCACGCCCGCACCTCGGGCGTGGTCGACCACCTCGCCGAGGACGACGCCCACGCGCTGGCGATCGTGCGCTCGATCGTCGACACGTTGCCCGACGCGACGCCGACACGTACGCCCCGCGCGGAGGTCGAGGAGCCGCACGAGCCGGCGGAGTCGCTCTACGACGTCGTGCCCACCGACACCCGAACACCCTACGACGTGCGCGAGGTCATCCGGCGCCTCGTCGACGGCAGCCGGTTCCACGAATTCAAGAAGCTGTACGGCGACACGCTGGTGTGTGGCTTCGCGCGGATCGACGGCTACGAGGTCGGCATCGTCGCCAACAACGGGATCCTGTTCAGCGAGTCCGCGCTCAAGGGCGCGCACTTCATCGAGCTGTGCAACCAGCGCGGCATCCCGCTGGTGTTCCTGCAGAACATCACCGGCTTCATGGTCGGGCGCGAGTACGAGAACAAGGGCATCGCCCGCGACGGCGCCAAGCTCGTCACCGCGGTCGCGTGCAGCGTCGTGCCGAAGTTCACCGTCGTGATCGGCGGGTCGTTCGGTGCCGGCAACTACGGCATGTGCGGTCGCGCGTACGACCCCCGGTTCCTGTGGATGTGGCCCAACGCCCGGATCTCGGTGATGGGCGGCGAGCAGGCCGCGTCGGTGCTCGCGACCGTGCGCACCGACCTCGAGGACGAGGCTGCAGTCGAGGCGTTCAAGGCGCCGATCCGCGAGCAGTACGAGACCCAGGGCTCGCCCTACTACGCCAGCGCCCGGCTGTGGGACGACGGCGTCATCGACCCCGCCGACACCCGCCGCGTGCTGGGCATGGCGCTGGCGGCGACGTCGTACACCCCGATCCCGGAGCCGAAGTACGGAATCTTCCGCATGTGATGGACCTCGGTCTCGTGACAGGACTTCGCCCTTCCTCGACCAGCGGACCCGCTGGTCGAGGAGGTCGCGCAGCGACCGTCACGAGACCAAGGTCGAAGGAGAACTCATGAAGACGTTGTTGATCGCCAACCGCGGCGAGATCGCCCTGCGGGTCATGCGCACCGCGCACCGGCTCGGCTGGGGATGCGTCGCGATCCACACCGACCTCGACGCCGACGCCCCGCACGTGCGCGAGGCCGACCGGGCGGTGCGGGTGGAGTCCTACCTCGACATCGACGAGGTCGTCGCGGCGGCGCGTGGGACCGGTGCTGGGTTCGTGCACCCGGGCTACGGCTTCCTGTCCGAGCGGGCACCGTTCGCCCGGGCGCTGGCCGACGCCGGCATCACGCTGGTCGGGCCGTCGGCCGAGGTGATGGACGCGATGGGCCGCAAGGACGCCGCCCGGGAGGTCGCTCTCGCGGCCGGGGTGCCGGTCGTGCCGTCGTACTCGCTGGACGAGGACCACACGTCGTTCGCCTACCCCGTGCTCGTCAAGGCCGCGGCCGGCGGCGGGGGCAAGGGCATGCGCGTCGTGCGCAGCGCAGGCGACTACGACGAGTCGTTCGCCGCCGCCCAGCGCGAGGCCCGCTCGTCCTTCGGCGACGACACGATCCTGGTGGAGAAGTACGTCGAGTCGGGCCGGCACATCGAGGTGCAGGTCATGGGTGACACCCACGGCACCGTGCTCCACTTCTTCGAGCGCGACTGCTCGACCCAGCGCCGCCACCAGAAGGTGCTCGAGGAGGCGCCGGCCCCGACGATCAGCGACGAGCAGCGTGCGGCGATCACCTCCTCGGCCGTCGCCCTGGCGCGGCAGTGCGGCTACACCGGCGCGGGCACGGTCGAGTTCCTGCTCGACAACGCCACCGGCGAGTTCTACTTCCTCGAGATGAACACCCGCCTCCAGGTCGAGCACCCGGTCACCGAGGAGGTCGTCCGCGTGGACGGCCCGTCCGGGAGGGGTCGCGTCGACCTCGTGGAGCTGCAGCTCCTCGTCGCGACCGGCGAGCCGCTGCCGATGACCCAGGACGCGATCACCCTCGACGGGCACGCGATCGAGGCCCGCGTCTACGCCGAGGACTCCTTCCACGGCTTCCTGCCGCAGGCGGGGCGCACCTCGATCGTGCGGTGGGGCTCCGGGGACGGCGTCCGCGTCGACCACGCCCTCGAGCCCGAGCAGGTGGTCTCCACCTCCTACGACCCGATGCTCGGCAAGGTCATCGCCTGGGCGCCGACGCGCGACGGGGCCGTCGACGCGCTGGCGGACGCCCTCGGCGAGACCGCGATCCTCGGCATCACCACCAACACCGGGTTCCTGCGCGCGCTCGTGGCCTCCGACGAGTTCCGCGGCGCGACGATCGACACCGCGTGGCTCGACCGCCACGAGGTCCCGGCTCCTGACCCGACCCTGGCGCGGGTGTTCGCCGCGTGGACCGAGGTGCTGCTCGACACCATGCCGGCGCCGGGGAGCACGCCGCGCCCCTGGCGGGCCGACGGCTGGCGGATGGGGGCCGACCCCGCGCCCGACACGGTCGTCCTCGGCCACGACCTCGTCGTCGTCGACCGGCACCGCGGCCGGGTCACCCAGGCCGGCACCACCCACGACGTGCGCCTGGTCTCCGCCGCCGACCACACGGTCCACCTCCTCGTCGACGGCCGCGCCGAGCACGCGGTCCTCAACGTCCAGCGCGACGCCGTCGACGTGGTGCATCGCGGCCAGCGGTGGGCCTGGGAGCGGCCCGACCCGTTCGGCGACCACGCCGTCGCCGCCGGTGACGGCACGCTCCTCGCGCCGATGCCCGGCACGGTCCTCGCGGTCAACGTCGCCGAGGGGCGGGCCGTGGCGGAGGGTGAGACGCTGGGGGTGATGGAGGCGATGAAGATGGAGCTCGCGCTCAAGGCGCCCTTCGCCGGCACGGTCACCACGGTCGGCGCCACCACGGGCGACCTCGTCAAGCTCGGCGCCGTGCTGTTCGTCGTGGAGCCCTCCGATGACTGAGCTGCCTGGCCTGCCGATGACCGTCCGCGCCGACGGCCTCCCCGAGCGCGTCACGATCTACGAGGTCGGCCCGCGCGACGGACTGCAGAACGAGCAGGCGATCGTCCCGGTCGCGGTCAAGGCCGAGTTCGTACGCCGCCTCGTGGCCGCGGGACTGCCGATCGTGGAGGCCACCAGCTTCGTCCACCCGAGGTGGGTGCCGCAGCTCGCGGACGCCGCCGAGCTGATGACCGAGCTCGGCGAGGCGGGCCGCGAGCTCCCTGTGCTGGTGCCCAACGAACGCGGCCTCGACCGGGCCCTCGAGCTCGGCCTGCGACACGTCGCGATCTTCGGCAGCGCGACGGAGACGTTCGCGAGCAAGAACCTCAACCGGACGTTCGACGAGCAGTTCGCGATGTTCGAGCCGACCGTCGCCCGGGCCCGAGAGGCCGGGCTCGACGTGCGCGCCTACGTCTCGATGTGCTTCGGCGACCCGTGGGAGGGGGCCGTGCCGATCGAGCAGGTCGTCACCGCCGGCACGCGGCTGCTCGACCTCGGCGCCGGCCAGCTGAGCCTCGGCGACACGATCGGCGTCGCGACCGCCGGGCACGTCACGGCCCTCGTCGCGGCCTTCGCCGAGGCGGGCGTCGGCACCGACCGGCTGGCGATGCACTTCCACGACACCTACGGCCAGGCGCTCGCCAACACCTTCTCGGCGCTGCAGGCCGGTATCACCACCTTCGACGCCAGCGCCGGCGGCCTCGGCGGCTGCCCCTACGCCAGGTCGGCCACCGGCAACCTCGCCACCGAGGACCTCGTGTGGATGCTGACCGGTCTCGGCGTCGAGCACGGCGTCGACCTCGACGCGGTCGTGGCCACCAGCACGTGGATGGCCGCCCAGCTCGGCCGCCCCAGCCCCAGCGCCGTCGTACGCGCCCTCGGTCAGGCACAATCAGCCCCATGAGCCGCGTCGTCCACCTCCACATCGGCGCCCCCAAGACCGGCACGACCTACCTCCAGGACCGGCTGCTCCTCAACACCGCCTCGCTGGCGCGTCACGGCGTGACCGTCCCCGGCCCGCGCGGCGGGCGGTCCGACATGTTCCACTTCCGGGCCGCGCTCGACCTGCTCGACCAGGACTGGGGCGGCGCGCCCGGGCACGCCCACGGAGCCTGGGACGCGATGATGCGCAAGGTGCAGCGTGCCGACGGCAACGTCGTGATCAGCCACGAGATCCTCGCCGGTGCGAAGCCCGACAAGGTGGCCAAGGCGATGAACGACCTCGCCGGCAACGAGGTGCACCTCGTCTACTCCGCCCGTGACCTCGGCCGGCAGCTGCCCGCCGCGTGGCAGGAGTCGATCAAGCAGGGGCGCAAGTGGCCCTTCAAGCGCTTCCTCACCAAGGTCGAGCGCAGCCAGACCTGGTTCTTCAACGCGATGGACCTCCCGACCGTGCTGGAGCGGTGGGGCGCCAAGCTGCCCCCCGAGCGGGTGCACGTCGTCACGGTCCCGCACGACCGCGGTCCCAACGGCGACGAGCTGTGGCTGCGCTTCTGTCGGGCGTTCAGCATCGACCCTGCGTGGGCGCCGCTCGACTCCGAGCGTGACAACCGGTCGCTCGGCATCGCGGAGACCTCCCTCCTGCGCAAGCTCAACCGGCGCCTCGAGCTCGGCGTGTGGCGCGACCCGGCGTACGACGCCCTCATCCGCGAGCTGCTCGCCCAACAGGTGCTGGTCTCCCGCAAGGCCATCCCGGTCAGGCTGCCGCCCGACCGCTACGACTTCGCCGAGCAGCAGGCCGACGCCTGGATCGAGTGGATCAAGGGCAGCGGTGTGGACGTGGTCGGCGACGTGGAGGACCTGCGCCCGCGCCGTCCGGCCGAGGACGAGAAGTGGAAGGACCCCGACCGGGTGCGCGCCAAGCTCGAGCTCGGTGCCGCCCTCGACGCCCTCACCGTGATGACGCAGGAGGCCGCCAACCGCGCCACGACCGACACGGTCGGCGGCCGGCTCCGCGACGCCGCGCGCCGGCTGCGGGACCGGTGACCGGCAGCGCCACCCGACCGGCTGGGTCCGTGCACGGGTGGGTGGCCCACCTGCGCGCCGGCGGTACGACGCCGTGGCTGGCGTGGACCGACCCCTCGACCGGCCCCGGGCCCGACCCGGCCCCGGCCGGTCGCGCGCTGCCCGGCGCCCAGCAGCTCGAGCTCCTGCGCCGGATCAACCTCGCCCGGGAGTCGAGTGCGCAGCCCCGCGGCGACGACGACCGCGAGCGCACTCGACTCGCCGACCGGGTGCTCGCCGCGCCGGCGGCCGGGCGCGGCAAGGCCGACCTGCCCGTGGTCGGCGCCGCGGTGGGCGGGTTCGGTGCACAGCCGGTCGACCCCGCCACCGTCAGCGCCCACGAGCTGCTCCGGGTGGCAAGCACGCTCCTCGCCGACGACCTGGTCGCGCTCGGACCGGACCCGGTCCGTCGGGGCGTGCCGCGGCCGTGGCGGCGCCGGTTCCGCCTGGTCGGCGACCCGGTGGTCACCACCGCCGCGCGCGAGCACCTGCTCGGCCGCGGCCGCCCCGAGGGAGGGCCCCGGCCCTTCGTCGTCGCGGTCGGCGGCCCTCTCGACGAGCTGCTCGCCCACACCTGGACGCAGCGGTGCTTCGAGCACGGCAGCAGGCCGTGGACCGACTGGCTGCGCTTCTGGCGCGAGCGTGACCAGCTGCCCGCACGCGTCGACCTCGACGACTCGATCCGCCGCTGGGGCGGGCACCGGCCGTACGTCCGGGTGGTGACCGACCTCGGCCAGCTGCCCGCGCACGTGGGCGTACGTCGCCTGCCGGAGGTCCGGGTCCCGGGCGCCGACCAGGCCGAGCTGGCACGCCGGATCTCGGCCGTCGTGGGCCTCCGCGTCCCGGTCGACCAGCGGCCGGCACTGATGCGGACGCTGCAGAGGCGGATGCCCGACACCGGCGTCCCACCCGTCGTCGTACCCCCGACGGAGCACGACTGGGTCGCGTCGTCCGCGGCGCGCACCACGCGCGCCCTGACCCGCGCTGGCTACCCTGTCGTCGGCGACCTCGCCGACCTCGTACCGCGCGCAGCGGTCCCCGCCGGGCTGTCCCGGCACGGCGGCGCCGACGACCGGCAGGTGCTGGAGCTGGCGATCCGGATGATCGTCGACCCGGGGTGGCGCACGGGCGGGAAGAGGAGGGTGGAGCGGTGAGCAGGCGGGTGCTGCTGCACGTGGGCTGCCCGAAGACGGGCACGTCCTACCTCCAGGACGTCCTCTTCCGCAACCAGGAGGTCCTGCGCGAGCACGACATCCTCTACCCCGCCGACCGGTTCGACGCCCACTTCCTCGCCGCGCTCGACCTGATGACCCTGCCGTGGGGCGGCATCGAGACCGAGGCCGTCGGTGCGTGGGACCGGCTCGCCGCCGAGGTCCGTGAGTGGCACGGTACCTCGATCGTGAGCCACGAGATCTTCGCGCGAGCGACGCCGACGCAGGTCGAGCGGGCGCTGGCCTCGCTCGGCGACGCCGAGGTCCACCTGGTGCTGTCGGCCCGTGACCTGGTGCGCCAGGTCCCCGCCGAGTGGCAGGAGAACGTCAAGCACCGCAGCCACATCACGTACGCCTCGTTCCTGCGCACGATCCGCGACCCCGCCCGCGACACCCGCATCGGGTCGTGGTTCTGGGCGGTCCAGGAGCTCCCCGACATCCTCGAGCGGTGGGGTTCCTCGCTGCCGCCGGAGCACGTGCACCTGGTGACGCTGCCCCCGCCGGGCGCGGACCGCGGCGAGCTGTGGCGCCGGTTCTCCCGGACGTTCGGGCTCGACGGGCTGCCGCTCGACCTCACGGCCGAGCGGGAGAACCCGTCCCTCGGCGTCCCCGAGACCTCGCTGCTGCGCACGATCAACGAGCGGGTGACCTCGATCATCGCGCCGCCCGACTACCGCCCCCTGGTCCGCGAGACGCTCGCCCACCAGACCCTCTCGCGGAGCGTCACCTCGGCCCGCCTCGGCCTCGCACCGGCCGACCACGCGTGGGCCCGCGAGCTGTCGCAGCGCTGGATCGAGGTGCTCGACGAGCGCGGCTACGACGTCGTCGGCTCGCTCGACGACCTGCTCGGTCCCGACGCGGGCACCTTCGCCGACCCCGACACCGCGTCGGCCGAGGAGCTGCTGCCCCCCGCGCTCGACGCGATCAGCGCCCTGCTCGTCGAGGGCGCGCGGTTGCGGGCCGTCGAGGAGCGGCTGCACGGCGAGCTGCGCGAGGCGCACGAGGAGCTCGAGCGGGCTCGGGCGACCACCGCCTTCCGCGCCCGGCGCAAGGTGGTCACGACCCTGGAGGGCAGCCCCGCAGGCCGGGGGTCGCTCGACGCCTACCGGCGCCTGCGCGGCCGCAAGGGCTGATGCGGCGTACGTCGACGGGTCAGCGCCGTCGCGGCAGCAGCTCCCGGTCGGCGTAGCGGCCGATGCGCCAGGTCAGGTAGCCGTCGGCGCCCATGCCGACCACCCCGCCGACGACCGGCATCCGCCGGGCCACGGTGGTCGCCAGCCGCTTGCCGGCCACCCGCGCGACGATGTCGGTCGCGACGGTCGCCGAGATGGTGCCGTCGATCGTGGGGTCGTAGACGGGCGCGGTGGCCAGCGCCATGGGCGTGCTGGGCAGCTTGCGCTTCTTCACCAGGTCGTGGACCTGCTCCTCGCCGAGCAGGGTGGCGAGCACGGCGTTGCGCACCCGTGGGTCGGTCAGGTCGTGGCCGCGCAGGTGGGCGATGCCCGCGACCATGCGGCACTGGATGATCGCCAGCCCTGTCACGTTGGCGGGGATCGCCACCGCCATCGTGATCAGTCCGCCGACGTTGGTGGCGAAGCCCTGGACGCCGGCGATGCGCACGTTGTTCTCGATGACCTCGTGGATCGCGCGCTCGACGTTGCCCCGCTGCTCGCGCAGCTGATTGTCGGCGGCGGCCGCCGCCGGTGCGAGCGGCCCGACGCCGTCGATCGCACGGTTGAGCGCCTCACGCACGAACCCGCCGGTCAGCCCCGGCGCCAGCTCGTTGATCCGGGGGGCGAGCTGCCGTCCGACGGTCTGCTTCAGGCCCATGGCCCGATCGTACGGTCGTCGGCCCAGCGCGTGGCGGCCGCCGTCGTTCCGACGGGTTTGGTTGTTCGCTAGCGTGCGAAGAGTGCCCATCGCCCCCGCTCCGACGCCGTGGGCCTTCCCGCCGAGCTCGACGTGGGACCCCGACGACGACCTCGTCGCGCTGGGCGCCGACCTCGAGCCGGGCACCCTGGTCACCGCCTACGGGCTGGGCCTGTTCCCCATGCCGGTGACCCTGGACGGCGAGGAGCACCTCGGCTGGTTCTCGCCCGTGGAGCGCGGGGTGCTGCCGCTCGACGGGCTGCGGGTGTCGCGATCGCTGCGACGCTCGGCGCGCGACTTCGAGATCCGCATCGACACCGCCTTCGACGACGTCGTGGCCGCGTGCGGGAGCCCGGACCGCTCCGACGGCTGGATCACCCCGGAGTTCCGACACGCCTACGGCCGCCTCCACCGGCTCGGGTGGGCCCACTCGGTCGAGGCCTGGCGCGACGACCGGCTGGTGGGCGGGCTCTACGGCGTGAGCATCGGGGGGCTGTTCGCCGGGGAGTCGATGTTCCACCGCGAGCGGGACGCGTCGAAGGTCACGCTGATGGCGCTCGTGGACCTGCTGCGCGACCGCCACGCCGCGCGTCGGGTGCTCGACGTGCAGTGGCAGACCCCGCACCTGGCCTCGCTGGGTGTCGTACGTCGTCCGCGCGCGGACTACCTCGACTCGCTCAGGCGGAGCCTCGACGTCCCGCTGCCGGACGCCTTCCGGGTGGACGATGAGTGACCGGTCACGGCAGGGTGGGCCCGATCGTGACGCGACCCGGCCTTGGGGCGTGCGTCCCACCAGAGGGAGATCCATGACCATCCGAGCCCGCCTGACCCTGACCGGTGCCGTCCTGCTGGTCGGGGCCGTCACCTCCGCCTGCGGGGAGGGGGGTGGCGCGCCGACCGACGCGAGCAAGGACGGCTTCTGCGAGGCGGCCAACAGCCTGATGTCGGACCTGCTCCCCGAGGACCTGAGCACGCCGGAGCTGCCCAGCGACGAGGACATGGCCCGGGCGGTCAAGGACTGGGGGTCGCGGATGGAGGAGGTCGGGACGCCCGACGACATCCCCGACGACGCACGCAAGGGCTTCGAGACCGTCGTCGAACAGGCGAAGGAGATCGACGCAGCGGACTTCTCCATCGAGAAGCTCGAGGAGCTCGAGCAGGGCGGCGCCGACGCGTCGAAGGAGGTCGAGGAGCAGGCCGACGCCTTCGGTGACTACCTGACCGAGACGTGCGGCAACCCGATGGACGACATCGAGATGCCCGAGCTCCCCGAGATCCCCGAGACGACCGAGTGACCCGCGCCGCGGGTCCCCGGCGCGGCGCCCGGCCTGGCCGTACGATGGCTGACGGTGCCGCAGAGGGAGGACGTGCCATGGCGATCACGCGCGAGGGCAGGATCTGCTCGTTCTGCGGCGAGCCCGGAGGACCGGGCACCGACCTGCGCCTGATCGGCGGTCTCGGCGCCCAGGTCTGCGCCACGTGCATCGACGACTTCCACGCGATCATCCACGACGAGCGCGAGTACGCCGCGGCGAGCGGGCCGTTCCCGTGGGAGCAGATGGACGACGCCGCGCTCCTGGCGACCCTGCCCCAGATCCTCGCCTCGGCCGAGCAGAACACCGCGTTCGCCCACGAGTGGGTCGACCTGCTCCGCAGCCGCAACATCTCCTGGGCCGAGATCGGACGGGCGCTCGGGGTCTCCCGGCAGGCTGCCTGGGAAAGATTCTCGCGTCGGTCGGGCGACAAGGGCGCCACGGCGTGAGACCATCGGTCGACGTCAGGGTAGACTTGACGGGCGAGGCGTCGACCGGACTGTCACGGGGGTGAGCCCGGTCGGCGCCTCTGCTGCTGCCACCTACTTGAGCAGCTTGGACATCCGTCGGTCCGCGAGCGGCTTCCCGCCTGTCTGGCACGTCGCGCAGTACTGCAGGCTCGAGTCGGCGAACGACACCTCACGCACCAGGTCGCCGCAGACCGGGCAGGCCTGTCCGGTGCGGCCGTGCACGGCGAGGTTGCTCTTCTTCTCGCCCTTCAGCTCGCTGGCGGCGAGCCCGCTCGAGCGCCGGACCGCGTCGCCGAGCGTCGTGCGCACGGCGTCGTACAGCGTCTGCAGCTCGGTCTCGTCGAGGCTGTTGGCCGGCTTGAACGGCGACATCCGCGCGGCGTGGAGGATCTCGTCGGAGTAGGCGTTGCCGATGCCGGCGACGATCGACTGCATGCGCAGCACGCCCTTGATCTGCTTGCGGCCCTCGGCCTCGAGGATCTGGTGCAGCACCTCGATGGTGAAGTCGTCCGAGAGCGGGTCGGGTCCGAGCCGGGCGATGCCCTCGACCTCCTGCGGGTCGCGGACGACGTAGATCGCGAGCCCCTTCCGCGTGCCGGCCTCGGTGACGTCGAGCCCGGGCTGGGTGTCGAGGTCGGGGTCGTCGATGACGATGCGGGCGGCGAGGGGGTTCTTGGAGCTGGGCCTGGCCGGCAGCGCCGGCACCTCGTCGCGCCACCGGATCCAGCCGGCCCGGGCGAGGTGGATGACGAGGTGCACCCCGCTCGCGTCGATGTCGAGGAACTTCCCGTGCCGGGTGACGTCGTCGACCAGCGTGCCGTGCAACGCGTGGAGCGGCGGGTCGAAGGTCTTGAGCGCGCTGAAGGCGGCCAGGTCGATGCGGCTGATCGCACGACCCACGAGGCGACCGTGCAGGTCCTGGGCGAGGGCTTCGACCTCGGGCAGCTCGGGCACGCGCCCCAGTCTAGGCAGGGCCTTGTGGGACGGGTCACAATGGAACATGGCCCAGCCGCGCACGCCCCGCACCGGGACGGTCTTCCTCGACCCCCGCGGTGAGGACCGCTCGCTGCGCGTGACGTGGCACCACGACCGGCAGCTCGTGGTGCTGTCGCTGTGGCGCGACAACGTCTGTGCCGGCACCTTCCGGCTCGCCGCCGACGAGGTGCCGGACCTGATCGCGCTGCTGCGCCGCGGGCTCGACGACGCGTACGACGCCGCCCGCGAGCGCGTCGAGCGGCTCGACCGGCCCAGCGAGGCCGGCTGACTCGCCGACTATCCGGCGATCTAGGGATTCGCCTAGAGACCCGAATAGGGTCTGATCGTGGACCCCATCCGGAACCCGTACGCCCCTGGCGCCGGGCAGCGCCCGCCCGAGCTCGCCGGCCGTGACGAACAGCTCGCGGCGTTCGGCGTCGTGCTCGAACGGGTCGCCAACGGTCGCCCCGAGCGCAGCCTCGTCCTCACCGGCCTGCGCGGGGTGGGCAAGACCGTCCTCCTCAACGCGCTCCGCGGCGCGGCTGTCCGCAAGGGCTGGGGCACCGGCAAGCTCGAGGCCCGCCCCGGCCAGGGCCTGCGCCGACCGCTCAGCAGCGCGCTGCACCAGGCCGTCCGCGAGCTGGGTCACCGCGACGAGGACTCGGTCGACCACGTGCTCGGCGTCATCAAGTCGTTCGCGCACCGTGATGCCGGCGCCGGGGCGAAGCTGAAGGACCAGTGGAGCCCGGGCATCGACGCCGCCGCCGTACGCGGTCGCGCCGACTCCGGCGACATCGAGATCGACCTGGTCGAGCTCTTCACCGACCTCGGCGGGCTCGCGGCCGACGTCGGCAAGGGCATCGGCATCTTCATCGACGAGATGCAGGACCTCGGCGCCGACGACGTGTCCGCGCTGTGCGCCGCCTGCCACGAGCTCAGCCAGTCGGGCCTGCCCGTGATCGTCGTCGGGGCCGGCCTCCCGCACCTGCCGGCCGTGCTGAGCGCCAGCAAGTCCTACAGCGAACGGCTCTTCCGCTACCAGCGCATCGACCGCCTCTCCCGCGAGGCGGCCGACCGCGCGCTCGAGGCGCCCGCGGCCGACGAGGACGCGGCGTACGAATCCGACGCCCTGGCCGCGATGTACGACGCGACCGGCGGCTACCCCTACTTCATCCAGGCCTACGGCAAGGCCGTGTGGGACCTCGCGCCGCGCTCACCGATCACCGCGGCCGACGTCGCCGTCGCCGCTCCTGAGGCCGAGTCGGAGCTCGCGGTCGGCTTCTTCGGCTCGCGCTACGAGCGCGCGACGCCGGGGGAGCGCGACTACCTGATGGCGATGGCCGACGTCGCGCAGGCCCAGAGCGGTGCCGGTGGTGACGAGGACTCCGTGCCCAGCTCCGACGTCGCGGCGGCGCTGGGCAAGAAGCCCCAGTCGCTCTCCCCGGCCCGGGACTCGCTGCTCAAGAAGGGCCTCGTCTACTCCGGCGAGCGCGGCCGCATCGCCTTCACCGTCCCCCACTTCGGTCGCTACCTCCGCGAGCGCGGGTAGCGCTCGCCTCGCCCGCCCTCCGAGCGGTGAGTGACACAGGTTCCGGGGCTCGAGAACGTGTCTCACGCACCGCTCAGGCGGGCGCGGGCGCGGGCGGGGGCGTGCGGAAGGACGGCGGCAGCTCCTCGAGGAGCCGGACCCAGAGCTCGGACGCGGTGGGGTACGACGGCACGGCGTGGCGCAGCACGTGCACCGGGACGCCGCCCGTGACGGCCACCGTGGCCGCGTGGAGCATCTCGCCGGCCGCGGGGCCGACGAAGGTCGCGCCGAGCAGCAGGCGGGTGTCGGCGTCGACGACGAGCTGGGCATCGCCCGCGACGTGGTCGCGGAGCAGCCCGGTGCCGGCAGCCGAGGAGGTCGGCACGCGGGTCACGACGACCTCGTGCCCGGCGTCGCGTGCCTGGGCCTCGGTGAGCCCGACGCTCGCGACCTCGGGCTCGGTGAAGACGACCTGCGGGACCGGTGCCTCGCGATCGGGCTCCCAGGCGACCTCGCCCGCCGCGGCCGCCGCGATGCGAGCCCCGACGACGCGGGCCTGGTGCTTGCCCCAGTGGGTGAGGGGCGGTCCGCCGGAGGCGTCGCCGACGACGTGCAGCCACTCGGGCAGCCGGCCGTCCGTCACGTCGTCCACCGTCAGGCCGACCGAGGACAGCCCGAGGTCGTCGAGCCGGGGGCTCCGGCCGATGGCGAGCAGCACCTCGTCGGCCTCGAGCTCGCCGCCGGTCGTGGTCAGGGTGACGGTGCCGCCGTGGACGCGTCCGGTGCCGGTGGCCTCGGGGGCCGAGCGACGTACGTCCTCGACGGAGGTGCCGAGCAGGACCGTGACGCCGCGCTCGCGCAGGCCGGCGAGCACGGCCTCGCCGGCGAAGGGCTCGGTCCGGCTCAGCAGCCGGTGACCGCGGACGACGAGCGTGACCGACGAGCCGAGCGCCGCCATCCAGGTCGCGGCCTCGCACGCCACCACGCCGCCGCCGACGACGACCAGCCGATCGGGCACCTCGACGACGCCGGTGGCGTCGCGGGAGTCCCACGGGAGCGCGTCGGCGTACTCCTCGGGGACGTGCGCCGCGCTGCCGGTGGCGATGACCACGGCTCGGCGCGCCCGGAGCACGACGTCGGCACCGTCTGCCGAGGAGACGCGCACGCTCCGCTCGCCGCTGAGCCGCGCGTTGCCGCGCACGACGTCGAGGCCGGCGCCCTTCGCCCAGTCCACCTGGCCGGTGTCGTCGTAGTGGGAGACCCACGTGTCGCGGCGCTCGAGCAGCGCCTTCGCCGCGACGTGGGCGGTCGACACGCCGGGCAGGTCGGCCGTCACGTCAGCCGCCGCGACCGGGTGCAGCAGTGCCTTGCTGGGGATGCACGCCCAGTAGCTGCACTCACCGCCGAGCAGCTCGTGCTCGACGAGGACCGCGGTCATGCCGGTGCCCTCGACGGCGTACTGCGCGGCGTTCTCCCCGGCGGGGCCGGCACCGATGACCACGACGTCGTACTCGACTGTCTCCATGCCGGGGACGATACGGGGCCGCCGGATTCGCCGCCCCTTGCCCGTTCAACTAAACTGGCCGCCGAGGGGAGTACCCCACCAACGCTCGTCGGTCACTACGGCGCCTCAGCAGGCGCTCCGGCGGGCGGCCGTCCCCAAGCATCAGCACGGCGGACGGCGGGGGAGACCTCAGGAACTCATCCTGAGGAGACCCATGTCGTCCATCGCGTCCCCCACCCTGTGGTTCGTCACCATCGGTGTGGTGCTCGCCCTGCTCGTCGTCGACTTCGTCGCCACCCGGCGCCCGCACGAGGTCTCGATGCGGGAGGCCATCGGCTGGTCGGTGTTCTACGTCGCGCTGCCGCTGACCTTCGGCCTCTACGTCTGGAACGTCCACGGCGGTGACCGCGGCCTGGAGTACTACACCGGCTACCTCGTCGAGAAGTCGCTCAGCGTCGACAACCTGTTCGTCTTCATGCTGCTGCTGTCGGCCTTCGCCGTGCCGAAGGTGCTCCAGCAACGGGTGCTGCTCTACGGCATCGTCGGCGCGCTGGTGCTCCGCGGCATCTTCATCGCCCTCGGTGCTGCCGCACTGTCGGCCTTCGACTGGGTCTTCCTGGTCTTCGGCGCGATCCTGCTGCTCACCGGTGTCAAGCTCCTGCGCGACGCCATCAGCGGTCACGACCACGAGGTCGACGTCGCGGAGATGCGCGTGGTCAAGGTGATGCGCCGCTTCATGCCGGTCGCCGACGAGTACGACGGCACGAAGTTCACCGTCATGGACAAGGGCGTGCGAGCCCTCACCCCCTTCGCCCTGGTCACGGTGGCCGTGCTCGCGACCGACGTCGTCTTCGCGGTCGACTCGGTGCCGGCCGTCTACGGAATCACCGGTGACCCCTACCTGGTCTTCGTGACCAACGCCTTCGCGCTCCTCGGCCTCCGTGCCCTGTACTTCGTCCTGCAGGGCGCGCTCGGCGCGCTGGCCCACCTCGGCTACGGCCTCGCCGCGATCCTGGGCTTCATCGGCGTCAAGCTCGTGCTCCACTGGGCGCACGGGGTGTGGGCCTCGGTCCCGGAGATCCCGACGCTGGCCTCCCTGTTCGCGATCCTCGGCATCCTCGCCGTGACCATCGCGACCAGCCTGTGGGCCAACAAGCGTGAGAAGGCCCGCGAGGCCGGTGCCGACGAGCAGGAGTCCGTGGGCACCCGCTGACGGCTCACTCGACGGTCAGCATCGTGGCCCCGAGGCCGATCATCATCGTGCCGCCGGTGGCGCTGAGGGCGTCGAGCCGTGTGGGGCGGCGCGCGAACCACGTGCGTGCCGTCCCCGCGGCGATCGCCCAGGTGCTGTCGGACGCCGCGGCCATGACACCGAAGACGAGGCCGAGCAGCATGGTCTGCAGGGCCACCGGTCCGGTCGGGTCGGTGAACTGCGGGAGGAAGGCCACGAAGAACACGATCGTCTTCGGGTTGGTCGCCCCGACGGTGAAGCCGATCCGCACCGGGTGCCCGCGCCGGACCGGTGCCTGGTCGTCCATCGCGAGGCGCGCGTCGCTTCGGTGACGGATGGCCTGCACGCCGAGCCACACGACGTACGCGGCGCCCAGCACCTTCACGACGGTGTACGCCGTCGCGCTCGCCGCGACGACCGCACCGAGCCCCACCGCCACGAGGACGACCTGGGCCACCAGCCCGAGGGCGTTGCCGACCACCGACAGGAGCGCCTCGCGGCGCCCGACCGTCAAGGCCCGCCCGATCGTGAAGAGCAGGCTCGGGCCCGGCACCTGGATGAACAGGATCGAGGCGACGAGGAAGGCCACCCACTGGCTCGACGACGGCATGGCCCCAGTGTGGGGCGCGGTCGCCGTCGGGGGAAAGTGCTTTGCCGTCGACCATGAGTCTCTGGGAGACTCAGCGGCGAGGGCGACGTCCGCCGCCCAGCCCGACGCGCCGGCCCCAGTCCGCGCACACGGCGAAGGGGAGCAGATCCTCGGACGCATCCACGAGTCAGGTTCGTCGACGCCCGCTGCAGCGGCGTACTGGGGGCGCAGCGCAGCCGAAGGTGATCGACATGACCAGGAACAGTGACTTCAAGCAGGTCGTCCGCGCCCGCATGGCCGCGACCGGCGAGGGCTACACCGCCGCGCGGGCGGCCCTCGAGCGGGAGGCGTACGACGCCGCGCGGGCCGAGCAGGAGCGGCTCGTCGGGCGACTCTTCCGCGCCGGCCGCATCGAGCGGGTGCCCGCCAGGCGCAAGGTCCGCGCCGCGGTGCTGCTCGAGGTGCTCAGCCGGTTCGAGCCGGGCCGCGTCTACACCGAGCCGGAGGTCAACGAGGTGCTCCTCGAGGTGCACGAGGACTTCGCCTACCTGCGCCGCGAGCTGGTGAACTACCACTACCTCGAGCGTGCGGACGGCCGCTACCGCACGGCCGCGCAGGCGCCGACCCGATCGGTCGTCGAGCGGCAGGAGATCCCGGCCTGGGAGGCCCACTGGCTCCCCGGCTTCCTCTCCGGGGCCGGGGCCGGAGCCGGAACCGGGGCCTTCCGCCGCGAGCCCTGAGGCGGCAGGCTGGGGGCATGACGGCAGGAATCGACCCCGCAGCGACCCCGTCGGGCACCGGGTGCCAGGAGTGCGAGACGGCCGGCGGCTGGTGGGTCCACCTGCGCCGCTGCGCCCAGTGCGGGCACATCGGGTGCTGCGACTCCAGCCCCTCCCAGCACGCCACCGCGCACTTCCGGGCGACCGGCCATCCCGTGGTGCAGAGCTTCGAGCCCGGCGAGGACTGGTTCTGGGACTACGACCGCTCCGTCGGCGTGGAGGGGCCGCAGCTGGCCGACCCGCAGAGCCGACCGGAGGACCAGACGGTCCCCGGGCCGGCCGGCCGGGTGCCGGACGACTGGCGCGACCACGTGCACTGAGCCCGGCCGCCCGCCGTCGGGGTGCCGTGTCGCGCGTCGTGTGCGTGCCATGCTCGGGCCATGCGACGTACGCCGCGCACGCGCCGCGACCCGACGCCCCGTGACCGGACGTCGGGTGACCGGCCGCAGGTCGTGGCCCACCGCGGCAGCAGCCACGAGACCGCCGAGCACACGCTCGCGGCCTACGTGAAGGCGCTCGACGAGGGTGCCGACGCGCTCGAGTGCGACGTCCGGCTGACGGCCGACGGGCACCTCGTGTGCGTGCACGACCGCGACCTGCGGCGTACGACGTCCACGCCGGGGCTCGTCTCGACGATGAACCTCGCCGAGCTCGACGAGCTCGACTTCGCCTCGTGGAAGAACCCGTGGTCCGACCTCGACGACGAGGCGCCCACCCGCGACCCGGACGCCGGCAAGGTGCTCACCCTGCGCAAGCTCCTCGAGACGGTCGCCGACTACGACCGGCGCGTCGAGCTCGCCGTGGAGACCAAGCACCCCACCCGCTACGGCGGTCTGGTCGAGCGGCGCCTGGTCGACCTGCTGGGCGACTTCGGGTGGGACCGACCCGGGTCGCCCGCCCGGGTGATGAGCTTCTCGCTCAACGCCGTCAACCGCGTACGCCGGCTCGCACCCGGCCTCGACGTCGTCATCCTGGTCGAGAAGGCGCACCACTGGCCGGTGCTGCGGCCGGTCGTCGGCGACGACTGGATCATCGGTCCCGGGATCAAGGAGCTGCGCGACCACCCCGGGCTCGGCCGCCACCTGCGCAAGGAGGGCCGCGAGATCCACGTCTGGACGGTGAACACCGCCGACGACCTCGACCTGTGCCTCGACCTCGGCGTCACCGCGGTCATCAGCGACCGGCCGGCCTACATGCTGGAGCTGCTCGGCCGATAGGTTCTGGGAATGGCCAAGAAGTCCCGCAAGACCACCCAGTCCGCCCCCGCCGCCGGCGAGGTCGGCCCCCGCCAGCCCTGCCCCTGCGGCTCGGGCAAGCGCTACAAGGCCTGCCACGGTGCGGCCGGCGGCGCCGCGCCGACGTTCGTCGCCCGCCCCTTCGAGGGCATGCCGAGCGAGTGCGACGTCATCGCGCTGCGCGAGCTGGTCCCGGCCGCCACGGCGCCGCTGACCCTGAAGGAGGGCGACCGCAACGTCCGCCTGGCGACCCTCCTGCCCGGCGCCGCCCCGGCGATGGTGCGCGAGTCGGGCGACATCTGGCTCGGCCTGCAGGTCCAGCACTCCTACGGCAACCCGGCCCGCGACCTCGGCGCCGTGCTCGAGGCCGCGCTGGCCACCGAGGAGCCGGGCATCGTCGGGCTGATGACCGACCCGGGCGATGGCCCGAGCATCCAGGACCTGATCAGCGACTCCACTCTGGACATCACGGTGCATGACGGGTTCGAGTACTGGATCGACGACATTCCCGAGCGCGACGCGAGCATGGAGGCCGCGCTCGAGCAGGCCAACGGCGGCGTGATGCCGACCAGCCGGCTGACCTCGGTCGAGGCGGCGTACTGGACCAACGTCGGCACCAAGGAGCACCTGCGCTGGGTCATGCCGCACCCCGAGGACGCGCTGCTCGACGCGCTCGCCCGCCTGCACGCCGCCGGCCAGGACTCCGTGGCCGAGGACTCCCGCTTCGTCGGCATGTTCCGTGCCCACGGCCTGCTCGCCCCGGTCTGGGACCTCCCGGTCGGCACGGGCGCCGAGGTCCTCGAGGAGCCGGCGGCGCGCTTCGCGGCCGACCTGGAGGAGGCGCTGAAGGGCGGGGAGCTGAGCGCCGCCGAGCGGTCCGCGCGGGCCGGACTCGCCAACCGCCAGGTGACGATCCGGTAAGAACCGGTCCACCATCCGACCACGGCTCGAACACAACGGATCCAACGGTTGTGCGGGCCCTCCGGGGCGGAGTAGATTCGTCTCTGCCCGGTCGTTGTTGTTTCCCCCGTCAACAACGACCGGGCTTTCACGTCTCCAGGACTGTCAGGTCGCCCTGACGCGCCAGGCCTCGAGGTTCGTGAACCCCTTGGCCGAGACGCGGCGCGCACGCCGGAACCGCCACCCGTCCTCGTCGTCGGTGGCGAGCGCCTCGTGGGCGCCCGCGTCGACCAGCACGCTGCCCGGGCGCGCGGCTGACGTCAGCCGCGAGGCGGCGTTGACCGTCGAGCCGAACACGTCGCCGAGGCGTCGTACGACGGATCCGTGGGCGATGCCGGCCCGCACAGCCGGGAACGGGTCGTCCTCGTCGGCCCCGCGGGCGGTCAGCGCGAGTGCCACCTCCACGGCGGCGGCCGGGTCGGCGACGGTGAAGAGGACCTCGTCGCCGATCGTCTTGATCACCTGTCCGCCGTGGTCGACCACGAGCGCGGTGGTGTCCTGCTCGAAGCCGTCGACCCACTCCACCAGCGCGGCCCCGTCGAGGGCGCGGCTCTGCGTCGTGTAGCCGACGATGTCGACGAAGCACACCGACAGCTGTGACTCGGTGGTGGTCAGGGTGCTGGCGTCCTCGAGCAGGTGCTCGGCCGCGCTCGCGAGGTGGCGGCGCCAGACGTAGCCCTGCAGGGCCTCGACGCGGGGGAGCACCTCGCCCACGAGCTCGGTGAGGCCGGCCGGTCCGGCGGTCGGGTCGCCGTCGTCGGCGGCCAGCCCGGCGAGCAGCGTCGTCTGCCACTCGGCGAGGCGGGCGTAGCTGCGGCCCCAGGTCCGCACGAGCGCCGCCTGCGACTCCGGCGACAGGACCCCGATGCGCACCAGCTCGGCTGCGAGCCGGAGGGCCTCCACGTCGCTCTCGGCGAACGCGACGTCGTCGTCGGCGCGGTGCGGGAAGCCGAGCTGGTGCCACAGGGTGATCGCCACGTCCAGGGGAACCCCGGCGCGCTCGGCGACCTCGACGCGGGTCAGGCTCGGCTCCTCCCCGAGGAGGACGACCCCCAGCGCGCGGGCGTCGGGACCGGTGTCGGCCACCTGCTCAGCCGCTCTCGAGGCGCCCGGCTGCGGCGGCGCGGATTGCCTCGCCGAAGGCGGGGATCTCGGCGGCGAGGTCCTCGATGGTCTCGCGGGTGAAGTGCACGACCCGCAGCGGCGTCAGGGCCACGACGGTCGCCGAGCGCAGCGTGCGGTTGACGATGGCGGCCTCACCCACCACGGCGCCCGGACCCAGGGTGGCGACCTCGACGCCACCACGGCGGACCGACACCTCGCCCTCGGTGATGAGGTACGCCTTGTCTGCCGGGGTCCGCTCCGCGATGGGCGACCAGCCCTGCGGGAGGCTCAGGGCGCGACCTGCGGCCAGCACACGTTCGACGTCGGCGGGCCCGAGCCCGTCCAGGATCGAGTCAGTCATGCCCCCTCAACGATCCAGCGGGGCGGGGGTGATGCCCGGGTCAGTCCGCGTGCAGCGGCTCGCGGGAGATCGGGCAGCTCATGCAGCGCGGGCCACCTCGACCCGAGCCCAGCTCCGAACCCGCGATCCGGACGACCTCGATGCCGGCGTCCTCGAGCCGATCGTTGGTCTCGTCGTTGCGCTCGTAGGCCACCGCCACCCGCGGCGCCAGGGCCAGGGTGTTGTTGCCGTCGTCCCACTGCTCGCGCTCGGCGGTGACCGGGTCGAGGCCGGTGTCGATCTGGTGGAGCGTGTCGATCTGCATGGCCTTCGCCGCCGCCACGAGAAAGGGCTCGGAGTCGCTGACGCTCAGGGTCAGGTCGGACTCGCCCGAGCCCGGGTCGTCGAGCGTGACCGTCACCGCGCGGAGGGTGTCGGCGACGTTGGGGTACATCACGACCTTGTCGACGTCGACCATCGTGCAGACGGTGTCGAGGTGCATCGTCGCGCGCTCCTGCGCGATCGGCACGGCGAGCACGGTGTGGGCGAGGTCGGCGTGGAAGACCTGGCGGGCGAGCCGCTCGACCCCGGCGGGCGTCGTACGCTCCCCGACGCCGACGGCGATCACGCCCGGTGCCAGGAGCAGGACGTCGCCACCCTCGACGTGCTCGTTGTGCCAGCCGTGGATCTTGCGGGTGCCGGCGAAGCGCGGGTGCTCGGTGTAGATCAGCTCGGTCAGCTGCGTCTCGCGCTTGCGGGCCGGCATCGCGAGGCTGGTGACGGCCACGCGGTCGCGCACCCACACGCTCGAGTCGCGGGTGAAGAGGAGATTGGGGAGCGGGTCGATGAGGAAGTCGTGCGGGTCGAGCAGGCTCGTCACCAGACCGTGCCCGCCCTTCACCTCGTCGTTGCGGATGCCCGCGGTCAGCACGTCGGTCAGCTCGGCCGGGGAGAGGTCGCGCAGCGCCTGCGCGAGGTAGCGGCGCATGGTGTCGCCGAGGTGCAGCCCCGACAACGCGCTCGTGATCGCGTGGTTGCGGGCCATCTCGCTCTCGAGCGTCTCGGTGAGCAGCTCGGTGAGGTAGAGCACCTCCACGCCACGGTTGCGCAGCGTCTCCGCGAACGCGTCGTGCTCCTCCTGCGCCCGGCTCACCCACGGGATGCCGTCGAAGAGGAGGCGGTCGTTGTTGCGGGGCGTGAGGCGCTTGAGCTCGTTGCCGGGGCGGTGGAGCATGACGGTGGCCAGTCGGCCGACCTCGCTGTCGGCTCCGTGCGGGGTGGTGACCATAGGCGGGACTCTAGCGCTGCCCGGCGCATCAAGTGAGCCCTCGTGCCCGTCGGGCAGCCGGGTCGAAGAACTGCGGGCCGTACGACGTCCGGCCGGCCCCAGAACGGTCGTCCGGCCGCAGTTCTTCGAGAGAGGAAGGTTGCGGTCCGGCGCCCGGGTCAGGCCTGCGCTCGCCACTCCTCGCGGAGGAGGGCGTACTCGTAGGAGTCGGTCCAGGTGCCCTTGGACCAGAAGTCCCCGAGGCGGTGGACCTCGCGGCGCATGCCGAGGCGCTCGCAGAGGGCGGCGGAGCGGTCGTTGCGCGCGTCGAGGT
>DATIAJ010000374.1:0-16205 GCA_035458105.1 Nocardioides sp. | reverse complement strand
CATCGTCAAGGTCAACGAGGAGGTCGAGATCATCGGCATCCGCGAGGGCTCGCAGAAGAGCACCGTCACCGGTGTCGAGATGTTCCGCAAGCTCCTCGACGAGGGCCAGGCGGGCGAGAACGTCGGTCTGCTCCTCCGTGGTACCAAGCGCGAGGACGTCGAGCGCGGCATGGTCGTGATCAAGCCGGGCACGACCACCCCGCACACGAACTTCGACGCCTCGGTCTACATCCTGTCGAAGGACGAGGGCGGCCGTCACACGCCGTTCTTCAACAACTACCGTCCGCAGTTCTACTTCCGGACCACGGACGTGACGGGCGTCGTGACCCTGCCCGAGGGCACCGAGATGGTCATGCCGGGTGACAACACCGAGATGTCGGTCGAGCTCATCCAGCCCATCGCGATGGACGAGGGCCTGCGCTTCGCCATCCGCGAGGGCGGCCGCACCGTCGGCGCCGGCCGCGTCGTCAAGATCACCAAGTGATCTGAGCGCCTGAGGCGCATCTGCACCATCCGAGACCCCGTCTCCCGCAAGGGAGGCGGGGTCTCGTGCGTTCGTCGTGGCCCGGCCCGGCAGGATGTCTGCCATGGGGTTCACGCGTGCCGAGCTGGAGTCGTTCCGTGACGTCGAGGTCCCGGACCTCCTGCCGCCCGTCGACCAGCCGCTGCGACTCCTGTTCGTCGGGATCAACCCGGGCCTGTGGACCGCCGCCACCCAGAGCCACTTCGCCCGGCCGGGCAACCGCTTCTACCCCGCGCTGCTGCGCGCGGGGATCGTGCCGAGGCCCATCGACCCGTCGACGGGCATGACCGACGAGGACCGCGAGGAGCTGCGCCGACGCGGGATCGGCATCACCAACGTCGTGCCGCGGGCGACGGCTCGGGCCGACGAGCTCACGACCGAGGAGCTGCGCGCGGGGGGCGAGCGCCTCCGCGCGCTCGTGGCCGAGCGCAGCCCGTCCGTCGTGGCCGTCGCCGGCGTCACCGCCTACCGGACGGCGTTCGGCCAGCGCGGTGCGACGGTCGGGGAGCAGCCCGACCGCTGGGGCAGCTCGCGCGTGTTCGTGGTGCCCAACCCCTCCGGCCTCAACGCGCACGACACCGTCGACACCCTTGCCGTGGCGTACGCCGAGGCGGCGCGGGCCGCCGGGGTGCTCCAGACGCCGTCCCGGCCCTGACCCTCGCGGGGGTCGGGCGCCCGTCAGGCGGCCCAGGGCGGCGGGAGCAGGCCGTGCTGGACGAGCAGCCACTCGACGCGCTCGCGCTCGTGGTCGAGCTCCTCCCCGGGCGGCAGGACCGCCAGCAGGTGCGGACAGCCCGCCATCTCGGCGGCCTCGCCGAGCACCCGGTCGTAGGCCAAGCGGCAGCCCTCGTACTTCGCGAAGCGCATCCCGCCCGTGTGGAACCTGGCGTGGAGCCGTCGCAGGTCGGCGCCCACCTGCTCGACCGGCCGGCCGAGCGGGACCACGTCGGCCCCGTGCCTGCGACGGCGAGCCCGCTGGGCGAGCCGCGCAACGGCCCGGGCGCTGCGCCACTCGTGGAGGTCACCGCGCAGGGCGGCGCAGGCCACCCGCATCACCGCGAGGGCCAGCATCAGCAACCCGACGGTCGCGAGACCGCTCCTCATGGCACCACGGTACGCCGGGTGCGCGCAGGGCGTCAGCCCATGTCGACGCCCTCGAAGTCCGCGGGAACGTAGTCGCGCTTCTCGACCAGGACCATCCAGTTGCCGGAGTTGTCCCGCATCAGGGCCTCGACGCCGTACGGCCGCTCCTCCGGCTCCTGGAGGAACTCGACGCCCTTGGCCTTCAGGTCCTCGTAGGTCGCGCGGCAGTCGTCGACGTTCATGCCGACGCCGGGCAGCCCGCCCTCGTCCTGGGCCCGTCGCATCGCCTCGATGAGGTAGTCCGGGAGGGGGCCGCTCGGGGTGGTCAGGTGGAGGTGGATCTCGGGCTGCTTCGGGTGGAAGACCGTGCACCAGCGGAAGTCCGGCCCGAGCTGCAGGTCGTCGCCGACCTCGAAGCCGAGCACGTCGGTGTAGAAGGTGAGGGACTCGTCGATGTCCTTGACCCACACGGAGAGGAGGGAGATGTTGGTGATCATGCGACGAGCCTAGGAAGGGCCGGCGGCGTCGTGCTTCTCCTGCGTTGCGGTCCTCGCGTCGCGCTTCTCGACGAGCCCGGCCATGAAGACGTAGCACCCGGGGATGCGCGGGTTGCCCGCCGCTGCGTAGCGCCGCTGGAACTCGCTGGGGCTCTCGCCGACGATCTCGCGGAACCGCGAGCTGAACGAGCCCAGGCTGCTGTAGCCCACCGCGTGGCACACCTCGGTCACGGTCAGGTTCGCCGCGCGCAGCAGGTCCTGGGCCCGCTCGACGCGTCGCTGGGCGAGGTACGCCGCCGGCGTCACGCCGTACGTCAGCGCGAACGACCGCAGGAAGTGGTAGCGGCTCATCCCGGCGAGGTCGGCGAGGTGGTCGAGGTCGAAGGGCTCGGCGAAGTGCCGGTCGAGGTGGTCGCGCGTGCGACGCAGGTGCACGAGGACGTCGCCGGGGACGCGGCGCTGCCCGGGCGGGGGAGCGGTCACCCGACCAGCGCCTCCACTGCGCCCCGGAACGCCGAGGTGTGCGCGTCGACGTCGGAGCGGTCGTGGAACGGCGAGAACAGCGACATGTTGTGGAAGGGCGCCAGCAGCACCCCGCGGTTGACGGTCCAGAGGTGGAAGAACGCGTCGAGCTCCTCGTCGATGGCCGCCGCAGCCTCCGCGCCGGTGCGCGGCGGCGGGCAGAACCAGTACTCCGCCCGGCAGCCGAGCCGCTGCACGTGCCACGGCAGGTCGTGCTCGGCGATGACGTCGCGGATGCCGTCGGTGAACTGCTCCGCCAGGGGGATGGCGACGTCGAAGTCCTCCTGCCGCAGGGCGGTCGACAGCGTGGCCCGCACGGCTGCCATGGCGAGCGCCGAGCCCGACAGGGTGCCGCCGACCCCGGCGACGTCGATGTCGTGCCCGAGCATCGGGCCCTCCAGGCGCGTGGCGACCTCGTCGCTCATGCCGTAGGCCGCGACAGGGATGCCGCCGCCGATCGGCTTGCCGATGACCACGAGGTCGGGCTCGAGGTCCCAGGCCGCGGTCGCTCCACCGGGTCCGGCGCAGATCGTGTGCGTCTCGTCGTTGACGAGCAGCACCCCGTGGCGCCGGGTGACCTCGCGGACGGCCGCGAGGTAGCCGTCGTCGGGCAGCACGATCCCGATGTTGGTCAGCGCCGGCTCCATCAGCAGGCAGGCCACGTCGCCCTCGGCGAGGCGGGCGTCGAGCGCGTCGAGGTCGTTGAACGGGACCACGGCGGTCGTGGTGGCCACGTCGACCTGCGGGCCGAGCGCCCCCGGACGCGGGACCACCCGGTCGCCGGCACGGCCGTGCTCGAGCACGCCGAGGGTCTCGTCGACCGTGCCGTGGTAGCACCAGTCCATCACCGCGATCCGGGGCCGCCCGGTGAGGTGGCGGGCGAAGCGGAGCACGAAGCGGTTGGCGTCGGTGGCCGTCATCGCCATCTGCCAGCGGGGGAGACCGAAGCGTCTGCTCAGCTCACCGGCGACCCAGGCGGCGTCCGTGGAGGGCAGCATCGTGGTGATGCCCCGCTCGGTGCGCTCGCGCACCGCCTCGGCGACGGCCGGCAGGCAGTGACCGGTCATCGACCCGGTGTCGCCCAGGCACAGGTCGACGTAGTCGAGGCCGTCGACGTCGGTGAAGCGACCGCCCCCGGCCGACTCCACGAACAGGGGGAACGAGCCCGGCCAGCGGGTCATCCACGGCATCGGGACGCCGGCGAGGAGGTGCTCGCCGGCCTCCGCAGCGAGCCTCGCCGAGGTCGGGTGGAGGTCGCCGAAACGCTGCTCCTCCTCGGCGTGCAGGGCTGCCAGACGCCGGCGGTCGACGACGGTCACGGTCGGGGCCTCACAGCGCGCTGCCGACGTACTTCGTCTCGAGGTACTCCTCGATGCCCTCGAAGCCGCCCTCGCGTCCGAAGCCGGAGTGCTTCACGCCGCCGAACGGCGCGGCCGGGTTGGACACGATGCCGGTGTTGACGCCGACCATGCCGAACTCCAGCGCCTCGCTCACCCGCAGCACCCGGGCGTGGTCGCGCGTGAAGACGTAGGCGACCAGGCCGTACTCCGTGTCGTTCGCGCGCTGCAGCGCCTCGTCCTCGTCGGCGAAGGTCGACACGGGGGCGACGGGGCCGAAGATCTCCTCGCGGAACACCCGCGCCGAGGCAGGTACGTCGACCAGCACGGTGGGCGGGTAGAAGTGACCCGCACCCTCGGGGACCGCGCCGCCGACCAGCGCGCGTGCTCCGGCTGAGACCGCCTCGTCGACCAGCTCGTGGACGCCCGCGCGCGCCTTGTCGGTGATCAGCGGACCGACGTCGACCCCGTCGCGGGTGCCGTCGCCGACCGTGAGCGCGCCCATCCGCTCGGCGAACCGGCGGGAGAACTCCTCGGCGACGGACTCGTGCACCAGGAACCGGTTGGCCGACGTGCAGGCCTCGCCGATGTTGCGCATCTTGGCGAGCATGGCGCCGTCGACCGCGGCGTCGAGGTCGGCGTCCTCGAAGACGATGAACGGGGCGTTTCCGCCGAGCTCCATCGACACCCGCAGCAGCTGGTCGGAGGCCTGGGCGACGAGCTTCCTGCCGACCGCCGTGGACCCGGTGAAGGTCAGCTTGCGCAGCCGTGGGTCCTTGATGATCGGCTCGCAGACGCCGCCCGAGTCGGTGGTGGTGACGACGTTGAGCACGCCGGGAGGCAGGCCGACCTCCTCGAGGAGGGCGGCCAGGGCCAGCATCGTGAGCGGCGTCTCGGCGGCGGGCTTGACCACCATGGTGCAGCCGGCGGCGATGGCCGGACCGATCTTGCGCGTCCCCATGGCGAGCGGGAAGTTCCAGGGGGTGATCATCAGCGTCGGGCCGACAGGGCCCTTCATGGTGATCAGCCGGGTGCTGCCGCTCGGCGCGGGGGAGTAGCGCCCGTGGATCCGGACGGCCTCCTCGGAGAACCAGCGGAAGAACTCGGCGCCGTAGGTCACCTCGCCCCTCGCCTCGGTCAGCGTCTTGCCCATCTCGAGCGTCATCAGCCGGGCGAAGACGTCCGCCCGCTCGGTGAGCAGCTCGAAGGCGTTCCTCAGGACCTCGCCGCGTGCGCGCGGCTCGGTGGCGCGCCACTCCCGCTGGGCGGCGGCAGCGGCGGCCAGGGCACGCTCGCCGTCGGCGGGCGTGGCGTCGGCCACCCGCGTCAGGACGCTGGCGTCGGCGGGGTTGTGCACCGCGAAGGTGCCGCCGCCGGTGGCGTCGACCCACTCGCCGCCGATGAGGAGGCGGGTCGGGACGGTGTCGATCACGGTGTTGTCAGCCATCACCCCACCTTGCCAGTGCTGGACGAACCGACCGCCTCGTCGAAGGCGGCCTCGAATACGTCGAGCCCCTCGGCGAGCAGGTCGTCACCGATCGCGAGCGGGGGCAGGAACCGGAACACGTTGCCGAACGTGCCGCAGGTCAGCGTGACCAGGCCGTTCGCGGAGCAGGCGCGGTGGACGGCGGCGGCGAGCGCCGGGTCCGGCGTACGTCCGGAACCGTCGCTGACCAGCTCGACCGCCAGCATGGCCCCCCGCCCGCGGATGTCGCCCACCCGGCCGGGGTGTCGCTCGGCGAGCGCGTGCAGCCGGGGCAGGAAGGCGGCCTCGACCTGACGCGCCCGGGCCGGCAGGTCCTCGGCCTCCATGGTCTCGATCGCGGCGAGCGCGGCCGCGCAGGCGACGGGGTTGCCCCCATAGGTGCCCCCCAGCCCGCCGACGTGGACGGAGTCCATCACCTCGGCGCGTCCTGTCACGGCCGCGAGCGGCAGGCCCCCGGCCATGCCCTTGGCGGTGGTGACCAGGTCGGGCACGACGCCCTCGTGGTCGCACGCGAACCAGTCGCCGGTGCGGGCGAAGCCGGTCTGGATCTCGTCGGCGATGAGCAGGATGCCCTGCTCGCGGCACCACTCGGCGACGCGCGGCAGCCAGCCGGGCGGCGGGACGATGAAGCCGCCCTCGCCCTGGATCGGCTCGATGAGCACGGCCGCGCAGTTGTCCTCGCCCACCTGGGTGTGCACGGTGGCGACGAAGGCGTCGAAGGCCTCCTCGGCGCACTTCTCCGGCCCGCCGGGCCAGCGGTAGGGGTAGGCCATCGGCGCGCGGTAGACCTCGCCGGCGAACGGCCCGAAGCGGTGCTTGTAGGGCATGTTCTTCGCGGTCAGCGCCATCGTCAGGTTGGTGCGGCCGTGGTAGGCGTGGTCGAACACCACGATCGCGTCGCGTCCGGTGTGGTGCCGGGCGACCTTCACCGCGTTCTCGACGGCCTCGGCGCCGGAGTTGAAGAGCGCGGAGCGCTTCTCGTCCTCGCCCGGGGTGAGCTCGGCGAGCTTCTCGCAGACCGCGACGTACTCCTCGTAGGGCGTGACCATGAAGCAGGTGTGGGTGAAGTCGGCGACCTGGCGCTGGACCGCTTCGACCACCCGCGGTGCGGCGTTGCCGACCGTGGTGACGGCGATGCCTGAGCCGAAGTCGATGAGCTGGTTGCCGTCGACGTCGCGGAGGATCCCGCCGCCGGCCCGCTCGACGTACACCGGCAGCGTCGTGCCGACGCCGGCCGAGACGGCCGCGACCTTCCGCGCCTGGAGCTCCCGCGAGCGGGGTCCCGGGATCTCGGTGGCCAGGATGCGTTCCTGGGTCACGTTCATGACCTCTCCTCCATGCCCCACGGGGATCCGTAACCCTCGGGCTTGGGGGCAGCCAGCAGGTCGAGGAACGGCTTCGGGGGCAGTGCCTCGGGCCCGAGGACGCCGCTGCCCGACCAGGCGCCGTCGGCGAGCAGCTCCAGCGCGACGACCGGGTTGATCGCGGTCTGCCAGACCACGCACTGGGCGCCGTAGTCGCGCATCGAGTCGGCGTTGTCGACGACGTGGTAGAGGTACGTCGACCGCGGGGCGCCGTCCTTGCCGGTGCCGGTGACGAACAGGCCGGCGCAGGTCTTGCCCTCCATGCGTGGCCCGATGGTCGCGGGGTCCGGCAGGCAGGCGGCCACCACGTCACGGGGCGAGACCTGCACCCCCTTGACGGACACCGGCTCGGTCGAGTCGAGGCCGAGCGTGTGGAGGGTGCGGAGGATCCCGATCATCTCCTCGCCGAGGCCGTACTTGAAGGTGACCCGGTCGGCGTCGACCCAGCGCGGCATCAGGAGCACCTCCTCGTGCTCGACGTGGACGCACTCGACCGGCCCGATGCCCTCGGGGAAGTCGAAGACCTCGGGCTCGGAGAAGGGGGGAAGCGTGAAGAACCCCGCCTCCAGGTCGCCGCCGCCCCGCTCGCGCTCCCACACCACGGGCGGGTTCAGGCACTCCTCGATGATGGTCCACATCGAGAACCCCGGCGCGAACACCTCGTTGCCGTCGTCGTCGCGGATGACGAGGTTGGCGCCGTCGCGGGTGCCGAGCTCGTCGATGTGGTCGAAGAGCTCGTCGGCGGCGTAGCGCGCGAACACGTCGGACAGCCCCGGCTCGACCCCGATGCCGAGCAGCGCGAGGCGTCCGGCCGCCTCCCACTCACCGGCCCGGGCGAACTGCTCGTCGCCGAGCTTGACCCCGACCTTCTCGTAGGGGGCGTCCGGATGGCGCACCGACAGGCTCATGGCCATGTCGAGGTAGTCGGCGTCGGCTGCCAGGGCGCCGGTGAAGATGGGCATCACGAAGCGCGGGTCGACGGCATTGAAGACGTGGGTCGCCCGCACCTCGCGGGCGAGGGCAGCGACCGCGTCAGCGTCGGAGGCGTCGACCTGGGCGGCGCTGAAGCGCTCGTCTCCGGTACGACGTCCGCGCGCCGCGGCGACGGTCCGCTCGGCCCGGTCGAGGTCGTAGTCGGCCACCACCCAGGCCTCGAAGAAGTCGCGCTCCACCGCGATCCGGGCGGCGGCGTCACCGACCCCGCCGGCTCCGACCATCAGCACGCGCATCGGCTCAGGCACTCGTCGTCTCTCCTCTGTTGCAGGGTCGGTCGCAGGGTGGGGGCGGGTCACTTCTTGGGCGTCGAGGCGCGCAGCGAGCTCGCGACCTGGGCGCCCACCACGAGCAGCACGGCGATCACGAACATCGAGAAGCCGATGACGTTGGCCTCGGCCGGGATGCCGCGGCGGGAGGCGACGTAGACGAACTTCGGGAACGTCGCCTCGTTGCCGGAGACGAAGTTGGTGATGATGAAGTCGTCGAAGGACAGCGAGAACGCGAGCATGGCGGCACCCGCGATGCCCGGCAGGATCAACGGGAAGGTGACCTTCCAGAAGGTCTGCATCGGGCTGGCGTAGAGGTCCTGCGCCGCCTCCTCGATGCGCGGGTCCAGGGACTGGATGCGCGCCCTGACGGTGACCACCACGAAGCTCAGGCAGAACATGATGTGCGCGAAGACGATCGTCGTGAAGCCGAGGTTGATGCCGATGTTGGCGAAGCCCTGCACGAAGATCGTCAGCAGCGCCGCGCCCATGACGATCTCGGGGGTGGCCATCGGCACGAAGATCAGCAGGTTGCTCGCGGCCTTGCCGCGGAAGCGGTAGCGGACCATGGCCAGCGCCATGAGCGTGCCGAGCACCGTTGCCACGACCGTGGAGATCACGCCCACCTGCAGCGAGGTCACCAGCGACTCGCAGACGCCCGGCACGCCGCAGGGGTCCTGCCAGTGCTCCCAGGTGAAGCCCTGCCACACGATGTTGGTCTTGCCGTGGTCGTTGAAGGAGAAGGCGAACGTGTAGGCGACGGGCAGGAAGAGGTAGAGGAGCACCAGGACGGCCGAGAGGACCGCGAAGTGGTTGGCCAGCCACAGCTGCGCCCGCTTGGCGGTCGAGGGGCGGTAGGCGGGCGAGTGCTCGGTCGTCGGGGACGGCGTCGTCGTCGGCGGGGTCATCGTGGCCACGTCACACCAGCTCCTCGGTGCCGAACCGGCGTACGTAGAGGAAGACCATCACCAAGATGGCGGCCATCAGGGTGAACGACAGCGCCGCCGCCACCGGGTAGCCGCCGGGGACGGCGAGGAACTGGTCGTTGATGACGTTGCCGACCATCTTCCCGCGCTGGGGACCGAGCAGCTCCATGTTGACGAAGTCGCCGGCCGCCGGGATGAAGGTCAGCAGCGTCCCGGCCAGCACGCCGGGCATCGACATCGGCAGGGTGACGGTGCGGAAGGTGGTGAACCCGTTGGCGTACAGGTCGCCTCCCGCCTCGATCACCCGTGGATCGGCGCGTTCGAGGGAGGCGTAGATCGGCAGCACCATGAAGGGCAGGAAGTTGTAGGTCAGGCCGGCGACCACGGCCACTGGCGTGTTGATGATGCTGCCGCCCGGCAGCAGGTTCAGGAACTCCAGGGTGCCGACCACCCACGCCTCGTCGGCGAGGATCTGCGACCAGGCGAACGTGCGCAGGATGAACGAGGTGAAGAACGGCGCGATGACGCAGATCAGCATCAGGTTGCGCCAGCGGCCGGCCTTGAACGCCATCGCGTAGGCCAGGGGGTAGGACACGACGAAGGCGAAGAACGTCGCCAGCCCGGCGTAGAGGAAGGACCGCGCGAAGTGCGGCGCGTAGTCGGTCAGCGCGCTGACGTAGTTCTCGAAGTTGAGGTCGCGGTAGTAGTAGCCCGGGAAGCCGGGGTATCGGCTCTGCAGGCTCACCGAGGCCAGCTGCACCAGCGGGAGCAGGAAGAAGACGCCGAGCCACAGCACGCCCGGCAGCAGCAGGAGGTACGCCGTCCAGCTGCGCTTCTTCGTCACGGGTGCCGGGGGAGCCGGCGTCACCGCCGGGTCCCCGGCCACGTGGGCCAGTGCGCTCATACTGCGGTCTCCTCGACCGGGACCCCGAACGCGTGGCCGGGGTTCCAGGTCAGCCAGACCTCGTCGCCGGGGCGGAGGTCGAGCGGCTCGACGTCGAGGTTCTGCTCGTAGCAGCTCCACGTCGTGCCGCTGGGCATGTCGACGAGGTAGCTGGTCGCCACCCCGAGGAACGACACGTCGCGCACGACGCCCTTGACGTCGTTGCCGACGCCGTCGGGCTGCTTGCGCGAGACCGTCACCTTCTCGGGGCGTACGCCGAACAGCATCTCGCCGTCGTGCACCTGCGAGCGACCCTCGAGGACCTTGACCTTGGTGCCGAGGACGTCGGCCACCAGGTGGTCGCCGTCGCGGCCCTCGATCGTGCCGACCCCGGTGTTGGCCTGGCCCAGGAAGTTGGCCACGAAGCGCGTGCGGGGGAGGTCGTAGAGCTCGGCGGGAGGGCCGAGCTGCTCGATGCGGCCCCTGTTCATCACCGCGACGGTGTCGGCCATGGTCATGGCCTCCTCCTGGTCGTGGGTGACGTGGATGAAGGTCAGGCCGACCTCGGTCTGGATCCGCTTGAGCTCGACCTGCATCTCGCGCCGGAGCTTGAGGTCGAGGGCGCCGAGCGGCTCGTCGAGCAGCAGCACCTCGGGGTGGTTGACCAGGGCCCGGGCCAGGGCGACGCGCTGCTGCTGCCCGCCCGAGAGCTGGGCAGGCTTGCGCCCGGCGAACTGGGTCATCTGCACCAGCTCGAGGGCGTCGTCCGCGCGCTGCGCCGCGTCCTTGTCCTTGCGGCGCTTCGGCCCGAAGGCGACGTTGTCGCGGATGGTCAGGTGCGGGAAGAGCGCGTAGGACTGGAAGACGGTGTTGACCGGCCGTTCGTAGGCCCGGGACCCGGTGAGGTCGGTGTCGCCGATCAGCACCCGCCCGGCAGTGGGCTGCTCCAGGCCGGCGACCATCCGCAGGGTGGTGGTCTTGCCGCAGCCCGAGGGCCCGAGCAGCGCGAAGAACGAGCCGCGCGGGACCCTCAGGTCGATGTCGTCGACGGCGGTGAAGTCGCCGAACGTCTTGGTCACGCTCTCGAGCTGGAGGTCGCCTCGCGCCTCGCGGAATCCGGCCATGTCAGTTCCCCATCACCTTCGTGGACCACAGGTCGGCGTACAGGATGTCCTCGTCCGCGTCGAGCACCCGGAACTGCTGGACGCCGTTGTCGGCGATGAAGTCGGTGGTCGGGAAGATCCACGGGCTCTCGGCGAGCTCGGGGTCGAGCTTCTCCATCTCGGCCTGGGCGCCCTCGACGGGGCACACGTAGTTGACCCAGGCGGCCACCTGGGCCGCGACGGCAGGGTCGTAGTAGTAGTCCATCAGCCGCTGGGCGTTGCGGCGGTGCGTCGAGGTGATGGGCACCATCAGGTTGTCCGACCACAGCGTGCCGCCCGACTCGGGCAGCGTGAAGGTCCAGTTCGGGTCCTCGGTGTCGTAGGCGAGGACGAAGATGTCACCGCTCCACGTGATGCCGGCCACCGCGTTGCCGCTGGTGAGGTCCTCCATGTAGGAGTTGCCCTTCACCTTGCGGATGTAGCCCTCGTCGATCTTCTGCTCGATGAAGTCGAGCGCCCTCTCGAACTCGGCCTGCCCCCAGTCGCTCTCGATGTCGACGCCCTGAGACTGCATGACCAGCCCGGCCGTGTCGCGGTACTCCGAGAGCACCACGATCCGGCCCTTGAGGTCGTCGGTCCAGAGGTCGTCGAGCGACTTCAGCTCGCGACCGACCTTCTCGCGGTTGTAGCCGATGCCCGCGAAACCGCTCTGCCACGTGATCGAGTGGAGCCGGCCGGGGTCGAAGGAGGCGTCCTTGAGCGGCTGCAGCAGGTTGTTCACCACGTTGGGCATCTGGATGAGCTCGAGCGGCTGCACCACCTGGTCGCGGATGAGCCGGGCGGCCATCCAGTCGGTCAGGGTGATGATGTCGCGGTCGATGTCCTGGCCCGCACGCAGCTGGGGGCCGACCTTGGCGTAGTAGGAGTCGTTGTCGTCGATCTCCTCGAAGTAGCTGACGTCGATGCCGCTCTGCTCCCGGAAGGCATCGAGGGTCGGCGACCTCGTCTCCTTTCCGTTCATGTCGAGGTACGCCGTCCAGTTGGCCCACTTGAGGGTCTTCTCGGTGTCGGAGACATCGGTGGGGAGGTCGAGCGCGGCGATCCCGGAGGCCGCCGGCGGCTCGGGCGGGGCGCAGCCGGTGAGGGCCAGGCCCGCGCCTGCGGCGACGCCGGTGCCGAGCAGGGCCCGGCGGCTCAGCCCGCCTCCTGCGGCTGCCGTCAGAGCAGCGGCCGGCGGGGACTGGGGGCGCCGCCGCCTCGGGATGGGTGTCATCAGTGGATCTCCTCCGCGTCGCTGCTCGGCTCTCGCCGTCCGGATGTCAACGTCTAGCTCTCGATGTTCGCCATGACGTGCTTGATGCGCGTGTAGTCCTCGAAGCCGTACATCGAGAGGTCCTTGCCGTAGCCGGACTTCTTGTAGCCGCCGTGCGGCATCTCCGCGACGAGGGGGATGTGGGTGTTGATCCACACGCACCCGAAGTCCAGCGCCTTCGACATCCGCATCGCCCGGCCGAAGTCCTTCGTCCACACCGACGACGCGAGGCCGTAGTCGACGCCGTTGGCCCAGCGGACCGCCTCGTCCTCGTCGGTGAAGCGCTGCACGGTGATGACGGGGCCGAAGATCTCGTTCTGGATCGCCTCGTCGTCCTGCCGCAGCCCGGACAGGACGGTCGGCTCGAGGAAGTAGCCCTCGCCGAGGTCCGTACGACGGTTGCCGCCCGCGGACACGGTGGCGTGGGCCGGCAGGTTCTCGATGAAGCCGCTCACCCGGGCCAGCTGGGTCGCGTTGTTGACGGGACCGAGGAGCGCGTCCTCGTCGTCGGGCAGGCCCACCGGAGCCGAGCCCTTCGCGTAGTCGGCGAGCGCGGCCACGAAGTCGTCGTGGATGCCCGGGGCGACGAGGACCCGCGTGGCCGCCGTGCAGTCCTGGCCGGCGTTGAAGTAGCCGGCGATCGCGATGCCCTCGACCGCGGCCTCGATGTCGGCGTCGTCGAAGACCACGACCGGCGCCTTGCCGCCCAGCTCGAGGTGGACCCGCTTGACCTGGGGTGCCGCGCTCGCCGCGACCTCGGCCCCGGCTCGGACGGACCCGGTGATCGCGACCAGCCCCGGCGTCGGGTGCTCGACGAGGAGGCGCCCGGTCCCCCGGTCGCCGGTCACCACGTTGAGCGTGCCGGCGGGCAGGTGCTCCGCGGCGAGCTCGGCGAGCCGCAGGGTGCTCTCCGGCGTGGTGTCGCTCGGCTTGAGGACGACGGTGTTGCCGGCCGCGAGGGCCGGGCCGATCTTCCACACGGCCATGAGGAGGGGGTAGTTCCACGGCGTGACCTGGCCGACGACGCCGATGGGCTCACGCCGGATCCACGAGGTGTGGCCGGCCATGTACTCGCCGGCGGCCTTGCCCTCCAGCACCCGCGCCGCGCCGGCGAAGAACCGCAGCTGGTCCACCATCGGGGGGATCTCCTCGCTCGCGGTGAGCGATTTGATCTTGCCGGTGTTGGCGGACTCGAGGGCGATCAGCTCCTCGGCGTGCGACTCGATGGCGTCGGCGATCCCCAGCAGGGCCTGCTGCCGCTCGGACGGCGTCGTACGACCCCACTCGCCGAAGGCACGGCCGGCCGCCTCGTAGGCCGCGTCGACCTCCTCGGCGCCGCTGACGGGCGCGTGCGCGACCACCTGGCCGGTCGTCGGGTCGACGACGTCGCTCGTCGCGCCGGCGCTGCCGTCGACGTACGTGCCACCGATGAAGTTGCGCAGCGTGCGTGGGCTGGTCACGGGGGTCCTCCCGGTCGGGTGCGGTGAGGGGAGAGTAGGACGGGTGGGGCGGCAATCGCCATACTTGTTACCGAAGAATGTGCGGGAATCGCAGAATTAACAGCCGCGAAATGCGGATTCCACGCTGGATGACTTGCGAACCGCCGGTTCGGGCACCACCATGGGCGCCATGAGCAAGCGAAGCGGGGTGAGGGCGTGACCGAGGGAGCCGTACGGCTGGACGCGACCGCCAAGCGCATCATCGAGCTGCTCCAGGAGGACGGCCGGATCTCCTACGCCGCCATCGCGAAGGCGGTCGGCCTGTCCGAGGCCGCCGCTCGTGCGCGGGTCCAGAAGCTGCTCGACTCCGAGGTGATGCAGGTCGTGGCGGTCACGGACCCGACCCAGGTCGGCTTCACGCGCCAGGCCATGATCGGCGTGCGCACGGAGGGTGACCCGATGAAGGTCGGCGACCGTCTGGCGCAGGTGCCGGAGGTCGACTACGTGGTCACCACCGCCGGCAGCTTCGACCTCCTCGTCGAGGTGGTGTGCGAGGACGACCCGCACCTGCTCGACGTCATCCGTCAGGTCCGCGAGCTCGAGGGCGTCGTCTCCTCGGAGACCTTCGTCTACCTCAAGCTCAACAAGCAGCACTACAACTGGGGCACCCGATGAGCATCGACCAATCCTTCGACTCCTCCTTCGACTACCAGGCCGCCGGCCGCGACCACCTCTGGCTCCACTTCACCCGGCACTCGACCTACGAGAACGGCGGCGAGATGCCGCTGATCGTGCGGGGCGAGGGCCACAAGATCTGGGACAGCCACGGCCGCGAGTACATCGACGGCCTCGCCGGCCTCTTCGTCGTCCAGGTGGGCCACGGCCGCGAGGAGCTCGCCGAGGCGGCCGCGAAGCAGGCGAAGGAGCTGGCGTTCTTCCCGCTCTGGTCCTTCGCGCACCCGCGCGCCGTCGAGCTGGCCGACCGGGTCGCCGCGATGGCCCCCGGAGACCTCAACCGCGTCTTCTTCACCACCGGTGGCGGTGAGGCGGTCGAGTCGGCCTGGAAGCTCGCCAAGCAGTACTACAAGCTCACCGGCAAGCCCAACAAGCACAAGGTCATCTCCCGTGCGGTCGCCTACCACGGCACCCCCCAGGGCGCCCTCTCCATCACGGGCATCCCGCCGCTGAAGGAGATGTTCGAGCCGCTCGTCCCGGGTGCCCACAAGGTGCCCAACACCAACTTCTACCGGCGTCCGGAGTACGTCGGGGACGACGAGAAGGCGTTCGGCCGATGGGCCGCCGACCGGATCGCCGAGGCCATCGAGTTCGAGGGCCCGGACACCGTGGCCGCCGTGTTCCTCGAGCCCGTCCAGAACGCCGGCGGCTGCTTCCCGCCGCCTCCCGGCTACTTCGAGCGGGTCCGCGAGATCTGCGACCAGTACGACGTCCTGCTGGTGTCCGACGAGGTCATCTGTGCGTTCGGGCGGGTGGGGGAGATGTTCGGCGCGGCCGAGTTCGGCTACCAGCCCGACATCATCACCTGCGCCAAGGGCATGACCTCGGGCTACTCGCCGATCGGGGCGATGATCGCCAGCGACCGCCTGTTCGAGCCCTTCAGGAGCGGTACGACGGCCTACGCGCACGGCTACACCTTCGGCGGCCACCCGGTCTCGTCGGCGGTGGCGATGGCCAACCTCGACATCTTCGAGCGCGAGGGCCTCACCGACCACGTCCAGCAGAACGCCCCCGCGTTCCGCGCGACCCTGGAGCGGCTGCTCGACATCCCGATCGTCGGCGACGTGCGCGGTCACGGCTACTTCTACGGCATCGAGCTGGTCAAGGACCGCGAGACCAAGGAGACGTTCGACGACGCGGAGTCCGAGCGGCTGCTGCGCGGCTACCTCTCCGGAGCTCTGTGGGAGGCCGGCCTCTACTGCCGCGCCGACGACCGCGGCGACCCGGTCATCCAGCTCGCCCCGCCGCTCATCATCGGCCAGCCCGAGTTCGACGACATCGAGCAGCGGCTGCGCTCGGTGCTCACCGGAGCGCTCGAGCACCTCTGACCCGTGGGCCCCGGGACCCCGCCCGCGCTGATGTGCGTCCGAGGCGGGGGAGCGGGGAGGATGGCCCCGTGAACGACGTCGTACGCCCCGCCCGCCCGCACCACAAGCTGACCGCGGACGGACGCCGCATGCGCGAGGTGCTCACCTACTCACGACGGGGCAGCCGGTTCACGCCGCGGCAGGCCGAGTCGTGGGCCGCCCACCACGCCGACTGGGTCATCCCCGAGGAAGCCGTCGACCGGCCCGGGTTCTCGCTCGCGGAGCGGTTCGGTCGCGAGGCACCCCTCATCGTCGAGATCGGACCCGGCATCGGCGAGGCGACCTCGGTCCTCGCTGCCGCGCGCCCCGACCACAACGTGCTCGCCCTCGAGGTGTGGCTCCCCGGCATCGCCGACTCCCTGTGGC
>DATIAJ010000373.1:0-5515 GCA_035458105.1 Nocardioides sp. | reverse complement strand
AACGGCCGCGAGGCGATGGCGCGGTTCCCGGCGGCGGCGCCGCAGGTCGTCGTGCTCGACCTCCAGCTCCCCGACCACAGCGGGGTGCAGGTCACCAGCATGATGCTGGAGCACGACCCGACGGCCCGCGTGCTGATCCTGTCGGCGAGCGGTGAGCAGGACGACGTCCTCGAGGCGATCAAGGCCGGTGCGACGGGCTACCTCGTGAAGTCGGCCTCGAGCGCCGAGCTCATCGACGCCGTCACCCGGGTGGCCGACGGCGACACCGTCTTCACGCCTGGCCTGGCCGGCCTGGTGCTGGGGGAGTTCCGGCGCATCGCGGACGGTCCCGCGGACGACCCGCGCGACCAGCTCACCGAGCGGGAGACCGAGATCCTGAAGATGGTCGCGACCGGTATGAGCTACAAGCAGATCGCCGCGCGCCTGGTGCTGTCGCACCGCACCGTGCAGAACCACGTGCAGAACACCCTGCGCAAGCTGCAGATGAACAACCGCGTCCAGCTGACCCGCTGGGCCATCGAGCACGGGCTCGACGACGGCGCCTGACGTCGCCGCTCAGGACGGGACCGTCACGACGGCCAGCACCCGGCTCCCGACGTCGGTCTCGTCCAGCTCCACCCGCCACTGGTCACTGCCCCCCGACTCTCCGCAGGGGACGGGCTGCTCACCCGGCTCCGCGCACGCAAGCGACAGCACCTCCTCCGACCGCACGACCCGGACGTCGCGCGCCTGCGTCGCGGTGACGTCGAGCGACGTCGTCGTGGCGAGGCCGCGTCCGTCGGCGGACGAGCTGAGCTGCACCGCCCCGGACATCCGGTAGCGCACCTGGATGCGGGTCGCGTCGGGGAACGTGTACGTCGCCCCGCTGGGCATGACGACCCCGGGCCCGGGCGCCGACCGGCCGTCGGCCGTGACCTCGACCTGGTCAGCCGTCACCCTCGCGCCGTCGAGCTCGGGCAGGGTGAGCTCGAGCTCGTCGAGCGGGTTCTCGGCGTGGATCCAGTGGGTGACCTCGAGGTCTCCGTCGGGCAGCACCTCGGTGACCGCGCGCGACTCCCCGGCAATCGGCCATCCGTCGATCGGCAACGACGCAGGTGTGGGCGGCGGCTCACCCGGTCCGACGAGCTGCCAGGCCACGACCCCGCCGGCGAGCACGCCCAGGAGGGCGGCCGCGACGAGCGCGACCGTCCGGCGTGTCCGCGGCTCGGGTCGCCGAGGGGCGGGGGTCGGTGGTGGCGCAACCGCAGGAGCGGGCCGCGTTGCCGGTGGGGGTGCGGGCGCATTCGCCCGTGCAGCCGGGCCCTGCGCGACGGCGGGTGCCTTCTCCGGCGCCGACTCGGAGGGCGGGACCGTCGGCGGGGTGCGCCGCGCACGGGGGGGAGCGGGACGCGGCCGGACCGCCTCCTGCGCCGGGGCGCGGCGCGGTGTCGGGGGCAGGACGGTGGGGAGGCGCTTCTGGTACGGCTTCTTCGGGCTCATGTCGCCTCCGGAGGGCCGAGGGGGACGGCCGTGACCACGGCCAGGTTCTGGTAGCCGCCGCGGGTGGCGTCGTACGGCGGAGCGCACGTCACGAGCGTGAGCCGCAGGTCGCCCGACGCGTCGAAGATCCACCCGTCGTCGACGAGGCTGCCCTGCGGCACCAGCCGGCGCGACTCGACCGCGAAGTCCTGGCGCAGACCGCCGGCCTCGAGGCGGATCCGCGCACCCTCGCGCACCGTGAGCAGCTCAGCGAACGGCCCGAGCCCCTCGGAGTCGGAGTCGACGTGGGCGGCGACGAGGATCGAGCCGAACGGGTCGCCGAGCCGTGAGCCACCGCGCCACCACCCCGCGACGTCCACGTCGTCCGGCACGTCGAGCACCCCGGAGCCTGTGGTGCCGGCGGCGGCCACGGGTACGACGCGCCCGCTCGGCAGCGTGGCGCGTGTCGGTCGTCTCGGGGCAACCACCGACCCAGCGCGCGTGGCAGGGGAGATCGGCTCGGCGGTGGTCGGTGTCGAGAAAGTCCGTGTCGAGGAGGGCCCGGTCGAGGGCGTCGGGTCGGCGGCCGGGCGGGTGGAGACGTGAGCGCCCGCGCATCCGGCGGTGGCGACGACGAGGCAGGCGGACAGCATGAGCGCGCGCGGACGGGCGCTCATCCGGTCGGTGGCACGAGCGGCCGGCGCCGCCTCCGGATGCCCGCACCCAGGGCCGCGAGCGCGGCGAGCACGACGACTGCCACCCCAGCCATGTCCGGCAGCAGACCCCGGTCGCCGGTGGTCGGACCGGAGAAGGTCGTCACCCGGTCGTCGGCCAGTCCGGCCGACCCGGTGTCGATGCGCGAGGGTCGTACGCTCCCGTCGGCGGCCAGGTCGACCGTGTGGGCGATGACGTTCATCGACTGGTCGCGTGGGTTGCCGTAGGCGTAGATCATCGACAGCGTGCGGGCCTCCAGGGTCACGTCGAGCGGGCCGAGGATGGGGTCGGCGCCGTCTGCCCCTGACGGCAGCAGCGCGACCTCGATCGAGCCCTCGGGGACGTCTGCGTCGGCGAACTCGCCGTTGGCGATGTTGGTGAACACGGTCTGGCCGTCCACCTCGACGTCGGCGGGTGCGACCGTCGCGGTGTGCGCGAGGAGGACGCGGGCCTTGTCGGGGCCGATCGGTCCGTCGGGCGCGGCGTAGGAGTGGACGACCGGCTCGCCGCCGACGTCCGCGGGCAGGTGCAGCACGACGTCGCTCGTGTCGCCTGCCGCGACGTCGAGGGTCGACTCGACCCTGACGCCCTCGCCCCGGAACGAGATCTCGTGACTGCCGGGCGCCATCTCGAACGGCCCCAGCACGTCGCCGACGCCGGCGCCCCCGGCGACCCTGCGCCCGTCGACGGACACGTCGACGCTCGCCCCGGGGACGGCCTGTACGACGCTGACGCGCGCGGGCAGCGGCGCCGGGGCCTCGGCCCCGGCGGGGGCCCCGGCGACGAGTGGCAGGCACAAGGCCGTCAGCGCCCCACTCGACAGCACTGCCTGAAGTCGACGCATACCGACCACACCCCCATAGCCCCCGCTACGACGCCGTCCCGATCGAGACGCCGGCCCTCACCTGAACACCCCGCGGTCAGGCCCCTCAACCCCGATATGGGGTAGGCCCGCGCGATCACCCACCCCTAGGGTTGGAGCGTGCAGACGAAGGCGACCTGGCGGCGGGCCGGCTCCGCCGACGCGGTCGCGCTGCGCGATCTCGAGCGCGTCGCCAGCCAGACGGGCCTGGCGCACGTCTTCGGCGACCTGCCCTACCCCGACGACGACGTGCTGGCCCGCTGGGCACTGCTCCTCGACGACCCGAGCGTGACGGTCGAGGTCGTCGAGGACGACCGCGGGCTGGTCGCCCTCGCCGCGCACGACGGTTCCACCCTGCGGCACCTCGCCGTCCGGCCGGACCACTGGAGCGCCGGTCTGGGCCGCGAGGGCTTCCTCCGCGCGCAGACCGCAGGCGCGCGGCGCCTGTGGGTGCTGGAGGCCAACGCGCGGGCACGCCGGCTCTACGAGTCGTTCGGCTGGACCCCCAGCGGCGTCACCCAGGAGTGCCCCTGGGCGCCCTACCCGACCGAGGTGGAGTACGCCGCTCCCTAGGATCAGGGCATGCCGGACGCCGACCCGCTGCTGGAGATCGCCGACGACCTCTACGCCCTGCCCCTCGCGGACTTCACGCCAGCCCGCGACGCGCTGGTCAAGGAGCACAAGGCCGACAAGGCTCTCGCTGCCTCGATCAAGGGACTGCGCAAGGCGTCGGTGGCGGCCTGGGTGGTCAACCTGCTGGTCCGTCGCGACCCCGACCAGGTGGACCAGGTCCTCGCGGTGGGCGAGGCCCTGCGGGACGCGCAGGACAACCTCGACGCGACCCAGCTCCGCGAGTTCACCAAGCAGCGACGGCAGCTGACCGCGTCGGTCACCACGGCGGCGCGGCGGATGGCGCGCGAGGAGGGGGTCAGGACGACCGAGTCCGTCGCCGAGCAGGTGGAGGCCACCCTCACCGCTGCGATGCTGGAGCCGGACGCCGCCCGCGCCGTGCGCAGCGGCCTGCTCGTGACGTCGCTGTCCGCGACCGGGCTCGGCGACCTCGACCTCAGCGGCGCTGTCGCGCTGCCCGAGGCGCTCGGCTTCAGCGCGAAGGCCCGCCCGGCTGCGGCGCCCGACCCGATGCAGCGGCCCCAGCTGCACGTCGTACCCGACCCGGATGCCGACGCCAAGGCCCGCGCGGCCGCCGACGAGCGACTCACCGCCGCCCGCGCCGTGCTCAAGGAGCACGAGAAGGAGCACCGGGCCGCCCGCCGCGCGGTCGAGAAGCTCCAGGCGCGCACGCTGCAGGTCCAGTCCGAGATCGACGAGCTCCGCGGCCGGCTCGCCGATCTCGAGGACACCCTCGAGGAGGTCGACGAGGAGCTCGCCGAAGCAGAGGCTGCGCAGGCCGAGGTCGAGGAGGCCGTCGACGAGGCGCGGTCGGAGGTCGACGCGGCCCGCGAGGCGCGCGAGCGGTTGTGACGTCGCGCTTGCGGCGGTCACGTCGTTCCCGTGCGGCGGGTGGGTCCGATGCCCCAGACTTGCGGCTGCATTCAGGGGGACGGAGAAGTGGATGAAGGTAGCGGCCGCGTTGGCCCGGATCACCGCTTCAGGCATCGGTGCGCTCGTTCTTGTTCCGCTCGCGGTGCTCTGGCTGGTCGAGACCGGCGTGGCTGGGGCCTGGAAGTGGCTGCCCGGCTGCGTGGTGCTCGTCGCCGGTCTCGCTGGGTGCTCGGCCGTAGCGCTCTGGTGGCCTCGTCGGCGCATGCGGGCGACGGCCGGGCTCGCTGCGCTCGCGTGGGGGACCGTGGCGATGAGTGCTGCGTACTGGCCGGCGGTCACGACCCGGGCTGAAGTACGTGAGGTCTTCGACCGTGTGGGTTACGACGACGGACTGTTCGACCCGACGATCTGGGAGTCCGGTGCGGACTGGTGTGCTTTCGGCTCCCCGAGCCTGCTCGGCTGTCCGCGGCTCTCGGCGGACTATTTGGTCAACGAGGGCGACAGCGAGGACGTGATCCGGGCCTTGGAAGAGGCTGGCTTCACGCTGGTGGGGGAGTCCCGGCCGCAACCGGTCGAGAACTTCGACCTGCCGTTGTCGGGCTCGTTCGGCGTCGGCTCCAGGTACTGGCTGGACGACGACGGGATGCGGGTCGAGGTCACGGTCATCAGCGATCGGGTGCTGGCGGCGCCCATGCAGGGTGCGGACACCGGCACGATCCACGTCCCGACGAGCACGGAGCAGGTCAGGTTGGAGATCTTCGACGCGGAGAACTCCGATCAGCTGCTCGACAACATTGCAGATCTCGGATTCTGGTCACCAGACGCTTCTCTCGAGGACGTGGAGCCGCCGCCCGGCTGGTAGGAGGTGCGCCCGTGTCGGGTTCAGCCCTGGTGCGCCCAGCCCTTCGACCGCTCCACCGCGTCGGCCCAGCGGGCGTACGACGCGTCGAGCACGTCGCGGTCGCCACCGGGCTCGAA
>DATIAJ010000372.1:0-22651 GCA_035458105.1 Nocardioides sp. | reverse complement strand
CCTTCGACCACCACTCGACCCTGGCGTGGCGGTCGGCGCTGGCCTCGCGTGCCGGCGTGCGCCACGTCGGGCTGCCTGCGGTCAGCGCGCTGCTGTCGACCAAGCGGCCCGAGATGCTCGACTTCGCGGTGCGACAGGTCGCCCGGCAGCGGGGCGCGGAGGTCGAGCTGGTGCTCGCCGCGCACGGCTTCGAGCCCGACCGGGACGCCGTACGCCGTGCCCTCGGCGACCGGCCGCACCAGGTGCTCACCTTCGACGGGTCGGACTTCTTCGGCGACGTGCTCACCGCCGCGGCGCAGGCCGCGTCGAGCGAGGTGCTGCTCAAGATCGACGACGACGACTGGTACGCCCCCGACGCCGTCCACGACCTGCTGATGGCGCGTCGCTTCTCCGGCGCCGACGTGGTCGGGATGCCCTCGGAGTTCGTCTACCTGCACGCCAACGCGGACCGCGAGGCCCTCACGGTGCGGCGCAGGCACCCCTCGGAGCTGTTCGCCCGCTTCGTCGCCGGCGGCACCCTGCTGCTCGACCGCGGCCTGCTCCACTCCCTCGGCGACTTCCGCCGGGTCCGCAGGTACGTCGACGCGCAGCTGCTCTCGGGCGTCGAGGCGGCCGGCGGCCGGATCTACCGCACCCACGGCCTCGGCTACGTCCTGCGGCGCACCGGCGCGGGACACACGTGGCAGCGCGACGACGAGGAGTTCCGCCGACCTGACATCGTGGCCTCGGAGTGGCCGGGCTTCCAGCCCAGCCTGGCGCTGGAGGTCGACCCGGTCGACCGGCCCGGCCCGGACTCGACAGGGGGGAGCTAGGACATGGCGCGGCAGCCGGTGGTGCGGCACAACGACTGGGGGTCGCTGACCCCGGCGACGCTCGGCGACTGGGAGCCGACGCTGTCGGTCACGGTCGTCGTCCCGACGTTCAACTACCAGCACACGCTGCCCTACGTCCTGGCCGGTCTCGCCGCGCAGTCCTACCCCGCGCACCTGCTGGAGGTCCTCGTCGTCGACGACCAGAGCTCGCCGGCGCAGGAGCTGCCCGAGGTCCGGCCCGACAACACCCGGCTGATCCGGGTCGAGGAGGGCTGGGGCCGCGCGAACGCCTGCCACCTCGGCGCACTGGCCGCCGACGGCGACGTGCTGCACTGGTACGACGCCGACATGCTGGCCTACCGCGAGGAGGTCGAGGCGCACGCGCGGTGGCACCACCTCGTCGACTACGCCGTGCCGGGGGGCTTCAAGCTCTTCGTCGACCCGACCTCGCTGCTCGACGTCGATCCCGCCGTCGTACGTGACCGGGTGGCCGCCGGCGAGGCGGGCGACCTCTTCCCCGGCCAGGAGCACGAGCCGCACCAGTGGGTCGAGGACTACTGGGCCAAGACCGACGACCTCCGCACCGCCGGCCCGCGGGCCCAGCGCTACCACATCGGCATGACCGGCTCGGTGACGAAGGCGCTCTACCTCGACTCCGACGGCTTCGACCGCACCCTGCGCCTCGGCGAGGACATGCACCTCGGCCACTCCCTGGCCCAGGCCGGTGGCGTCTTCGTCGTCGACCGCGAGGCGCGCAGCTGGCACCTCGGGCGCTCGCAGGTGCTGCGCCGCGCCGAGCAGGTCAACCGCTTCAACGACCCCTACCTCGCCGACCTCGTGCCGACGATGCGACCCAAGCGCAACCGCCGCGGCCGCGCCTACCAGGTCCCCTACCTCGAGGTCGTCCTCGAGGCCGGTCCCGCCGACGAGACCATCCACGTCGTCGACTCGCTGCTCGACGGCAACGTGCCCGACCTCCGGGTGACGGTCGTCGGGCCGTGGAGCACGGTGCACGACGACCGGGTGCAGCCGGTCGAGGACCCGGTGCTGGAGACCCGGCTCGTGCACCGGTCGTTCGTCCACGAACCGCGTGTGCGCCTCGTCGAGCAGGCGCCGACCGCCTCCGACGCCGAGTTCGTCCTCACCCTGCCCGAGGTGTCGCTCGCACCGCTGCCGGCCGCGCTGGGGGCGCTCCTCGACGACCTCGAGCGCACCCACCACGGCGCCCGCGTGCTGGCGTACGACTCGGGTGCGGCCGCGCGCCTCGAGCGGACGTCGGCGCTGGCCCGCGTCGGGCGCCTCGCCGGTCCCGACGACGACCGGGAGGCCCTGCTCGACGAGTCGTTCGGCGTGAAGGCCTACCCCGCGACGTCGGTCGGCTGGGTGCCGGTCGCCGAGCGCGTCGTCGAGCGCTTCGTCCTCGGCGCCCGCCCGCCCATGGACCCCGACAAGTCGGAGAAGCGGCTGCGCAAGGCGCTCGCCGAGGGTGCCGGTTCCGGCCAGTCGACCGACCGGACCGTCCCGGCCGCGGACGGCGACCACCGGCGCGGGCTCTTCGGCCGCCGCCGCTGACCGACCGGGCACCTCCTCGCACTGGTAGGCACCGACCGGGCAGTTCCTCGCGCCAGGGGGCGCTGGCCGGGCACTTCGCGCAAAGGGTCTGGACGACATGTGACGCGAGCGTTACATTCAGCCTCAGCATGTGTGTTTCTGTAACGCACGACACATCTGGAGGTCCCGTGCTCCCGTTCCGAATCGTCCTCGGCACCGCCGTCGCGGCCTCTGCGGCGCTCGTGGCGGCGTCCGTCACCGCGTCCCCCGGGGCCGCGTCCCCCGACCCGAGCCCCGGGTCCCAGCGTCATCACGGGGATCGAGGGTCGCTGGTCCTCATCGGCGGCGCGCTCAGGGAGGACGCGGAGATCCTCCGACGCATCGTGGAGCTGGCCGACCCGGACGGCACCGGTCCGGACCGCGCGCGCATCGCCGTGGTCACCGCCGCGGCATCCCCTGCGCGGACCGCGGAGGAGGCGGCCGACGCCGACCTCAACAACGCGGCGGCCAACGGCCTCTACTACTCGGCGCTCTTCGAGCGCTTCGGCGCGGACACCTACGCAGTGCCCGTCGACACCACCCAGGACGCCTTCACGGGTGATGCCTACGGCCCGGACAACGCCGACAACCGCGCGGTCGCGGACGCCGTCCGCACCTCGACCGGAGTGTTCTTCGGCGGCGGTGACCAGACCGACTACGTGCGTACCCTGATGCGCTGCCGCCCTGCCATCGACGAGGCCTACCGCAGCTGCCGGGACACCCGCGTGCTGGGCGCGGTCGCCTCGGTGCTGCGTGCCGACGGGGTCGTCGCAGGGGTCAGCGCCGGCACCACCATCCAGCAGGGCGCCGACATGGTGACCGGCGGCGAGTCCTACGAGGCCTGGCGCGACGGTGCGGCGCCCGGCTACTTCGACGACACCACCACGCTGGGCTACCTGCCCCACGGCGGGTTCGGCTTCTTCCGCCAAGGGCTGCTCGACAGCCACTTCGGTACGTGGGGACGCCAGGCGCGGATGGTCAGGCTCGCCCGCGACACCGGTCATGGCCAGGTCGTCGGCGTGGACGAGACCACGGCCCTCGTGGTCGACCGCGCCTCCTCGACCGGCGAGGTGATCGGCCGCAACGGCGTCTCGGTGATGCGGATCGAGCCGGAGACCACCTCGTGGAGCTACCTCACCCGTGGCGACCGCGTGGACCTGGTGGAAGGCACGGTCACCCGCGCCGCGGACGCCCGAGCCGTGGCCCGCCAGGGCGACGGGCCGGCCGAACGCGCCGACATCTGGGACTCCGTCGCTGCGGACGACCCGGGCGTCTACAGCCTCGTCGACCAGGCCCTGGCTCTGGTGACGTCCACCGCGACGACCGCCACCGGCACCACCCTGGAGACGGACCCCCGGTTCGTGACGACCCTGATCGCGGGCCCGGGGACCTCCTCGTGGGAGACCGGCGCGGGACTCTCGTTCGCCCACCTCGACCTCACCATCGCCCCCGAGTGAGGAGGTGGCCGGGCGGCAGCCCCCCACCTGCCGCCCGGCCGGTAGCCTCCGGGCAACGCTCGAGAGGATCCCCGACATGACCGTGGCCGAACGCATCCGTGAGGGGCTGGGCAAGTGCAGCCCGGCCGAGAGACGGGTCGGGAGGCTCCTGCTCTCCGACTACCCCGCCGCCGGTCTCGACACCGTCGCCCGGCTCGCGGAGCGCGCCGACACCAGCGGTCCGACAGTTCTTCGTTTCCTGTCCCGGCTGGGCTTCGACGGATTCGGCGACCTGCAGGACGCGTTGCGCGGCGAGATCGCGGAGCGGACGGCGTCACCCCTCTCACTGCTGTCGACCGACCCCGCGGCCCTGGCGGACGACTCGCTGCTGAGCCGAGCCCACGCCGTGCTGCCGGCGGCGACGGCCCACACGCTGGAGACGCTGCCCCGCGACGAGGTGGAGACGGCGGTGGCGTTGCTGGCGGACCGGCGCTACCGCGTGAGCGCCGACGGTGGTCGGTTCACCCGCCTGCTGGCCGAGTACCTCGTGCTGCACCTGATGCAGGTCCGCGGCGACTCCCGGTTGCTGCCCACCCAGCCACTCAGCCGCACCGACGTCCTGCTCGACGTCGGTCGTCGAGACGTCCTGGTGCTCTTCGACTTCCGCCGTTACGAGCCCGACTCCCGGGCGCTGGCCGAGGAGTGCGCCGAGGCGGGCGCCAGGATCGTCCTGATCACCGACCGCTGGCTCTCCCCGATCTCCGGGATCGCCGACGTGGTCCTCCCGGTGCAGGTCGATGCGGTGGCCTCGGCCTACGACAGTCTCGTCCCCGCCCTTGCCGTGGTGGAGGTGCTCGTGGCGGGCGTGCTGTCCGCCTCGGGCGAGGACGCCGAGCGTCGGATGACGCGCTTCGAGGAGGCATCCCGGCGTCACGGACTGGTCTGACTCGTTCCGAACCTTCTATTTCGTATTCCTATCCACGAGAGCATCTTGTAACGTTCGTTCCAACCAAGGGTGACTCCGCTCACACGACGCGGCGCCCGACCCGGAAGGAACCCCGAGATGCACGCACCCCGATCCCTGCCCCGCCCCTCGCTCGCCCGTCTGGCGACCGGCGCCGCCCTCGCCGTTCTCGCCACCGGCCTCACCGCCTGCGGTGGGGAGTCCGCCGCAGGCGACTCCACAGCAGCTGCCGGGGAGCCCGTCGAGATCGCCGACGTCGGCACCGTGAGCCGGGACGCCGCGCTCGCCGACCTCCTGCCCGCAGAGGTCGCCGAGGCCGAGCAGGTCACCGTTGCCACCAACGCCCCCTACCCGCCGTTCATCGACTTCGTCGAGGAGGGGAACACCGAGGACTTCACCGGCCTCGACCACGACCTCGTCGTCGCGATCGCCGCCAAGCTCGGCATCGCCGCCGACTTCCAGCAGCAGCCCTTCGACGGCCTCGTCCCCGGCCTGCAGGCCGGCAAGTACGACGCGATCGTCGGCGGCATCACCGACAACTTCGAGCGTCAGGAGACCGCGACCTTCGTCGACTACAGCGCGTCGGGCACCGGCATCGCCGTCCCGGCCGGCAACCCCGACGCGATCGCGACCATGGCCGACCTGTGCGGCGCCAGCGTCGCGGCGCAGAAGGCGTCCAAGCAGGTCGGTCTGCTCGAGGAGTTCAGCGACGCCGAGTGCGGGGGCGACACGATCGAGGTCACGGAGTACCCCCAGAACACCGACGCCGTGCAGGCGCTGCTCGCCGGCAAGGCCGACGCGATCGCCGCGACCAGGGTCAACCTGCTCGAGGACGCCGAGAAGCTCACCGGCAAGGTCGAGGTGGTCGAGGACCCCGAGGCCCCCAACGGCTACCAGGCCAGCCCCAACGGCATCGGGTTCGTCAAGGACGACGCCGAGCTGGCCGAGGCGTTCCGCGCCGCTCTCCAGGCGCTGATCGACGACGGCACCTACGACGAGGTCCTCGCCAAGTACGGCCAGGAGGCGATCGCGATCGACGAGGCGACGATCGACGCCGCCGTCGACTGAGGCGCTCCCCGGTCCCGATCCCATCCCTGGCGCCTCGGAGGAGACGACGTTGAGCAGCACCACCCCCACCCCCACGGCGGACGCCCCGCCCGACCGGTTCGGTCACGCGGTCCACGCCGAGGCGGCCGAGCTCGAGACGGTGCCGCTGCGCCACTGGGGCCGCTGGGCAGCCGCGGCGGTCGTGGTGTTCCTCAGCGCCGGCTTCCTCTGGTCCCTGGCCCGCAACCCCAACCTCGAGTGGGACGTCGTCGGCGACTACCTCTTCGAGGACTTCGTCATCCGGGGCGTCGGCATCACGCTGCTGCTCACGGTCGTGGCGATGGTGATCGGCACGATCGGCGGCGTGCTCGTGGCGGTGATGCGGCTGTCCAGCAACCCGGTGCTCCGCGGACTCTCCTGGGGCTACACCTGGTTCTTCCGCGGCACGCCGCTGCTCGTGCAGATCATCTTCTGGGGCTTCCTCGCGGCGCTCTACCCGCAGCTCGAGCTCGGTGTCCCGTTCACCGACATCACGCTCCTCAGCGCCGACACCAACGCCGTGGTCGGGCCGATGACCGCAGCGATCCTGGCGCTGAGCCTCAACGAGGTGGCGTACGCCGCTGAGATCGTGCGTGGCGGGATCGCGTCCGTGGACGACGGACAGGACGACGCCGCCTCCGCGCTCGGCCTGACCAGAGCGCAGGCGATGCGCACCATCACCCTGCCCCAGGCGATGCGCGTCATCGTGCCCCCGATGGGCAACGAGACGGTGACGATGCTCAAGTCCACGGCGCTCGTCTCGGTGATCGGCGGCAAGGACCTGCTCACCGCGGTGCAGAGTGTGTACGCCCAGAACTACCAGGTGATCCCGCTGCTCGTGGTGGCGGTGATCTGGTACCTCGCCCTCACCAGCCTGCTCAGCGTGGGCCAGTTCTTCCTCGAGCGGAAGTACGGCAAGGGGCACGGCACCACCGCATCGATGGGCCAGCGCTGGCTCGGACGAGGAGTGACGCGATGACCGCCGCACCGGCCCCGGAGGCCCCGACCGAGCCCATGGTGGAGGCAGTGGGGGTGCGCAAGTCGTTCGGACGCACCGAGGTCCTCAAGGGCATCGACCTGGCCGTGCGGCCCGGTGAGGTCACCTGCCTCATCGGGCCGTCGGGCTCGGGCAAGTCGACGTTCCTGCGCTGCATCAACCACTTGGAGTCCATCGACGGCGGCCGGCTCTCCGTCAACGGGCACCTCGTCGGCTACCGCCAGAAGGGCGACCGGCTCCACGAGCTCAAGCCCAGGGAGGTCGCGGCCAAGCGCCGCGAGATCGGGATGGTGTTCCAGCGCTTCAACCTGTTCCCGCACCTGACGGCCGCCCAGAACATCATGCACGCGCCGGTGCTGGTGCGGGGTGAGTCGCGCAGGGCCGCCCGCGAGCAGGCCGCGCAGCTGCTCGAGCGGGTCGGCCTGGCCGGTCGTGAGCAGCACTACCCCGCGCAGCTGTCCGGTGGCCAGCAGCAGCGGGTCGCGATCGCCCGCGCCCTGGCGATGAAGCCGCCGTTGATGCTGTTCGACGAGCCCACCTCGGCGCTCGACCCCGAGCTGGTCGGGGAGGTCCTCGACGTGATGAAGGGACTGGCCGGAGAGGGCATGACCATGGTCGTGGTGACCCACGAGATGGGGTTCGCCCGCGAGGTCGCCGACTCCGTCTACTTCATGGACGACGGCGTCGTGGTCGAGTCGGGCACGCCCGTCGACCTGCTGGAGAACCCCCGCCACGAGCGCACGAGGGCCTTCCTCTCCAAGGTCCTCTGATGCCGGGAGCCCTCGAGCTCCTCCGCCGCCGGGTGGAGGAGCGCTACCCGGCGTACGCCGCCGAGCTCGCCGCGCTCGTGGCGATCGACTCCGGCTCCGGTGATCGCGCCGGGATCCTCACGGCAGGCGACCGTGTCGCCACACTCCTGGCCGGCCTCGGGATGACCGTCGACCGCCCTCCGTGCCCCGCGCCGTCCGGGATCCCGGCGGTGGTCGGCCGATGGCGCGGCCCCGGCCGGCTGCGGGTCCTGCTCGCCGGGCACCTCGACACGGTCTTCGCCCCGGGCACCGCCGCCGAACGCCCCTACGCCGAGCGCGACGGCCGGGCGACCGGTCCCGGCGTGAGCGACGACAAGGGCGGGCTGCTCGCCGGCGTCTTCGCCCTCGACGCGCTGCGGGCGGTCGGCTGGCAGGACTTCGCGTCGGTCACCCTCGTCTGCACGCCGGACGAGGAGGTCGGCTCGCCGGGCTCCCGCCGGCTGCTCTCCTCCCTGGCCGCCGAGCACGACGTGGCGCTGTGCCTGGAATGTGCCCGCGAGGACGGGAGCGTCGTCATCGGACGCAAGGGCGTCGTCGACGTGGTGCTCGAGGTCAGCGGGCGCTCCGCCCACGCCGGGGTCGAGCCCGAGCGTGGCGTCAACGCGGCGGTCGCAGCGGCCGGTCTCGCCCTCGACCTGGCCGCCCTCAACGGCCGCTGGCCCGACGTCACCGTCAACGTCGGGGTCCTGCGCGCCGGCGAGCGCGCCAACGTCGTACCCGCCCGGGCCTCCCTGGTCGCCGACGTCCGTGCGGCATCGCGCACGTCGTACGACGAGGTGGTGGCCGCGATCCGCGGGCTCGCCGAGCTCGCGTCGACCGGTGGTGCCACGGTGTCGGTGGAGCTGCAGGCGCCGGCCCCGCCGTGGGCGCCCTCGGAGGCCTCCCGCCGGGTCGCCGTCGCGGCCGGCGACGTCGCGGCCCGGCTCGGTCTCGACATCGGCTTCGCGCTGACCGGGGGAGCGGCCGACGCCAACCTGCTGGCGGCCGAGGGCCTCGCCGTCCTCGACGGCCTCGGACCGGTGGGCGGCGACGACCACTCCCTCTCGGAGTGGCTCGACCTCGACAGCGTGGTCCCGCGGGTCACGCTCCTCGCCGGGCTGATGGTCCACCTCGCGTCGGCGGGCGACCGGGAGACGGATGGCCGGCTCGTGCTCGGCGGTCAGTCCCCGCCGAAGAGGTCGCGCGTGTAGACCTTGTCCGCGACGTCGCGCAGCTCCTCGACCATGCGGTTGGCGACGATGACGTCGGCACGCTCCTTGAAGGACGCGAGGTCGCTGGTGACCTCGGAGCCGAACCAGTGGTCGACGTCGAGCTCGGGCTCGTAGACGACGACCTCCACGCCCTTGCCCTTGAGCCGCTTCATGATCCCCTGCACCGACGACTCGCGGAAGTTGTCGGACCCGGCCTTCATGATCAGGCGGTGGATGCCCACGACCTCCGGCGCGCGGTCGAGGATGTCGAAGGCGATGAAGTCCTTGCGGGTGGTGTTGGCCTCGACGATGGCGGAGATCAGCGTCTGCGGGACGTCGGAGTAGTTGGCCAGCAGCTGCTTGGTGTCCTTCGGCAGGCAGTAGCCGCCGTAGCCGAACGACGGGTTGTTGTAGTGCGTCCCGATGCGCGGGTCGAGGCCGACGCCGTCGATGATGTGGCGGCTGTCGAGGCCGCGGGACAGGGCGAAGGAGTCGAGCTCGTTGAAGTAGGCCACCCGCATCGCGAGGTAGGTGTTGGCGAAGAGCTTGATGGCCTCGGCCTCGGTGGGCTCGGTGAAGAGGACCGGCACGTCGTCGGCGTCGGCGCCCTTGACCAGCAGCTCGGCGAACGCGCGCGCCCGCTCGGAGTCCTCGCCCACGACGATGCGCGCCGGGTACAGGTTGTCGCGCAGCGCCCGCCCCTCGCGGAGGAACTCGGGGGAGAAGATGACGTCGGCGATCCCCAGCCGCGCGCGCACGTCCTCGATGTAGCCCACCGGCACGGTCGACTTCACGACCATGGTGGCGCCGGGCTCGATGCGGTGCACGTCGCGCATGACCGACTCGATCGAGCTGGTGTCGAAGTAGTTGGTGACGGGGTCGTAGTTGGTCGGCGTCGCGATGATGACGAAGTCGGCGCCGGTGTGGGCCTCCTCGGCGTCGGTCGTGAAGGTGACGTCGAGCTCCTCCTCGGCCAGGAAGCGCGAGATGTCGTCGTCGTGGATCGGGCTCTCGCCCCGGCGCAGCTTGTCGATGCGCGCGGCGTCGAGGTCGAGGCCGACAACGGTGTTGTGCCGCGCGAGCAGCACAGCCATGGACAGGCCGACGTAGCCGAGGCCGGCGACGGAGATCTTCGAGGTCACGCGGTCAGTCTGCCGTACGTCCGGCCGGCACGACCGTGAACCACGGCTCCGACCACCCCGACACCCGCAGCTCCCCGCTCTCGAAGGCGTCGCGCGTCACGGTGGCGCTCCCGCCGGTTGCCGGGTCGTACGCCGTCAACCGGGCGTCGTCGCCGCCGACGACGAGCACGACGTGGCGCGGCAGCGACCGGTTGCCGACGTAGAGCGGCACGGCGTGCCCCAGCGCGACCGCGGCCACCACGTCGTCGTACGCCTCGCCGCGGCGTCGTGGTGAGACCGCCTGCACGCGGTGGCTGGTGCCCGGCCCGGAGGTGCCGCCGGTGACGGTGAGCTCGTGGGCCAGAGCCCACGGGGCGGTGCCGAGGGCCCGCGGCCACGCGACCTGCAGCGATCCCGACGCGTCGTACCAGCGGTTGGTGCGCACGTGCGTGGCGAGCACCTCGTCGGCGAAGCGGCGGGTGCGGGCGCGGGCGTCGCGCGGCCGCCCGGTGACCTCGCCGGTCTCGATCCAGCCGGCGTAGTCCGGGTCGCCGAGCATCCGGGCGACGACCAGGCTCGCTGCGCCGCAGGAGCGTTGGTCGGGCTGCACCAGGCCGGCGCGCACCCCACGGAGCGCGCCGGCCCGTGCACCGCGCAGCGGGGCGGGCGACAGCGGGTCCCGACCCCGCGCGGGCCGACCGGCGAGCGCGTCGCGCAACCGGTCGACGAGGTGCTCGAGCAGGCGCATGGTCCATGTCTACCGCGCGGCCTGCCCGGCCTGTGGTCAGCCGCGGTCGGAGGAGTCCCCGGTCACGACGACGTAGAAGCGCTTGCGGGTGCCGTCGGCAGTCACCGATCCGTCGCTGTTGCGCGGGCTGACGACGAGGTGGTTGGTGTTGTTCGTGCCGGCGGGCGCGCAGTTGACGACGCCGGGCTGGCACATCGCGGCCGCCGCTTCGCCCGAGAACTCCGGGTTGGCGTCGGCGCCGGGCGCGCGACCGTTCATGATCATGTCGCCGTTCTGGTCCACGGTGTTCTGGAGCGCGATCGTGGCGATGACGCCGTTGTTGCTCAGGTTCTCGCCGGCGTTGATGTAGACGTTGCCGTTGGCGGCGGCCGGAGCGGCCGGATAGCCGGCAGTCACGGAGAAGCCACCGGACTGGGCGATGATCGCGCCGGTCGTGTCGACGAGGGCCCAGCGACCGACGCCTGCGGGACCCTGCGGACCGGCGGCACCGGCGGGCAGCTGCCCCGCCTCGAAGTCCCGCGCCTTCAGCGACCCGTTGCGGATCTTGTTGGACCCGATGACGTCGGTCTTGATGTCACGGCCCTTGAGGGTGCGGTCCTTGACGTCCTTGGACTGGATCGAGTCGTTGCGGATGTCGTCGGAGCCGATCAGGCCGGCGGCGTACGACGTACCGGTGGACGCCACGACCAGGGCCATGACCGAGACGGCCATGGAGGGGGACGGACGGCGGACAGAGGGGAGGCGCATGGTCTGGGACCCTTCGTCGACAGGACCGCCGGGACCGGCGGCTCCACGGGGGTTCGGCGTGACCCGGCTCACGGATGGGTGGGGATCGACCTTGCCGTCGCTGGGTACGGTCCAGGCATGGGTATGGCAAAGAAGATCGCGGCCTTCGGCATCGCCAAGAAGGTCTACGACGAGGCGCGCAAGCCCCACAACCAGGCCAAGATCAAGGAGGCGGCGCGCAAGCTGCAGGAGCGCCGCGGCGCGAAGCGCTACTGAGAACGTCCCGCACGGGGCGACCCCTCCCCACGGGTGGGGCGGGTCAATCCGTCCCCGACGGTGGTGCCGAACGACGTGGGAAGGCCGACACTCGGCCGTCGTTCGACACCAAGGAGTTCCCATGCAGCATCGCAAGCTCTACGCAGGTCTTGGCGGAATGCTCCTCGCCGGCACCGTCGCCGTCGCGGGCATCCAGGCCAGCAGCGCCACCGAGTCCGAGAAGCCGGCAGCGGCTCCGGGCCACACGCACCTGCAGGCGAACCTGAAGTCGCTGAACGACTCCGGCGCCTCGGGCCGCGTGCACGCCGAGTTCAAGGGCCGCAAGGCGAAGGTGCGCATCGACGCACGCGGTCTCGCCAAGAACCTCCCGCACGCCCAGCACCTGCACTTCGGTGCAGAGGCGCGCAACGAGTGCCCCAACGTGTTCGACGACGCCAACAACGACCTGCGCATCAACGTGGCCGAGGGCGTGCCGGACTACGGCCCGATCCTCAAGTCGCTGACGACGAAGGGCGACACGAGCCCCAAGAGCGGCCTCGCCGTGGACCGCTTCCCGACCACGCCGAAGGGCGTCGAGAAGTACGAGCGGGTCATCAACTTCGCGCCCGGTGCCGTGCTGAAGGCGATCAAGAACGGCAAGGGCGTCATCGTGATCCACGGTGTCGACCACAACGGCAACGGCGAGTACGACTTCGACGGCGCCGGCGCCAGCGAGCTCGACCCGAGCCTGCCTGCCGAGGCGACCGACCCCGCGCTGTGCGGCGTCCTGCGCTGACCGAGAGCTGACCGAGGCTGACCGAGTCCTGACCGTCGACCCCGTCCCCCGCAGGGACGGGGTCGACGCATGCCCGGGCCGTGGCTCCAGGCGTACGCCGCGAGGCCGAGCAGCACCGGCCACAGGGCGAGCCGCTCGAGGGCGCCGGCTGCCGCTCCGTCGCCCGACAGCACGAAACCCACCGCCGCCGCTGCGGTGAGCGCACCGGTGGCCAGCAGGGCAGCCCCCAGGCGTGGCCGGTCCATGCGCACCCGGCGGCCGAGGAGCAGCAGCGCCAGCGGTTGCGCGACGAACAACGGCGTCGCGGCGAGCGCGTGCAGCGTGGCGTCCTGGTCGAGCGGCGCCAGCCCCGTGGCGTACGAGCTCAGTCCCGACACCACGAGCAGCGCGGTCACCCACGGCCCGAGCGGCCTCGCGAGCAGCAGCGCACCGCCGGCGAGGGCGAGGCCGTAGCCGACGAAGGCGCCGTTCATCACCTCGTGGCGCGGTGAGCAGAACGCCACCGTGCACCCGACCTCGCCGAGCCTGCTCACCGAGTCGGAGACGAAGCTGTAGCCGCCGGTCGTCGCGGCGGCCGCGACGACCTCGGCCGCGACGTAGGTCGGGCGCAGCAGGAGTGCGAGCGCACCCAGACGGACGGCGCGGGTCGGGGTGTCGGGCACGCGGCCAACGTAGCCACGCCCCGGGAGACACTGGGCGCATGGACCTCGACCGCTTCGTCGTCGCGCAGGACGAGCACGCCACCTATGCCCGGGCGCTGTCGGAGCTCCGGGCCGGCCGGAAGACGAGCCACTGGATGTGGTTCGTCTTCCCACAGGTGTCCGGGCTCGGGCAGAGCGCCACCGCGAAGCAGTTCGAGCTCGACGGTCTCGACGAGGCCCGCGCCTACCTCGACCACGAGGTGCTCGGCCCGCGGCTGCTCGAGTGCTGCCGCGCTCTGCTCGAGCTGGAGGGCGCGACCGCCGAGCAGGTCCTCGGGGCGGTCGACGCGCTGAAGCTCCGCTCGTCGATGACGCTCTTCGCGCGTGCCGACCCCGACGAACGGGTCTTCCCCGACGTGCTGGACCGCTTCTACGACGGATCGGCCGACGAGCGGACGATCCGCCTGCTGGGGTGAGGCGACGCCCCGGCGAGGTGCCCGACTCCCCGATCCCCGAGACCCAGCCCGCCGGCGACCAGTAGCGCTGCTCGTCGATCTGCCTATGCTCGCGACATGACGATCCAGCAGCCCACCGAGCTCACCCACGCCGCGATGCTGGGACTCGGTGTCCATCGACCCGAGCGGCTCGTGACCAACGACGAGATCTGCGAGGTGCTGGACTCCTCCGACGAGTGGATCCAGACCCGGTCGGGGATCCGGACGCGTCGCTTCGCCGGTGAGGACGAGACCCTCATCGGCATGTCGATCTCGGCCGCCGAGAAGGCGCTCGCGGCCGCCGGCGTGGGGGCCCAGCAGATCGGCTGCGTGATCGTCGCGACCTCGACCCACCCCGAGCACACGCCCGCCTCTGCGCCCCAGGTCGCGAGCGCGCTCGGCATCACCGCGGCGGCGTTCGACATCTCCGCCGGGTGCGCTGGCTTCTGCCATGCGCTCAACCTCGCCGCGTCGATGGTGCGCTCCGGCGCCGAGAGCCACGTGCTCGTGATCGGCGTCGAGCAGCTGAGCCGCTTCATGGACCCGACCGACCGGGGCACCGCCTTCATCTTCGCCGACGGTGCCGGCGCGGTCGTCGTGGGTCCGTCGGAGACCGCCGGCATCGGCCCGACCGCCTGGGGTTCCGACGGCTCGCAGGCGCACGTCATCACCCAGACGCCGAGCTGCCTCGGCGGCCACGCGGCGGAGGAGGGGTTCGACCACCCGGTGGTCCAGATGGAGGGCACAGCGGTCTTCCGCTGGGCGCCGTTCGCGATGGCGAAGGTGGCCCACGAGGCGCTCGACCTGGCCGGCGTGTCCGTCGACGACCTCGACGCCTTCATCCCGCACCAGGCCAACCTGCGCATCACCCAGACGCTCGCCAGGAACATCCAGCTCCCCGACTCCGTCGCCATCGCCACCGACGTCATCGACTCCGGCAACACCTCGGCCGCGTCGGTGCCGCTCGCGATGGAGGCGATGCTCCGCAACCACGAGGCGACGGCGGGCGACACCGCGCTGCTGATCGCCTTCGGTGCCGGGCTGAGCTACGCCGGTCAGGTCGTCACCATCCCGCCGCTCGGCTAGCGCGCCGATGGACGGCCCGCACGAGGTGAGGCTCCGCAGCGGCGACCTCGTGCGGATCCGGCCGATCCGTGACTCCGACGCGTACGAGCTGAAGCGGGCGTTCGCGCTGATGAGCGAGGCGTCGCAGTACAGCCGCTTCCTGACCGGCACCCCCCGGCTGACCGACAGCCAGGCGACGTACTTCACCGCGATCGACCACGTGGGCCACGAGGCGTACGTCGCCCACTCCCCGGACGACGAGACCTACATCATCGGGGTCGCGCGCTTCATCCGCTACGCAGCTTCGCCCGACGAGGCCGAGCTGGCGATCACGGTGGCGGACTCGTGGCACGGCCGTGGACTCGCCACCGCCCTGCTCCGGGTGCTGACCGAGCGCGCGATCACCGTGGGGGTGAAGCGGTTCCGGGCCGAGATGATGGCCGACAACGAGGCCGTCCTCCGTCTCCTGCGCAGCGCCGGGATGACGGACGAGACCGTCAGCGGTGAGCTGGCGAGCGGCACGATCGAGCTCGCACCCGCCGACTGAGTCAGGAGCGCGCGAGCCGGTCGGCGACGACCGCCCAGACGTCGGGGTCGATCCCCATCCCGATGTGGGTCGACGACACCTCGACGTGCTCCGCGTCGGGAGAGGTGTGGTCGAGGCAGGCCCGCCACGCCACGATGCCGTCACGCCTGGAGAAGATGATCGTGAGCGGAACCGGGATGGGCGCCGTCGGGTCGAGCCGCTCGGCGACCCGCTGCGCGTCGGCGTCCGGTCCCCGCCGGTAGGCCCGCGCCACGGTGGTGTGCCGCGGCCCGCCGGTCACCGGCGTGCCGTAGGTGATGACCTGCCGTACGACGTCGGGATCCCGCCGGGCGACCTCGCGGGCGATGACGCCACCGAGGCTCCAGCCGACCAGCGAGGCCGGCTCGCCCTTCGCGTCGACGAGCTCGCGCACACGTCTCGCCAGCCGCTCGACGTCGCGGCGGGGATCGCCGGTGTTGGTGCCGAAGCCCCAGCTTCGGGCGTCGTACCCCAGGTGTCGGAGGTAGCCGCGCAGCGGTGCTCCGGACAGCTCGGGTGCCTGCCAACCGGGGATGTCGACGACCAGGTGTCCATCGCCGCGCGGCGCCCGGAGGAGGCGTGGCAGGGCACCGACGAGGCGGACGCCCGCCAGCGGGGAGCCGAGCTCGGCGAGTGCCGTGGCGGTCGCCGGCGGGCCGCTCGGGTGGCCCAGCCCACCCACCTCCGCCCTGTGGCGGGCGCGCGTGCGCAGCCCGGTCGCGGCCAGGACGTGGTGCCCGCGACGGGGGAGGGGTGGCATGGACGCGACTGTACGTCGGTGCCGCGCGGCGGACGTGGTCAGAGGCCCAGCGGGACCGAGGTGCCCGGCACGTGACCGGCGACGAGGGTCGCGAGCGGACCGGCGAGGTTGCGGGGCGAGAAGAGGTCTGGGCCGTCGTGCGCGACGATCTCCTCGTGGTGCCACCACCGCATCGCGCTGATGTGCTCGGCGGCGAGGTCGTCGTCCGACAGGGCGCCCCGTGGGGCGAAGCGGGTGGTGCGGACGAGGAAGTAGTCGTTGACCAGCCCGTCGTACCGCTCCTGCCCGCCGTGCCTGCTCGGCCCGACGGGCGTGAGGACCTCCTGGTGCCAGACGTGGGGCGGGTCGGCGTCGAGGACGAACCCGATCTCCTCCAGGAGCTCGCGGCGCAGCGCCTCCAGCGGCATCTCACCCGGCTCGATGCCGCCACCGGGCGCCGCCCACACGCCCGTGGCGCCGTCGGGGACCGCCGGGTGCGGGGGGCGGAACCGGCAGAGCAGGACGCTGCCGTCGTCGGACAGGATGACCGCCCGGACGGCACGTCGGAGCCGGGGCTCGGCAGGGGTCTGGTCCATGCGTCGATCCTCGGGCCGCGGCTGGGCACCGGCAAGTCGGCCGGTACTGGTCGGCGATCAGATGACGAAGGTCCCCCGGATCTCCGGACCTTCGCCGCTCATCCGCGGCCGGGCGGGGGCCGAGGGTGGTGCCATGACCCTCCCCGAAGCCGTGCTCGTGCCTGCCCTGCCCACCCACGAGCGCTGGTTCGTCGAGTCCCAGCAGGCGGGGGACTGGTCGTTCTTCCTCTCGCCGCTGCCGCTCGTGCTGACCGCCGCCGTCGTCGTGGTGACCGTGGCCTGGCGCGCGCTCGCCCTCCGCGTCGACCGCCCCGAGCTCCCGGTGCTGCGCCCCCTGGGCCGGCTGGTGCCGTGGGTGCCGCGCCTGCTCGGGGTCCATCTCGGTGTCGCCCTGCTCGCGCTCGCCGCGACCGGCGCCTTCATCACCCCGTCGAACGACCACCTGTCGGGCATGGGCGGCAACGCGCTGCTCCTCGTCGAGGCCGGGCTGGGCATCTGGCTGGTCACCGGCTGGCAGCTGCGCACGGCCGCCGCGCTGGTCCTCGGCCTCGCCCCGGCGCTCGCCCTGGTCGCCGGCCTCACGGCGCTCGGGGAGTGCGCGAACCTCGCGGCCGTCGCGGCCTTCCTGGTCGTCGTACCTCCCGGCCCGGACGCATACGGCGCCGCCCACCCGTCACGGGCACACCTGCGCTGGGCGCTGCTGTGGCTGCGTCTCGGCGTCGGCGCCGCGCTCATCGTGCTCGCGTTCTCCGAGAAGCTCACCAACCCGGCGATGGCCATCGACACCCTCGAGCACTACCCGGCCCTCGACGTCCTCGCGCTCGTCGGCGTCCACGTCACGCCGGAGACCTTCGTCGCGATCGCGGGAGCCACCGAGCTGTTGTTCGGGCTGCTGGTGATCTCCGGCGCCTTCCCGCAGGTGGCCGTGCTCGTCGCGATGGTGCCCTTCAACGCGACCCTGCTGCTCTTCGGCCAGACCGAGATGGTCGGGCACCTTCCCGTGTACGGCGTCTTCCTCGCTCTGCTGGTCTACGGCTCGTCGGACGAGACGTTCCGCGCCGTTCGCTGGCTGCCGCGCCGGTCGGCGCGTCGGGTGCCCGTGCCGGTGCCGACCGCCTGAGCTCGCTGCTCCCGCTCAGGCAAGCGCGCGTACGTCGCCGCTGAGGTGGTCGTGCGCGACCGAGCGACCTGCGGCCGCGAGGAGCAACCACCGGACCTCGCCCTCGACGCGGCGACCGGAACCCCACTCCCACGCCACGTCGGTGGCGACGAGGTGCAGGCCACGGAGCCGAGGGCCGAGAGGGATGCGTCGCGACCACCAGATCGTCCGCTCGAGCGCCGCGACGGCCGCGTCCGGCGGCATCGGGTGGTCGAGGCCGAGCGGGACGCAGATGTCCTGGGTGTGCACCAGGACGTCGAGCAACGGCTCGAGGTCGGAGACGCCCGGTGCCTTGCGCCGGGAGCCGACGAACCCGCGGAGCGTGGCCACGATCTGCGCGTGGGTCAACGGGCTGTCGATCGCCGTGGTGCGGATCGTCGCGTGGTAGCGCAGGCCCGACCGGATCGCCGGTCCGACCAGGTCGCGGACCCGCGCCTGGGAGAAGCAGAGGTGCGCCGCCACGTCGCGCACGGTCCAGGCATCGCACAGCGAGGGCACCCGCCACGCGTCGTCCGGCAGTGTCTCGAGGAGGTCGGCCAGTGCGGTCCGTTCGGTGTCGACGTGGCCCCAGATCGTGTCGCGGTCCATGACGCGCCTCCACTGAGTAGTCAGGTTGTCTGACTAATATGGACCCGTGCCCAGTGACTCGTCAACGCCCACCGCGCACCCCAACGTCGGGGTCCTGATGTACGTCGCCTCCCGCTCGCTGGAGGCCCGGGCGTACGACGCCGCCGTGGCCGCCGGCGCCTCCGACGTGACCCCCACGCAGGCCCGGTTGATGGCGCAGATCGATCCCGACGGGACCCGCGTGGTCACCCTCGCCGCCCGGGCCCGCACGACCAAGCAGTCAGCCACCTCCCTCGTCGACCAGCTCGAACGTGCCGGCTACGTCGAACGCGTCCCCGACCCCGCCGACGGCCGCGCCAAGCTCGTCCGGATGACCGCCCGCGCCCACGAGGTCGGTGTCGCGGCGAACGCCGAGGTCGCCCGGGCGCTCGGGGAGTGGGAGGAGCACGTCGGGGCTCCGCGGATGCGGGAGCTCGAGGAGACGATGCGGATGCTGCGGGAGATCACTGATCCCTGGGCGTAGGGGGTGCTGGGTGCGCGGGCGGTGGGAGGAGGTCGTCAGCGGCGTCGCGCAGGACTGCGGCACACTGTCGGTGGACGACCACGGTGACCGGAACGGGCTCCCAGTAGTGCACGCGTGCCGCCTCCCGGCCGGCGGCGTCGTCCTCGTGCCGGGCCAGGCGGAGCAGCTCCTGGCGCAGCGCGTCGTGGAGGAGATCGGCCTGTGGGGTGGTCCGGGTGGACATGGTCGGCTCCGTCGGTCAGCCGTAGGCGTGCGAGAGGTGGACGAGCCGCCAGAGGCGGGAGTGCCGGTCGGCGGACGGGGTCGCGGCGCCAGCGGTGTCGCGGTGCTCGGACTGCCTGACCTCGCGGGCGAGACGCTGGTGGTCTGCCTCGCGGATGCGGTCGGCGATGATGGCTCGGCTGATGAGTTCGGCTTCGTAGGGGGACATGTCGGGCTCCTTCGCTGGGATCTGGGTGGTGACCCCGATCCTGAGCCGCCGCGAGGGAAAGTTCTGTTCGCCCGGAGACACTCCGTCGGATCACTCACGGGCTGAGTCGGCGCAGCTCCGCCGCGTCCAGGACCTCGATCCGAGAACGGCTCAGGCGGACCACGTTGCGGTCCACGAGCCGCTGCAGGACCTGGTTGACGGGCGGCCGGGTGGCACCCACCAGGTCCGCGAGCTGGGCCTGGCTGAGCGGGATGACGACGGCGCCGTCGTCCCCGCCGTAGGCATCGGCGAGGTCCAGCAGACGGCGGTGGACCCGGCGGTCCAGGCTCTCGTACATGGTCTCGAGGAGACGCCGGCTGAGGAGGTCGATCCGGTCGGCCAGGACCATGGACACCACCCGCTCGATGGCCGGGTTGTGCTCGCGGAGCCGGTCGAAGGCCGTTCCCGCGACCGCAAGTGTCCAGCTGGGTTCCAACGCCGTCACCGTCGCCGTACGACGTCTGTCGGCGCGCAGCAGCGCGAGCTCGCCGAAGTAGTCTCCCGGTGAGAGGACCGTGAAGGTTGCCGCGGCGCCCGACGCCAGGGTGCCGCGCACGGCCAGGTGGCCGCGTTCGACCAGGTGCAGCGAGTCCGCCGGGTCGCCCTCGTGGCACAGGATCTCGTCGCGCGCATACGCGCGGCGGTGGGCCAGGGCGAGGAACGCCTCCCGATCCTCGGCCCGCAGGGGCTCGAGCAGCCGCCAGCCGGTCGTCACGTCCTCACCCCTCTCCTACCGCGTCTCCTGCCCCGCCTCCTGCCCCGCGGGAGCCCGTCCGGACCGACGGCACGACCCGGGCGAGGGCCTCGAGCAGCTCGCCGCGACCGACCGGCTTCACCAGGTAGGCCGCGGCCCCCAGCGCGGCGCCGCGTTGCTGCTCGTCCACGATCGACACCACGATCACGGGGATGTCGCGGGTGTCGGGGTCCTGCTTGAGGGTGCTCAGGACGGTCCAGCCGTCCATGCCCGGCAGCCTGATGTCGAGCAGCACCGCGCTCGGCCGGGTCTGGCGCACGGCCTCGAGCCCGGTCGGCCCGTCGCGCGCGGTGGTGACCCGCACCGAGGCGCCGTCGAGGAAGGCCGTGAAGAGATCGAGCGAGGGCCGGTCGTCCTCGATCAACACGACGTCGCACATCCCGGAGGTCGAGACCGGAGCGGCGTCGTCGCTGGAGCGCGACGGGAGCGTGAAGCCGAAGGTGCTGCCGACGCCCACCTCGCTCTCCAACCACATCCGGCCGCCGAGCAGCTCGACGATGCGGCGCGACAGGGTCAGCCCGAGTCCGGTGCCTTCCTCGCGCGAGGCACCCCGCCCGCCCTGCTGGAAGGACTCGAAGATGCGCTCACGGTCCGCCTCCGGGACACCGACCCCGGTGTCGGTCACGGTGACCTCGATGTCGGTCGGTGTGCGCCGTGCCCGGACCGCCACCGACCCGCCGTCGCCGGTGAACTTGACGGCGTTCGTCACGAGGTTGAGCACGACCTGCTTGAGCCGCAGCTGGTCGGAGTAGGCATGGTCCAGGCCCGGCTCGACGTCGACACCGAGGTCGATGCCGTGGGCGGTCGCCCGCTCGCGCAGCATGGCCACTGCATCCTCGAGGAGCGCGCGCAGGTCGAAGGCGGAGTAGTCGATCTCCATCCGCCCGGCCTCGACCTTCGAGAGGTCGAGGATCTCGTTCAGCAGCTCGAGCAGGTGCTTCCCGGAGCCGTGGATGTCTCGCAGGTACTCCTCCTGGCGTTGGTTGATGTCGCCGAACATGCGCTCGAGCAGCACCTCCGAGAAGCCGAGCACCGCGTTGAGCGGGGTGCGCAGCTCGTGCGACATGCTCGCCAGGAACTCCGACTTGTGCCGGCTCGCCAGCTCCAGGGCCAAGCTCTGCTCCTTCAGCTCCCGGAAGAGCTGGGCGTTCAGCAGCGCCAGCGCCGACTGGCTGGCGAAGGTCTCCAGGAGGTCGACGACCTCCGGGGAGAAGTCGCCGGTGCGCTTGCGGCGCACGATCAGCGAGCCGACGATCGTGTCCTCGCGCAGCAGGGGGACGGCGACGAGGGAGGACCATCCGGCGTCGTGCAGGATCTCCAGGTGCGGGTCGAGCTCGACGGCCGCGAGGTCGGGGACGACGATCGGGTGCCGCTCCAGCGCGGCTCTCCCGACGAGCGTCGTGTCGAGGTCGATCCTCACGGAGCGCAGCTGCTCGACGACCTCGGGAGCCGTGCGGTGGGCGCTGCGCACGACGAACCGGCGGTCCCGTTCGGCGTACTCCATGATCGAGCCGCCGTCGGTGCCGGACAGTGCTACCGCGTGCTCGACGATCGTGTCGAGGACGTGCTCGAGGTCGAGGGTGGAGCTGACCGCCTCGCCGACCGCGCGGAGCGCCTCCAGCTCGTCGACCTTGCGGGCCAGCTCCGCTCCCCGCGTCTCGAGCTGCTGGACCAGCCCGACGCCGTTGACGGCGATGGCCGCCTGGACGGCGAACGCGCTGACGATGCCCATCTCACGGTCGTCGAACGGACGGACCTCGTTGCGCCACACGTTGAGGGCGCCGACGACCGCGTCGTCGACGATGAGGGGAGCGGCGACCACGGTGCGAAAGCCCGCCGACCTCTGCAGGTCGTGGCGGCCGTAGCCCGGGTCGGCCAGCACGTCGGCGATCTGGAGCGGCCTCCGCTCCAGGCAGACGCGTCCGATGAGTGTCAGCCGATCCATCGAGATCGGGTGCTCGGTCAGCACCTGCCGGGCCTTCTCCGAGAGCCCAACCGTCGCCGTGAGGCGGAACGTGCCGCCCTCCAGCAGGTAGAGATGCGCGGCCTCCGACCGGCACAGCCGGCGCGCGTTCTCGACGATGGTGGTGAGCACCGCGTCCGGATCGGCCGTCGACCGGCCCATCGCCTCGAGCACCTCGGACGTGGCGCCGAACTGGTCGGCCAGGGCGTCGTAGTCCCGGCGGAGCCGCTCGTGCTCCGCGGCGCTGACAGCTCTCCCGTCCGGGAACGGTGCAGGTTCGACCACGGGCGGTCCTCCCTGCGGTCGGGCACCCCTCGACCGCACCGACCAGTCTCCACCCGGGTCGTCGGGGTCGGCAACCACCGGGACGGCGGGCCTGACGGCTTCGCATCGAGACCCTGGTGGCTTGTCGACGGCTTCTCCACAACCCCGTCTCGGGGCTCGTCTGACTGTCGGTGCCCTCTGGAAGAGTGCATGCATGACAGCGATCGCACACTTCGACGACCACGACGTGGTGGCGTTGGCGCGGTGGCTGGAGGTCGACCTCGCGGCGGCGATCGAGCGGCCGCTCTGGTCGATGTCGACC
>DATIAJ010000371.1:0-4621 GCA_035458105.1 Nocardioides sp. | reverse complement strand
GGCGTCAGGCTGCCCAGCGAGACGAGGTCGGACAGCCGGTGGGCGCGCAGCAGGAACTTGCGGATGTTGACTGCGGTGAAGCCGCGGGTGATGCCTTCGAGGACGACGTGGAGACGGTGGCCCTCGGGGAGCATCGCGTCGACGAAAGGTGTCGAGATGTCGAGCCGGCGCCCGCTCGACTTGAGCATCCGCTCGACGAGCTCGTTGACCTGCGCGGCGTCGAGGCGCAGGTTGGTCAGCTCGTGGCGGCCGCGGCGGGCGATGAAGACCCGGCTGGGGTCGTTGATCCAGATCTCCTCGACCTCCGGGTCGTCGAGGAAGGGCTGCAGCGGACCGAAGCCCGACACCCGAGCGACCAGCTCACCCACCATGGCGCTGTCGTCGGCGACGGGCGCGACCGCGCCCGTCAGGCTGAGGTCGTCGTGGTCGCGGACCACGTCCTCGGCGATGCGGCGCACGAGCGTGGCCTCGCGCTGCGGGTCGACGCCCTCGCGCCGGACCCGCTCCCGCACCTGCAGGTCGAGCCGCTCGACGAGGTCGTCGACGTGCGGTCGCGTGATGCGATCAACGGCCATGTGGCGCCCTGCTTCCCGAGAGGTCCTGCACGAAGGACGCTACCCACGCGGACGGCCCTGGAAACAGAGGGTGGGCAAAGGTTGTGGAAAACGGTCAGAGCTGGTGTGCCACCCACTCGTCCACACGTTTCTCCCACAACCGCAAAGCGCCTGCGTCGTACCGCGGCGTGTTCAGGTCGGAGTCGGAATACATCGCCTTGACGTCGCGCGGGTGCTCCACCCGGATCCAGGCCTTGAAGGGCTGCCACATCTCGGCATTGAAGCCGTTGGTCACGAAGGCCCACTCGTCCCGGACCTGCGTGATCTTCCCGTCGGCGACGGTGAGGTAGAGGGAGTTGTCCCCGAAGGGCCGTCCGCGCAGCTGCTCGGAGCCGAAGGAATGGACGGCATACGTGCAGCTGACGGAGGTCTCGTCCGCGCCGGCCGACGTCGTCTCGCACGAATGGTCTGCCAGCGAGTGCCCGGTGGCACCGGCCCACATGAACTCGTCGCGCCACCGCTGCACGTCGTTGCCGACAGATCCGCCGATGGAGACGTCCGGTGCCATCATCGCCTCAGCCGAGTCCAGGTCGACCGCGTAGGCGGCCTCGAGGAAGTCCTCTGCCAAGGCGATCGCGTCGACGTCCGTGGTCGTCGCCGGGTCGACCACGTCGTCGTCCCCGACCCCGTTCGCGACCGCTACGGCGACCGCGACGACGGCCGCGGCGGCCGCCAGCCCGGCGACCGCACCCCTGCGCTGCTGCCGACGGCGGCGCTCACCGTCGTCCAGCACTGTGGCGAGCCTTTCCTGTGTGTTCGTGTCGTTCATGGCGTCCTCCGCGCGCTCGTGGAGCAGTTCGGTGAGCCGGCGCCCGAGATCACTGGTGGTCATCGCTTTGCCTCCAGATGACGGGCGAGCGTGGCCAGTCCACGGCTCGCGTGTGTCTTCACCGATCCGCGCGACACCCGCAGGGTGTCGGCGATCTCGGCCTCGCTCAGGTCCAGGTAGTAGCGCAGCACCAGCACCTGACGTTGCCGGACGGGCAGGTCCTCGATGGCCTGCCACAGCCGGTCGGCATCGTCGTGTTGTACTGCGATCTGCTCCGCCGACTGCAGCTCCTCGGGCTGCGGCGCCATCCGGGCCAGACGCAGGCCGGCTGATCGCCGGCCCCGCAGGTGGTTGCGGCTGCCGTTCATCACCGCGCGGTTGAGGTAGGCGACGGCCGAGTCGGGGTCGCGCAGCTCGCGCCACCTCAGGTAGAGGCCCGCAAAGGCCTCTTGCACCACGTCCTCCGCCACCTGCCGGTCCCGGACCATCAGGTAGGCCAGCCCGACCAGACGGCGCTCGTGGGCCACGAACAGCTGGGCAAGGACGTCCGACCGCTCGGCCGTCGTCCCGCTCGGTTTGGTTCGCAACTCCACCAGGTCCATGTGGCTCACCGCATCCACGAAGGATCAGACACCCCAGCGTCCCATTGGTTGGCCCGCCCGAGGAACGGATCGCAGGTCCAGGGATTCGGCAGCGGGTGGACCTCGCAGGCCTGGATGCGGGACCACCGCGCACCGTGAGGCGCCGACCGCCGGACGACCGTCCGGCGACGGGACGTTCGGCTCTGGTGACCCCGACGGACGGGCAGAAGGGTGGGAGCAGACGACGACACGAGGTGGCACACGTGAGCGCACTGCTGATGACCGGGTTCCCCGGCTTCCTGGGATCCGCCCTGCTCGGCCGGCTGCTGGCACAGCGCCCGGGCACCACGGCGATCTGCCTCGTGCAGCGGCGTCACCTGGCCGACGCGCGGGAGCGGCTCGAGACGATCGAAGCCGACGAGCCGCACGTGATCGGCCGGGTCCGGCTGGTCGTCGGTGACCTCACGGCCCCCGGCCTGGGCCTCGACGCGGGCGACGCGACGCTGCTCGAGGACGTCACCGAGGTGTGGCACCTCGCCGCGGTCTACGACCTCGCGGTCGGCGAGGAGGTGGCCCACCGGGTCAACGTCGACGGCACCGACCGGGTGCTCGACCTGTGCCGCAACCTGCCCGGGCTCGCCCGCCTCCACTACGTCAGCACGTGCTACGTCAGCGGCCGCTACTACGGGGAGTTCCGCGAGGACGACCTCGACGTCGGACAGGAGTTCCGCAACCACTACGAGTCGACGAAGTTCGAGGCGGAGGTGCTCGTCCGCAAGGCGATGGCCAACGGGCTGCCCGCGACGATCTACCGCCCCGGCATCGTCGTCGGCGACTCCGGCACCGGCGAGACGCAGAAGTACGACGGCCCCTACTTCCTGGCGACGTTCCTGCGCCGCCAGCTCCCGGTCGCCGTCGTACCCGCCGTGGCCGACCCCGACGCCGTCCGCTTCTGCCTGGTGCCGCGCGACTTCGTCATCGACGCGATGGACCGGCTCTCGGTCATGGAGGAGTCGGAGGGCAGGACGTACGCCCTCACCGACCCCGACCCGCCCACCGCCCGCCAGCTCGTCGACGCCTTCGCGCGACGCCTGCGCAAGCGGGTCGTCTGGGTGCCGCTCCCGCTGGGCGTGACGAGGGCCGCCGTGTCGCTGCCCCTGGCCGAGCGGCTGATGGGGCTGCCGGTCGAGGCGCTCGACTACTTCGCCTCGCCCACGACGTACGACACGAGCCGCACCACGGCCGACCTCGCCGGGACCGGCGTCAGCTGCCCGCGCTTCGAGGACTACGCGGACACCTTGCTCGACTTCATGCTCGAGCACCCCGAGCACGACTCCGCGGCGATGGTGTGACACCGCCTACCGACCACCGGACCTGGGAGGGACCGACATGACCGCCACGACACCCGTGGTCCTCGACATCAGCCTGAGCGGCCCCGAGCGCGACCACGACACGCGGGTCACGTTCCTCGGCCGGCGCTTCCGGATCGTCCGGCGCGGCACGTCGGGGGACGTCGAGGCGGCGTGCGCGCTCGTGCGCGAGTGGGCGCCGAGGGCACGTGCCGTCGCCGTCACCGGCATCCGTGAGGCGCAGGCGACGGGCCGGTACGCCGGATCGGCCGAGGACGCCCGCAGGCGCATCGCCGGCGGGGCGGGGTCGCTGCCGGTCACCGAGGGCCGCCAGCTCCTCGAGGTGCTGCAGGAGTGGGCCGTGCGGCGCATCGACACCGAGCTGCCCGGTCACCTCACCAACGCCCGGACGGTCGTGCTGGGCGGACGCAACCACGAGCGCACCACTCGCATCCTGCGCGAGCACACCGACAACATCGAGTTCGCCGACCCGCTCCTGCGCCTCGACCTGTCCCACCGGCTCCACGCCAACCCGGTGGTCGGGCTCGCCGCTGACGTGCTCGGCGAGGTCGGCGCCCTCCCGGCGCGGATGGTGCCCCACCCGTTGCGTGCCCGTCTCGCCTCGCCCGCCCGGCAGGTCGCCCACACGCTGGCGCGCCGGGCCGCGCGCGACTGCGACGTGCTGGTGGCGACGTACGACGAGCTGGCCGGGTTCGGGCTCGAGGACCTGGCCGGCAAGACCCTGCTCACCTCCGCGATCGACGCGGACCGTCTCGCCGACCTGGGTCACCGGGGCGTCGACCTGGTCGTCGACCTCACCCCGCAGCCGTTCTCCGTGGTCGTCGAGGCGGCCGTGCTGGAGGCGCTGATGATCGCCTCGGTCGACGGCAACGCGCTCACTGACGACGACCTGCTGGACATGATCATCGGCGCCGACCTGGCGCCCCGGCTGCTCCACCCCAACGGCCCGCGCCGCAAGAGCAGGTTCGCCTTCGTGATCCACCCGCTGTCGCAGCAGTACTTCCGCAACGTCGAGCCCCTCCGGACGGTCTCCCGGGCGGCGCCGCAACCGGTGATGGACCTGGTGGAGAAGGTGGTGGCCTACAGCCCACCGTTCACCTACAGCCACGTCACCGGGATCACCTCCCCGACCGGCGCGGAGGCCGAGGGATGGCTCATCACCGTGGGCGGCACCCCGCGCGAGATGATGGCCCACGACCCGGAGTTCACCTACCGCCGGCTGCTGGCAGCGGCCGAGACGGCCCGCAAGCTCGGCGCCCAGATCATGGGGTTGGGCGCCTTCACCAA
>DATIAJ010000370.1:0-3810 GCA_035458105.1 Nocardioides sp. | reverse complement strand
ACGCCGAAGGCGCCGTCGCCGAAGTAGGCGATGTTGAGGTAGCGCTCGAGGATCCAGTCCTTGGTGTGGTTCTTCTCGAACGCGATCGCGTAGCGCAGCTCGCGGATCTTGCGCGCGTAGGTCTCCTCGGTCGCGGCCTTGCGCTCCTCGTCGGTCTCCGCCTGGTAGAGCAGCGTCTGCTTCACCATCTGCTGGGTGATCGACGAGCCGCCCTGCACCGACCCGCCGTTGGCCTGGTTGGTGATGAAGGCACGCAGCGTGCCCCTGAGGTCGAGGGCGCCGTGGTCGTAGAAGCGGTAGTCCTCGATCGCGACGATCGCCTTCACCATCGGCCGCGAGATCGAGCTCAGCGGCACGTTGATGCGGTTCTGGTCGTAGAGGGAGGCGATGAGGTTGCCGTTGACGTCGTAGATCCGGGTCTTCTGCGACAGGTCCTTGGCCTCGAGCGACTCGGGGAGGTTGACCATGCCCTTGCTGACGTCCTTCGCGGCGACGCCGACCAGGCCCGCGAACGGGATGGCGAGGCAGGCGACGAGGACACCCATGACGACCGCGACGGCAGCCATCACCGCGAGGTGGGAGGCGACACGACCGGCGTCGGGGCGGCCCTGGGGGCGCCCAGAGGTGGAGGACGAGCGTGAGGACATGCGCACCAGAGTACGGGGCGGACGCTTACCACCCGGAATTCCAGCCGCGCAGCCGGATAGTCATATCGGGCTATACGAATTGAGCCACACGGTCCCTGTCTGGACCGGGGGTGATTCGTTTACTTTTCATTCTGAGTCAGGGATGGCCGCTATGGGGGCGGCCGACCGGCTCGACAATCACCGTGGGGTTTGACTTATGTGGGTCGAGGACTGGGCAGCACGCGCCGCATGCAAGGGCGACACTCCGGACGCGCTCTTCGTGCGCGGGGCGGAGCAGAACAAGGCCAAGCAGGTGTGCGCGGGTTGCCCCGTGCGGACCGAGTGCCTGGCCGAGGCGCTGGACAACCAGATCGAGTGGGGTGTCTGGGGCGGCATGACCGAGCGTGAGCGCCGTGCGCTGCTCCGCCGTCGTCCCGGCTCGTCGTGGCGCACGATCCTCGAGACGGCCCGCACCAAGGTCGAGACGCCCTCCGTCTCCGTGTGACCTTCAGCCCTGCGTCGCGAGGCTCTCGCCGATCGCGCGCAGGCCGTCGAGGTCGTGGACGTCGCTCGCCATCGCGGGCACGACCGCTGTCGGGACCTTCGGGTGGGCCGCGGCGAAACGCTCACGCAGGTGCTTCTCGCGCTCGATGATGCGGACCCGGTCGGCGTGCAGCCGCAGCAGCCCGGCGGTCAGGGACGACGAGTCGCCCGACTGCAGCCGGTCGGCGGCCGTGATCGCCGCCTCGGCCGACAGCTCGGTGCGTGCCGAGGGGCTCACCCGGTTGACGACCAGGCCGGCCAGCGGCATGTCGTCGTCGGTGAGCCGGTCGACGAAGTACGCCGCCTCACGCAGCGCGTCGGGCTCCGGCGCGGCGATCACGAGGAAGGCCGTGCCGTCGGCCTGGAGCAGCGCGAAGGTCGTGTCCGCCCGCTGCCGGAAGCCCCCGAAGAGCGTGTCGAAGGCCGCGACGAAGGTCTGCATGTCGCGCAGCACCTGGGCCCCGAGCACCTTGGTCAGGGCGTTGGTGACCACCGAGAACCCGGCCGTCATCAGCCTGGCCGGCCCGCGCGCCGGGGCGAGCAGCAGTCGGATGAAGCGGCCGTCGAGGAAGCTCGACAACCGCTCCGGGGCGTCGAGGAAGTCGAGCGCGGATCGCGAGGGCGGGGTGTCGACCACGATCAGGTCGTGGCTGCCGTCGGCCAGTGCCTGTCGGTGCAGCTGGCCCAGCTTCTCCATCGCCATGTACTCCTGGGTGCCGGCGAACGAGCTCGACAGCGCGACGTAGAACGGGTTCTCGAGGATCTGCTTCGCCTTCTCCGGGCTGGCCTGCGACTCGACCACCTCGTCGAAGGTGCGCTTCATGTCGAGCATCATCGCGTCGAGCGACCCGCCCGCGTGCGCGTCCACCGAGGGCACCGGACGCGGCGTGTTGTCGAGCTGCTCGATGCCCATCGCCTGCGCGAGGCGGCGGGCCGGGTCGATCGTCAGGACGACCACCTTGCGGCCACGCTCGGCCGCCCGCAGGGCGAGGGCCGCCGAGGTCGTCGTCTTGCCGACGCCGCCCGCGCCGCAGCACACGATGATCTCGGTGGTCCGGTCGTCGAGCAGCGCGTCGACGTCCAGAACAGGCGGGGTGATGTTCATTCGGGGTCCCTGCGGCGTTGTCCGGGGGAGCGGAGCGGAGGAGGAGAACGTCGTGGGGTGATGTTCATGCCATCCCCTGGTGGCGGAGCAGCTGGGCGAGCTCGACGAGCGCGCCCTGGTCGATCCCGCCCGCGAGGCGCGGCAGCTCGTAGGTCGGCACGGCCTCTGCCGCGACGAGCTCGCGCTGCTCGTCCTCGAGGTGCCGGCGTACGGCGTGGTCGCGCGCCTCGGCGACGAGGGACTCCACGAGCGCCGCGTCGACGTCGACCCGGGCGCGGGTCAGGTCGGAGGTGACCGCGGTCGGGTCGACGGTGTCGTCGCGCACCTGCGCGAGGGCACTCGGGCTGAGGGCCTGCGGGCGCACCAGGTTGACCACGACGCCGCCGACGGGCAGGCCGGCGGCGCGGAGCTCCGCGATGCCGTCGGAGGTCTCCTGCACGGGCATCTCCTCGAGGATCGTGACCAGGTGCACGGCCGTGCGCGGCGAGCGCAGCAGCTCCATCACCTTGTCGGCCTGGGCCTTGATCGGCCCGACCTTGGCCAGACCGGCCAGCTCGGAGTTGACGCCGAGGAACTGGCAGATGCGACCCGTCGGCGGCGCGTCCAGGACCACGGCGTCGTACGTGATCTGGTCCTTGTGCCGTGCCCCGCGGGGTCGCTGCACGGCCTCGTAGACCTTGCCGGTCAGGAGCACGTCGCGCACGCCGGGAGCGATGGTGGTGGCGAAGTCGATGACCCCGAAGCGGTCGAGCGCCTTCCCTGCGCGACCGAGCTTGTAGTACATCGCGAGGTACTCCAGGAGCGCCGACTCGGGATCGATGTGGAGCGCGTGGACCTGACCGGCGCGACCGTCCTCGTCGGGGGCGCCCTTGGCGATGCGGCGCTCCTCGTAGGGCAGCGGATCGATGTCGAACATCCGCGCGATGCCCTGGCGGCCCTCGACCTCGCAGAGGAGCACGTTGCGTCCCGAGGTCGCCAGCGCGAGGGCGAGCGCGGCGGCCACGGTGGACTTCCCGGTCCCGCCCTTGCCGGTGATGACGTGGAGACGCACCTTCGGCCAGTCGACGGGTCGGTCGGCGCTGGCGGTCACGAGCCGAGGATAGCCAGCCCGCTCAGGCTTCCCGAAGCAGCCTTTCATGCATCGTTATGCGTCTTTATGCGCATGTAGGCCGTCTTTTGCTTGACCGCCAAACAAAAGTCTGCGAGCGTCAGTCGCGATGGTCCGTGACCCACGTCACAGGCGCGGCCACCCGCCGCCGCGCCCCCGCTTCGCACCTTGCTCGCTCACTGGAGGCCTCGGGATGTTCCTCACCACCTCGCCGCGACCGATCGTCCGTCGATCGTCCGTCGGCACCGCGCTGACCGCGGCGCTCGCGCTCGTCGGCAGTGTCCTGCTCGGCGTCGTCGCCGCCATGCCCGCCCAGGCCCACGAGGGGCACGGGCACGTGCTGATCTTCACCGAGGACGCTGCCGGCGACTGGCACGACGCCGCCATCGCGCAGGCGACGCCGAAGGTCCGGGCCGCGCTCGAGGCCG
>DATIAJ010000369.1:0-7014 GCA_035458105.1 Nocardioides sp. | reverse complement strand
CCCGGCGGGTCGGCGTACGTCGTGGGCGAGACCGGTCTGACCGCAGCGGTCCACGACATCGGCTATGTCATGACCGACCAGGACCCCGACTACGTCGTCCTCGGCGAGACGCGCACCTACTCGTTCGAGGCGATCACGCGCGCGATCCGGCTGATCAACGACGGCGCGCGGTTCATCGCGACCAACCCCGACCCGAGCGGACCCAGCGCGCAGGGCATGCTCCCCGCCACGGGGTCGGTGGCGGCGCTGATCAGCACCGCGACCGGACGCCAGCCCTACTTCATCGGCAAGCCCAACCCGCTGATGATGCGCAGCGCGCTCAACCGCATCGACGCCCACTCCGAGACCACGGTGATGATCGGCGACAGGATGGACACCGACATCATCAGCGGCCTCGAGGCGGGCATGCGCACCGTGCTGGTGGCCACCGGCGCCACCGAGCGCCACCAGGTGCAGGACTTCCCCTACCGGCCGACGCTGGTCGTCGACTCGATCGCCGACGTGGTGCCCTACGTCGCCGAGAGGCGCCTGCCCGAGGACACGTAGTCCAGGTCAGCCCGGGTCAGCGGGCCGGACCGTACGGCGTCAGCAGCTGGTCGACCGGCGCGAAGTCATCGGTGAGGAGCGGGGCCTCGCCCGCCCACGCGGCCAGGTCGGCACCGGCGAGCGACCCCCAGTCCAGCCCGCGCTCCTCGAACCCGGCCGCGACGGCGTCGAGGTCGATCGGCTCGCGGGAGGCGACGAGCACGAGGTTGCCACCGTCCTGACCCGCGAGGACGTCGGGCTCGGCGAGCAGCGCGACCTCGTCGAAGACCTCGCTGCTCGTGCGCACGTAGGCGCGGGCGAAGTCGAGCGGACCGTGGTCGATGACGTTGGCGACGTAGACGCCGTCCCCGCCCAGGCCCGCCCGGAGCCCGACGAGCGCCTCGCGGGTGGCGAGGTGCCACGGCACGCTGACCCCGCCGAACGCGTCGCCCACGACGAGGTCGAGGCTCGCGGGCTCGAGGTCGTCGATGGCCAGGCGACCGTCCTCGACGGCCACCTCGACGCCGTCGGGCAGCTCGCCGCCCAGCAGCTCGAGGTCGGCATCCACCACGCCGGCGTCGATCTCGGAGACCCGGCTCGCCGTGCCGGGCCGGGTGGCCTCGAGCCAGCGCGGCAGGGTCAGCCCGCCCGCGCCGAGGTGGTACGCCGCCAACGGCTCGCCGGCCGGGAAGGCGGCATCGACCACCGACGCCATCGCCCGGACGTAGGCGAAGTCGAGGTGGGTGGGGTCGGCGAGGTCGACGTAGGAGTGACGGAGCCCGTCGAGCACGAGCACCCGCCCGTCGGGCCGGTCGGGGTCCGCATCGACCGCGAGGCAGTGGTAGGTCGTCTCGACGTCGCAGCCGCTCGGCGCCGTCGCTGCTCCCATCCCGGCCAGCGCCACGACCACGCCCAGCACGGCGTCGCTGCGACCGCGGCGTCCGGCCACCTGCACCACGACGGAGGTGGCCAGGAGCACGACGCCGAGTCCGACCAGGATGCCGCTGACCGGCACCCGGGAGACGAGCACGAAGCCGGTGACGACGGTCCCGACGATGGCCCCCACCGTGCCGAGGCCCGAGAGGTGGCCCACCACGGTGCCGGTCTCGGCGAGGCTGGTGAGGCGGAGCTTGATGACCACCGGGCTGACGGCCGAGAGCAGGATGCCCGGGACCAGGATCGACAGCGTCGCCGCGAGGAGGAGCAGCCCGGGGTCGCCGGCGGCCGCCGCCCCGCGCACCACGGCCGGCGTCAGGGCCACGGCAGCGCCGGAGATGCCGAGCAGCGGTCCCAGCAGGGGTCGCGGGGCGACCCGGTCGGCGGTCCACCCGCCCGCCCACGTGCCCGCGGCGATGGCCGTCAGCGCCAGCCCGATCACCAGGGTGTTGGTCTCGAGCGTCAGCCCGTAGTGGGGTGCGAGCAACCGCAGCGCCACCAGCTCGACCACCAGCACGGCTGCCGAGGAGCCGAACACCAGCGCCGCCGCGGCCCACGCGGACAGGTCGTGCCGCGGGGCGCGCTCGGGAGGCATGGGCCCGATCCTGTCAGCCCGGTCCACGCCGCGCGGGCCGTCGGAGGTCGTCCCCATGCCCTCAGATCGACGTCGCGAGACCGATCACCAGGCCGGCGAGCGCGCAGGCGCCGAGGGTGCGGAGCACCGACCACCGACGCCAGAAGACGAGCGCCAGCCCGAGCGCGGTGATCGCGAGCGCCGCGAGGTCGATCGAGGACACCACCGGGTACTCCACGTCGAGCGGCCCCGCGGTGAGGCGGGCCGTCTCCCCGAAGAGCGTGTGCAGCGCGAAGAACACCGCGAGGCTCGCGATGACCCCGACGACCGCCGCGGTGATGCCCGCCAGCGCGGCGGCGAGGTCGCGGTTGCCGCGGAGGCGCTCGACGTACGGCGCACCGAGGAGGATGAAGAGGAAGCACGGGACGAAGGTCACCCAGGTCGTCAGCAGGGCGGCGAGCACGGCGGTGACCCAGGGGTCGAGGTCGCCCGGGGCCCGGTAGGCGCCGACGAAGGCGACGAACTGGACGACCATGATCAGGGGCCCCGGGGTGGTCTCGGCGAGCGCGAGGCCGCGGCCCATCTCGCCCGGCAGCAGCCAGTGGTGCACCTCGACCGCCTGCTGGGCGACGTAGGCCAGGACGGCGTACGCGCCGCCGAAGGTGACGATGGCGGCTCCCGAGAAGAACAGGCCCTGGTCGACGAAGATGCTCGACCGGCCGAACAGGAGCGCCGCGACGACCACCGGGCCGAACCAGACGACGAGCCCGACGGCGAGGGTCACCGTTGCGCGCCGCCCCGAGGGTCGCTCGGCGTGGAGCTGGTCGTCACTGATGAGCGGTGGCGGGCCGTCGTCGGCGGCCGTCTTCGGTGCCCTGGTCAGGCCGGGGATGCGGCGGCCGAGGGCCCACCCCGTGACGGCCGCCACCAGCACGACGGCCGGGAACGGTGCGCCGAGGAAGGTCAGCGCGACGAAGGAAGCGACGGCCAGCGCGACCAGGGCCGGATGGCCGAGACCCTTCCGCGCAAGACGGACGACGGCCTGGAGCACGATGGCGATGACCGCAGGCGCGAGCCCGAGGAACAGCGCCTCCACCAGCGTGGTGTCCCCGAAGGCGACGTACACGCCGGACAGCACCAGGAGCGCGACGACACCGGGCAGGATGAACAGGATCCCCGCCACCAGCGCACCCTTGACCCCGTTGAGCAGCCAGCCGACGTACGTCGCCAGCTGCTGGGCCTCCGGCCCGGGCAGCAGGGTGCAGTAGGACAGCGCGAAGAGGAATCGCTGCTGGCCGATCCAACGCCTCTCGTCCACGAGCGTGCGCTGCATGACGGCGATCTGGCCTGCCGGGCCGCCGAAGGTCTGCAACGAGATCGCGAACCACGCCTTGGTCGCCTCGCGGAGCGGGACGACGTCGCGCGCGGTGTCGATCGACGGGGCCATGGCAGCAGCGAAGCCCCTCGCAGACGGCTAAGTCAAGTTCGTCGCTGGACTATGGCTGGCTCAGGTGAGCGGCCGCGGGTGGAGCAGGTGCCCGCGCCGCCACGCGGCGTGGATCACGACGGCCGCCACCACGGCGCCGGCCGTGCCGAGGGAGAGGTCGCCCAGCGTGTCGGCGTAGGCGAACTCGCGCTCGGTCGAACGGCTGATGAAGGCGAAGTACTCCGCGACCTCCCACGCGATCGCGGCGCTCGCCCCGACCGCGAGGGCCCGCTCGAGGACGCGCCCGAACCCGACGTCGCGGTGCAGGGTGAGCAGGATGAACGCCGCGGCGAGCAGGCCGGTGTTCATGAAGTGCATCCAGTCGTCGAACCAGACGACCGTGTCGTAGAGGTCCATCCGGTTGCCGAGGATGTCGGTGAAGCAGGTGATGGTGATGAGCAGGTCGGGCAGCCAGGGGAAGGAGATGCGGTCGCGCCACAGCGCCCACCACAGGACCGGCACGGTGAAGGACATCAGCGGGTAGCCGATCGCGCGCATGCCGGCGGCCTTGTCGCGCAGGTTGGCCTGGTCGGGGTGCAGGACCGCGAAGAGCAGGAGCAGCAGCAGGGCTCCCTTGGCGAGGACGTTGGCCGTCTTCGCCAGCGTCGGCGTCAACGGGTGCTCGATCGTTGTGGTTGCGGCCTCGGTCACCCGGTCCCCCATCGTCGAGCGCCACGACGGTCGGGCGTCAGCACCCAGTGTGTCAGCACGCTCGGTCGTGCTCACCAGGTGGCCGCGTGGCACTCCTGCGCGGGCAGCGCCTCCACCTGCAAGGTGGCGTGCTCGATGCCGTGGCCCTCGCGCAGCGCGGCACCGGCTGCGGCGAGCACGACCTGGGCGTCCGCACCCACCCGCAGGACGAGGTGCGCGGTCGCGACGTTCATCCCCGACGTCAGCGTCCAGGCGTGCAGGTCGTGGAGCTCGGCGACGCCGGGGACGGCCTCGAGGTCACGGACCACGGCCTCGAGGTCGACGTCGTGCGGCGCGTGCTGGCCGAGCACCGCCAGCACCTCACGCCCGAGCACCAGCGCTCGTACGGCGACCAGGACGCCGATCGCCAGCGCGACCACGGTGTCCCACCACCCGTCACCGGTGAGCCGCACGAGCAGACCGGCAGCGAGCACGCCGACGCTGCCGGCGGCGTCGGCCATCACCTCGAGGTAGGCGCCCCTGACGTTGATCGACTCCGAGGCGCCGCCGCGCAGCAGGACCAGGCACACCAGGTTGACGACCAGACCGATCGCACCGACCGCCAGCAGCGGGCCGGCAGCCACCTCGACGTCCTCGCCGATGCGACGTACGGCCTCGAGGACGACGTAGGCCGAGACGCCCAGCATGATCAGGACCGTCAGGCCGGAGGCGAACACCTCGGCCCGGTAGGAGCCGTACGTGCGCCGGCCGGTGTCGTCGCGGCGGGTGGCGATCGTGGTCGCGACGAGCGCCGCACCCAGGGCCACGACGTCTGCTGCCATGTGGCCGGCGTCGGAGATCAGCGCCAGCGAGCCCGACACCAGGCCCACGACGAGCTCGACGCCGAAGAAGACCGCGACGAGGCCGAAGGCGACGGCGAGCCGCCACCGGTGGCGGGCACCCGCGTGCCCGTGTCCTGCCCCCATGACGTACCTCCATCGTCGCCAGTCCTCATCATCGCTGTGCGGCGATGCCGGGTCAAACCCGGCACCGGTCGCGGTTGGCCGATGCCGGAGGATGGGGGTCGACCTGCCCCCGCCCGGAGGAGAACGGCCCGCCATGAGCACCCCCGCCACCGTCGTCGAGCGAGACGTCGTCGACGCGACGCAGGAGCGACCGCTCGCGATCGGGTTGCTGGTCGGCGGCCTCATCGGTCTGGTCGCGTCGGCGGTCCTGCTCATCGAGCGCATCCGCCTCGCCGAGGACAGCGACTACGTGCCGACGTGCAGCATCAACCCGGTCCTCAGCTGCGGCAACGTGATGGAGTCAGCCCAGGCGGCCCTGCTGGGCTTCCCGAACCCGATCATCGGCGTCGCCGCCTTCCCGGTGGTCGTCGCGACGGGCGCGGCGCTGCTGGCCGGCGGCCGGCTGGCGCGGTGGTACTGGCTCGGACTGCAGGCCGGTGTCACGCTGGCGTTCGCCTTCATCTGCTGGCTGGTGTTCCAGAGCCTCTACCGGATCGGCGCGCTCTGCCCCTACTGCATGGTCGTGTGGGCGGTGGTGATCCCGCTGTTCTGGTACGTCACCGCGCGCAACGCCGCGGCGGGCGCCCTCGGCACCGACCCGGGCGGGCGGCTCGCAGAGGTCCTGCGCGACTGGCGCGGGCCGCTGGTCTTCGGCACCTACCTGGTGGTCGTGCTGCTCATCCTCGAGCGCTTCTGGTCCTACTGGTCCTCGCTCCTCTGAGGACCCGATGTCAGGGGTGCCGCTCCTCGTAGTGGTGCTCGGGTCCGACACTCGTGAGCGCGAGCAGGCGTCCCGCGGTCGCGAGGACCTCGGCGAGCTCGGCGTCGTTCGTCAGCGACCACAGCGACGCCCGGCCCTCCGGTCGCGAGACGACCAGGCCGCAGTCCTTGAGGCAGGCGAGGTGCTTCGAGACCGTGCTCTGGGCCAGGCCGAGGTGCGCCGTCAGGTCGACCACCCGGTGCTCGCCCAGGGACAGGTGGCGCACGATCAGCAGCCGCGACGGGTCGGACAGGGCGTGGAACAGCGCCGCCTCGGCCGCCAGTCCGGTCGGCTCCGATCTCATCGCCACGCGACGATGCTAGGCCATGCGGCGGCCGCCGTCGCCGTACCCGGCCGCCGCACCTGCGGCCGTTTGCGGTCGCCCGGTATCCAGGGACGAAATGGTAGGCGGACGACCCGATACGCCACCAGATCGTCCCTAGATACCCGGGGAAAGGGGGTCAGGCGACGCGGGTCTTCGGCATCCCCTCGGCGGTCTTGCCCGGGTCGCGTACGACGACGGAGCCGAGGGCGTCGTCGATGCGGGACATGACGTCCGCGTCGAGCTTCACGCCGGCGGCCTTGACGTTGTCGGCGACCTGCTCGGGGCGGGAGGCGCCGACGAGGGCGGCGGCGACGTTGTCGTTCTGCAGCACCCAGGCGATGGCGAGCTGGGCCATGGACAGGCCGCAGTCCTTCGCGATCGGCTCGAGGTCCTGCACCGCGGTGAGCACCTCGTCGCGCATGAAGCGCGAGATCATGTCGGCGCCGCCCTTGGTGTCGGTCGCGCGCGAACCCTCCGGCGGGGCCTGGCCGGGCTTGTACTTGCCGGTGAGCACGCCCTGGGCGATCGGGCTCCACACGATCTGGCTGATGCCCAGCTCCTTGCAGGTGGGCACGACCTCGCCCTCGATGACGCGCCACAGCATCGAGTACTGCGGCTGGCTCGAGATGAGCTGGATGCCGAGGTCCTTGGCCAGGGCGTGGCCGGCCCGGATCTGCTCGGCGGTCCACTCGCTGACGCCGATGTACAGGGCCTTGCCGGCCCGGACGACGTCCGCGAAGGCGAGCATCGTCT
>DATIAJ010000368.1:0-2150 GCA_035458105.1 Nocardioides sp. | reverse complement strand
CTGCGGGCCTCGATCGAAGACCGGCCCCGCGGGACCTTCGATGGTCCACCACATGAGGGGTGGACGCCGCGGATCGCTCCGCGAAGAGAAAGCAGAGTCCTGCTTCCATGAGTGAACCCATCATCTCCGCTGTCGAGACCGTCCTCGACAACGGCACGTTCGGCAAGCGCACGGTCAAGTTCGAGACCGGGCTGCTCGCCCGCCAGGCCGCCGGCTCCGTCACGGCCTACCTCGACGACGAGACCATGCTGCTCTCGGCGACCACCGCCTCGAAGAACCCGAAGGACCACTTCGACTTCTTCCCGCTGACCATCGACGTCGAGGAGCGGATGTACGCCGTGGGCCAGATCCCCGGCTCCTTCTTCCGCTCCGAGGGCCGCCCGGGCGAGGACGCGATCCTCACCTGCCGCCTCATCGACCGCCCGCTGCGCCCGACCTTCAAGAAGGGCCTGCGCAACGAGGTCCAGGTCGTCATCACCGTGCTGGCGCTCGACGCCAACATGCCCTACGACGTGCTGGCCATCAACGCCGCGTCGATGTCGACCCAGCTCTCCGGCCTGCCGTTCTCCGGCCCCGTCGGTGGCGTCCGCGTCGCCCTCATCGACGGCCAGTGGGTCGCCTTCCCGACCCACGAGCAGCTCGAGTCGGCCGTGTTCGACATGGTCGTCGCGGGTCGCGTCACCGAGACCGGCGACGTCGCGATCATGATGGTCGAGGCCGAGGCCACCGAGGAGACCATCGCGCTCGTCCAGGGCGGCGCCCAGGCGCCGACGGAGGAGGTCGTGGCCGGTGGCCTCGACGCCGCCAAGCCCTTCATCAAGCAGCTGTGCGAGGCGCAGTCGCAGCTCGCCGCCGAGGCCGCCAAGCCGGTCCAGGACTTCCCGGTCTTCCTCGACTACGAGGACGACGTCTTCGCCGCCGTCGAGGCCGCTGCGAAGGACGACCTGACCGCCGCCATGCAGATCGGCGACAAGCAGGAGCGTGAGTCGCGCACCGACGAGCTCAAGGTCGCCCTGCTCGAGAAGCTCTCCGGTCAGTTCGAGGGTCGTGAGAAGGAGCTCGGCGCCGCGTTCCGCTCCGTCACCAAGAACGTCGTGCGCGAGCGCGTCCTGCGCGACAAGGTCCGCATCGACGGCCGCGGCCTCGCCGACATCCGTCCGCTGCACGCCGAGGTCGACGTGATCCCGCGCGTCCACGGCTCCGCGCTGTTCGAGCGCGGCGAGACCCAGATCCTGGGTGTCACCACGCTCGACATGCTCAAGATGGAGCAGCAGCTCGACACGCTGTCGCCGGAGAAGCACCGCCGCTACATGCACAAGTACGTCTTCCCGCCGTTCTCCACCGGCGAGACCGGCCGCGTGGGCTCGCCCAAGCGCCGCGAGGTCGGCCACGGCGCCCTGGCGCGCCGCGCCCTTCTCCCGGTCCTGCCGTCCCGCGAGGAGTTCCCCTACGCCATCCGCCAGCTCTCCGAGGCCATGGGCTCCAACGGCTCCACCTCGATGGGCTCGGTCTGCGCCTCGACCCTGTCGCTGCTGCAGGCCGGTGTGCCGCTGAAGGCGCCCGTGGCCGGCATCGCGATGGGCCTCATCTCCGGCGAGATCGACGGCGAGACCCAGTACGTCGCGCTGACCGACATCCTCGGCGCCGAGGACGCGTTCGGTGACATGGACTTCAAGGTCGCCGGCACCCGCGAGTTCGTCACGGCCCTGCAGCTCGACACCAAGCTCGACGGCATCCCCGCCGAGGTCCTGGCCGCCGCGCTGACCCAGGCCCGCGATGCCCGCCTGGCGATCCTCGACGTGATGGGCGAGGCCATCGACGCGCCCGAGGAGATGTCGGTGCACGCGCCGCGCATCATCACCGTGCGGGTGCCCGTCGACAAGATCGGTGAGGTCATCGGCCCCAAGGGCAAGGTCATCAACCAGATCCAGGACGACACGGGCGCGACGCTGTCCATCGAGGACGACGGCACGGTCTACATCGGCGCGACCAACGGCGAGGCCGCCGAGGCCGCCAAGGCCGCGGTCAACGCGATCGCCAACCCGACGATGCCCGAGGTCGGCGAGCGCTACCTCGGCACCGTCGTGAAGACGACCAACTTCGGTGCCTTCGTCTCGCTGATGCCCGGCAAGGACGGCCTGCTGCACATC
>DATIAJ010000367.1:0-6307 GCA_035458105.1 Nocardioides sp. | reverse complement strand
CCGAAGCGGAAGGCGCCGATCCGCTCGGCGATCGCGTCCTTGTCGATCTTGGCCGGCGGCCGACGGAGCAGGTTGGTGGCGTGCTCGACCGCAGCGGCCTGTGTGAAGTGGACGACGTACACCGGGTCCTGGCCTGTCGTGACCAGCTCCTCGAGGGTGTCGTCGAGCGGCTCCATGGACCACCGGAAGCTCAGCGGCACCGGACGCTCGGCGTCGTCGACGACGGCGGTGTCGCGGCCGGTGCGCCGCTTCAGGTCCTCCACGAAGAAGGAGACGTCGCCCAGCGTCGCCGACATCAGCAGGAACTGGGCGTCGACCAGCTCGAGCAGCGGCACCTGCCAGGCCCACCCGCGGTCGTGCTCGGAGTAGAAGTGGAACTCGTCCATCACGACCAGGCCCACGTCGGCCGAGCGACCTTCGCGCAGCGCGATGTTGGCCAGCACCTCGGCCGTGCAGCAGATGATCGGGGCGTCCGGGTTGACCGCGGCGTCACCGGTCAGCATCCCGACGTTGTCGGCGCCGAAGACCTCGATGAGGGCGAAGAACTTCTCGCTGACGAGGGCCTTGATCGGTGCGGTGTAGAAGCTCACCTCGTCGCGGGCGAGGGCCGCGACGTGGGCGCCGATGGCGACCATCGACTTCCCGGACCCTGTCGGCGTCGCGAGGACCACGTGGTTGCCGCCGAGCAGCTCGATGACGGCCTCGTCCTGGTGCGGGTAGAGGTCGAGCCCCTGGTCGCCCACCCAGCCGGTGAAGGCGTCGTAGACCGCGTCCGGGTCCGCGCCCGTCGGGACCCGCGTGTCGAGGCGCACTGGATCCGGCATGTGTCGATCCAACCACCCGGTGGGTGGCGGGCGCGCAGGCGGCTACTGCTCCCGGGCCCGCGGGTGCGCCGTGGCGAAGACCTCGCGCAGGTTGTCGACGGTGACGAGGGTGTAGACCTGCGTGGTGGTGACCGACGCGTGGCCCAGGAGCTCCTGGACGACGCGCACGTCGGCGCCCCCGTCGAGCAGGTGGGTGGCGAAGGAGTGCCGCAGCGTGTGCGGCGACACCGACGCGGTGACACCGGCCCGGTCGGCCGCCTTGACCAGCACCGCCCACGCGCTCTGCCGCGACAGCCGGCCCCCGCGCGAGTTGAGGAACATCGCCGGGCCACCCTTGCCGGCACCGACGAGCTCGGGGCGGGCGCGGGTGAGGTAGGCCGCGACCGCGTCGCGGGCGTAGCCGCCGACCGGCACCAGCCGCTCCTTGCCGCCCTTGCCGCGCAGGAGCACCGTCCCGTCGACCTGGTCGAGGTCATCGACGTCGAGCCCGACGGCCTCGGAGATCCGCGCGCCGGTGCCGTAGAGCAGCTCGAGCAGTGCCCGGTCGCGCAGGGCGAGGACCGTGTCGGGGGCGCCCGCCGCGTCGAGGATCGCCTCCACGTCGGACAGCGGCAGCGCCTTCGGCAGCCGCTTCGCGGGCGTCGGCGGCTTGACGGCAGCCGCCGGGTCCGCCGCCGACAGTCCATCGGCGACGGCGAACTTGTGGAAGCCGCGCACGGCCACCACGGTCCGCGCTGCGGAGGTCGCGCTCAGCGGCGGGTGGGCCTCGCTGCCCTCGCGCAGGCTGACGAGGAACGCGGCCACCGTCGCCTCGGTGACCGCGTCCAGGTCGTCGATGCCCTGCCCGGTCAGGAACTCGTCGTAGCGCGCGAGGTCACGCCGGTAGGAGCTGAGCGTGTTGACCGCCAGTCCGCGCTCGACCGCCAGGTGGTCGAGGTACGTGCGGACCGCGCGGTCCAGCCTCGCTCCGGAGCTCACCCGAGGACGGTATCGAGGTCCACCGACTCGATGCCGACGGCCTCGCCGACCGGCGCGTTGGTCAGCTGCCCCGCGTGCGTGTTGAGGCCGAGGGCGAGGCTCCGGTCGTCGCGCAGCGCCTGCTGCCAGCCCTTGTCCGCGAGCGCCACGGCGTAGGGCAGCGTCGCGTTGGTCAGGGCGTACGTCGAGGTGTTGGGCACCGCGCCGGGCATGTTGGCCACGCAGTAGAACACCGAGTCGTGCACCGGGTAGGTCGGGTCGTCGTGCGTCGTGGCGTGGGAGTCCTCGAAGCAGCCGCCCTGGTCGATGGCGATGTCGACGAGCACCGAGCCCGGCTTCATCCGCGAGACCAGGTCGTTGCTCACCAGCTTGGGAGCCGCGGCGCCGGGGATCAGCACGGCACCGATCACCATGTCGGCCTCCATCACCTGCTGCTCGATGGCGAGCTTCGACGAGGCGAGGCCGTGGACACGGTTGTTGTAGCGCCAGAACGACATCCGCAGCTTGTCGAGGTCGGTGTCGAGCAGCGTGACGTCCGCGCCCATGCCGAGCGCGATGTTGGCGGCGTTCTGGCCCGACACGCCGGCGCCGATGATGACGACCTTGGCGTTGGCCACGCCGCCGACGCCGCCCATGAGGACACCGCGGCCGCCGTTGGCCTTGAGCAGCGCCTGGGCGCCGACCTGCGGGGCCAGGCAGCCGGCAACCTCGGACATCGGGTAGAGCAGCGGCAGTCCGCCGGACGGCAGCTGGACGGTCTCGTAGGCGATGCCGGTGACCTTGCGGTTCATCAGCTCCTCGGTGAGGGGCTTGTCGGCGGCGAGGTGGAGGTAGGTGAAGAGGGTCTGGCCCTCCTGCATGCGCTCGTACTCCTCGGCCACCGGCTCCTTGACCTTGAGGATCATGTCGGCGGAGCCCCACACGTCGTCGGCCGTGTCGAGCATCGTGGCGCCCGCCGCGACGTACTCCTCGTCGGGGATGAGCGAGCCCTCTCCGGCGGTCTTCTGCACGACGACCTCGTGGCCGTGCTGGACGAGCTCGTGCACGCCGATGGGGGTCAGGGCCACGCGGTACTCGCGGTTCTTGACTTCCTTGGGTACGCCGACCTTCATTGCCTTGCTCCTCGTGTTCAGAGAGGGGCCACGGGTGTGGCTCGCCTCACAGCGAGGGCGAGACTACTCCCGGGAGGCCCTACCGGGCGTCCAGGGTCCCCCGGCGCTTCAGCACGTCGTACGCCAGCACCGCCTGCGCCAGCGGACCCTGCCGCACCCGCCCTTCCAGCACGGCATCGAGCAGGTCGGCCATGGGCACCCAGAAGCGCTCCATCTCGGCCTCCTCGTGCTCCATCTCGAAGTCCCCACGCGGGGCATGGGTCAGGCCGCGGGCCAGGAAGATCTCGTGCACCTCATCGGTGATCCCCGCACTGGAGTAGGTGCTCAGGAGCAACCGCCACTGCGCGGCCTCGAGCTCGACCTCCTCGCGCAGCTCGCGCTTCGCCGTCTCCACGGGCGGCTCGTCCCCCGCGTCGCGCAGGCCGGCGGGCAGCTCGACGAACTCGTGCCCGCTGGTGTGACGGTACTGCCGCAGGCACATCACCCGCTCGTCGTCGTCCACCGCGAGCACGATCACCGCCCCCGGGTGCTCCAGGCTGAGCCGGCTGAACTCCTCGGGGTGCCCGGGCCGGGTGATCCGGTCCTCGCGCAGGGCCACCACCCAGTCGTCGCGGTGCAGGTCCTGGCTCGAGACCACCGGCCACGTCATCGGCCGGTCGGCGAGCTCGTGCTCTCCCTCGGGCCCGGTCACGTCGGTCATGCGACGACGCTAGCCCAAGGCCCCGCGGGGATCGGCAGCGTGGGTTAGGTTCGCCCCCATGACGTTGTCGACCCTCACCACGCACGAAGCGAAGACCCGGTCCGACCTGCTCGAGGTCCAGCGCTACGACATCGACGTGGACATGACCGGGCTGCTCGAGGGCGAGGAGTGGCGCTCGACCAGCACCGTCACCTTCACGTGCTCCGAGCCCGGAGCGACCACCTTCGTGGACGTCGCGATGGACGTCGTCCGGGCGACCCTCAACGGCGCCGACGTCGACGTGACGGCCGCAGCAGACGGACGGCTGCCGCTCCCCGCGCTCGCCGCCGACAACGTCCTCGTCGTCGAGGCGCGCACCACCAACACGGCCACGGGCGAGGGCATCCTGCGCACGGTCGACCCGACCGACAAGCTCGTCTACGTCTGGACCAGCCTCGAGCCCGACGAGGCCCGCCGCGTCTGGGCCTGCTTCGACCAGCCCGACCTCAAGGCCCCCCACCGCTTCGTCGTGACCGCTCCGTCCTCGTGGCTGGTCACCTCCAACGGGGCGCCCGAGTCCGTCGAGGACGCGGATCCCGACCTGGCCGACGACGCCCGCGTCTGGACCTTCCCCGACACGCCCCGCCTGTCGACGTACGTCGTCGTGGTCAACGCCGGTCCGTTCCACGAGGTGCGCCAGCAGCACGACGGCCACGACCTCGGGTTCTACTGCCGCCAGTCGCTCGTGCCGATCCTCGAGCGCGACCTCGAGGAGATGGTCACCCTCACCCGCCAGGGCCTCGCGTTCTTCGGTGAGCGGTTCGGCTACCCGTTCCCCCAGGAGCGCTACGACCAGGTGTTCGTGCCGAACCTCGGCGGCGCGATGGAGAACTGGGGGTGCGTCACCTATGGCGACGGCCAGCTCTTCCGCACTCCCCCGACCCACGCGCAGCGGGCCGTCCGGGCCGAGTTCATCTTCCACGAGATGGCGCACATGTGGTTCGGCGACCTCGTGACGATGCAGTGGTGGGACGACCTGTGGCTCAACGAGGCCTTCGCGTCGTGGGCCGCCAACTGGGGCATGGCCGCCGCGACCGAGTTCACCGACCAGTGGGCCACCTTCCTCGCCGCCTTCAAGCGCACCGCCTACGAGATGGACATGAGCCCCGCGCGCCACCCCATCCGCAGCGACGTGCCCGACGTCTCCTCCGCGATGTCGAACTTCGACGCCATCACCTACGTCAAGGGCCAGAGCGTCCTGCACCAGCTCGTGGCCTACATCGGCGAGGACGCGTTCGTCGAGGGGCTGCGCGACTACTTCAGCCGCTACGCCTTCTCCAACACCCGGCTCGACGACCTGATGGACTGCTACTCGCGCGCCTCGGGCCGTGATCTGTCGGCCTGGACCAAGGCGTGGCTCGACGAGGCCGGCACCGACGTCATCTCGCTCGTCGACGGCGAGCTCGTCGTGGAGACGACAGACGGCCAGGAGCCCCGCCCGCACCGGCTCGACGTCGCCGTCTTCGACACCTCGGACGACACGCTCGCGGCGGTGGGCCGGTCGTCGTACGAGGTCACCGGCGCCCGCACGCCCATCGACCTGCCCGACGGCGACCTCCGCCTCGTCAACGCGGGCGACTACACGTTCGCTGCCGTGAAGCCCGACCCCGACTCGCTGCGCCTCATGCTGGAGCGCGTCCACCAGCTCGACGACCCGCTCGACCGGGCGCTGGTCGCGGCGACCGCGGGACAGCTGCTGCTGCTCGGCGACGTCGCGCCCCGCGACGTGTCGGCCGCCCTGACCCGCGCGCTGGCCACGGAGACCAGCCCGGCGCTGATCGAGCCCCTCCTGAGCCAGGCGCTGCTCGTCGCCGACCGGTGGGCACCGGCGAGCGAGTCCCCGGGCCTGCTGGCCGCCCTCGCCGACGCGGTGCTCGGGCTCGTCGACGTCCCCGACGCGCGGCAGGCGGCGCTGCGCACCCTCGCGGCAGCCGCCTCCACCGACGAGCACTGGACGGTCCTGCAGCAGGCCGCCGACCAGGCCACCGACCTCGACCTCGCCTGGCGGATGGCGGTGCGCCGCGCCGAGCTCGGCGACTACGACGAGGACGCCGTACGCCGCCTGCTCGAGTCCGACCCCGACCCGGACGCCGGCATGCGTCGCCTCGCGGTGCTCGCCGCTCGTCCCGACGTCGAGGCCAAGGAGGAGGTGTGGCGGGCGTTCTTCGTCGACTACGCCGTGCCGGCCAGCCGCGAGACGCTCGTGCTGGGCTCGACGTTCTGGCGCCCCGGCCAGGCCGAGCTGCTCGCACCGTTCGCGCACCGCTACCTCGAGGAGCTGCACACGCTGAAGGGCGGCCTGCTCAACCAGGGGCTCACCATCCGCGCGATGTACCCCCTCGGCGCCGGCGACGAGGAGTTCCTCGCCGCCGCCGAGGCGGCCGCCGACGACACCAGCCTGATCGCCTACGCGCGCAACCAGCTCCGGTCCAACTCGTTCGTCCTCGGCCGGATCCTGGCGGCCCGCCGCCTCTGAGCCGGGCGTCAGGCCTCGGTGACCTCGTCCTTCCGACGCAGCCCCGACTCGTCGAGGGGGAAGCGCTCGGAGCGCTGGCGCTCGATGGCCGCGCCCACCAACCCGGCGAACAGCGGGTGGGGGCGCGTGGGCCGCGAGCGCAGCTCGGGGTGCGCCTGGGTGGCGACGTAGTAGGGGT
>DATIAJ010000366.1:0-12112 GCA_035458105.1 Nocardioides sp. | reverse complement strand
GACAGGAGGGTGCGCCTGACGCCCAGCTCGTCGAGCCGCGCGACGACGGCCTCGACCAGCCGCTTGCCCAGTCCTCGGCCGCGGTGGTCGCGGTCGACGTACACGTCGCACAGCCAGGCGAAGTTGGCGTGGTCGGTGACGACGCGGGCGTACGCCACCTGCTGACCGTCGCCTGTGAACGCCCCGACGTTGAGCGAGTGCTCCGCAGCCGTCGCGACGGCCTCGCGGGTGCGTCCGAGGGCCCAGTAGGCGTCCGTGCTGAGCCACCGGTGGACGAGGTCGAGGTCCATGTCGGCGAGGGCGGTGCGGATCTCGTAGGTCATGTCAGAACCCCGCGGAGCGACGGGTGGGGTGCGGGCGGCGGAGCGAGTCGGGGAGCAGCCGCGCACCGGACCCGCCCTCGGCGTGCACGTCGTCGGGGTTGGAGAAGGCGCACGAGCGCAGGCTCAGGCACCCGCAGCCGATGCAACCCTCGAGGCCACCCTTGAGCCGCTGGAGCGCCGCGATCTGCTCGTCGAGCCGGCGGCCCCAGTGCCGGGAGATGCGGTGCCAGTCGGCCTTGGTGGGGGTGCGGTTGCCGGGCAGGCGGGCGAGCTCGTCGCGGATCTCCTCGATGGTGAGCCCCACGTTGGACGCCGCCCGGATGAAGGCGAGTCGCCGCAGGACGCTGCGCTCGAACCGTCGCTGCCCGCCGCCGGAGCGGTGTGCCTCGATGAGTCCCTCGGCCTCGTAGTAGCGGATCGCCGACGCTGCGAAGCCGCTGCGTCTCGAGATCTCACCCATCGGCAGCAGGTCGCGAGCATCCATCGGCGTCACCCCTTGAACTCAAGTTGACTTGAACTTGAACCATGGTGCCATGACAGACAGGACAAGCACCATCAGGACCACGGAACGGGTGGCCCTGGTCACCGGAGGATCGGCCGGGCTCGGCCTCGCGCTGGTCAGGGAGCTCGCGCGACAGGGGTGGCGGGTGGTCACCGACGGACGCAGCGAGGAGAAGTTCAAGGAGGCGGAGCTGCCGGAGGGAGTGACGGTCGTGGTCGGCGACCTCACCGACGCCGGTCACCGCGACCGGCTGCGGACGGAGGTGGAGCGGCATGGCCGGCTCGACCTCCTGGTCCACAACGCCAGCACGCTCGGCCCGCTGCCGATGCGTCCGCTCTCCGAGGTCGACATCCCCGACCTGACGCAGGTCTGGCGGACCAACATCGGCGGCCCGCTGGTCCTCACCTCGGCCCTGCTGCCGTGGCTCCGAGAGGCGGACGGCGTGCTCCTCTCGATCAGCTCGGATGCGGCGGTCCACCACTACGAGACGTGGGGCCTCTACGGCGCCAGCAAGGCGGCGCTCGACCACGTCACGCTGACGTACGCCGCCGAGACCGGCCTGCGGGCGTACGCCGTCGACCCCGGCGACATGCGCACGGCCATGCACCAGGACGCGTTCCCGGGCGAGGACATCTCCGACCGCCCGCTGCCGATGACGGTCGTGCCGCGCCTGCTGGCGTTGCTGGACGCCCGGCCCGAGTCCGGGCGCTACCGGGCGGAGGACTTCGGATGACGCTCCTGCACGAGACCCCGCACACCCACTTCGAGGCCTCCTCGTTCGCGCCGCGCCCGGCCGAGGCCCGGGGCCTCGCCCGCGACGAGGTGCGCCTGCTCGTCGCGACCCCCGACGGGCTGTCCCACGGCCGGTTCCGGGACCTGGCCGAGCACCTGCGGGCGGGCGACGTGCTGGTCGTCAACACGTCAGCGACGGTCGCCGCCGAGGTCGACGCCGACCTCGACGGCACCCCGGTCGTCCTGCACGTGGCCCACCGGCTCGACGACGGGGACCGCGTCGTCGAGCTGCGGACCGCGCCCGACGCGTCCCGTTCCGTGCTCGACGCGCGTGCCGGCGACGTGGTGCGCGTCGGCGACGTACGCCTGGTGATCCGCGAGCCCTGGCCGGGCCGGGCGTCCTCCCCGACGGGCGCCGGCAACCGGCTCTGGCGCGTGTCGGCGCGCGGAGACCTGGACCGCCAGCTCGAGTGGAACGGCCGCCCGATCGCCTACGGCTACCTCGACCGGCGCTACCCGCTCGCGGACTACCAGACCGTCTTCGGGACCCGGCCCGGAAGCGCCGAGATGGCCTCGGCCGGGCGCCCGTTCACGCACGAGCTGGTCACCCGGCTGGTCACCGCGGGCGTGCAGCTCGCACCGGTCACGCTGCACACCGGCGTGTCGTCGCAGGAGGCCGGTGAGGCACCGGGACCGGAGTGGTTCGAGGTGACGCCGACCAGCGCGCGGACCATCAACCAGGCGCGCGCCGACGGCGGGCGCGTCGTGGCCGTCGGCACCACGGCGACCCGCGCGGTCGAGTCCACGGTCCGCGGGTCGTCGGTCGTCGCGGGCCGCGGGTGGACCGACCGCGTCGTCACGCCTGCGGCCCCGCCCCGGGTCATCGACGGACTCGTCACAGGGTGGCACGACCCGATGGCCTCGCACCTCCTGCTCGTCGAGGCTGTCGCGGGCGCGCGTCTCACCCAGGCGGCGTACGACGCAGCGGTCGCGGAGGGCTACCTCTGGCACGAGTTCGGGGACTCCGCCCTGCTCCTTCGGCGGTGAGGGCAGCCCGCGCGCTGCGAAAATGTGGCAGAACTATGGGTCCCGCGCCGCGACGCCGTCCTAGATTGGGCGGATGATTCTCGGGTCGCACCGCGCGGCTGCCGACCTCTGCTCGCTCGAGCCGGGGACGCACCTGTGCGCGCTCGAGTCCGACGGGGCGCAGCTCGACCGGGTCGCGGCCACCTTCGTCGGCCAAGGCCTGGCGGCCGGTGACCAGCTCCTCTACATCGCCGCCGAAGAACAGGTCGACGGGCTCGTCGAGCGTCTGTCGGGGCACCTGGACGCGCGGCAGGCGCTGCGCACCGGTCAGCTGACGACCAGCTCGTTCGAGCTCGCCTACGGCTCGTCGCGCCCCGACCTGGACACCGTCGCCGACGGGTTCCGGCTCGCGGCGCGGCAGGCGCACAAGCGCGGGTTCCCCGGACTCCGCGTGGCCGCCCGGATGGACCAGCTCACCGACCTGCTCGGCTCGATCGAGGAGGTGCAGACCTGGGAGCGGATGGCCACCGACCTCCAGCGCGACCTGCGTGTCAGCTCGGTGTGCCTCTACGACACCAGCCGGCTCGAGCCGGGGGAGGGTGCGGCGGTCGCCCGGGAGCACGACGGGCTGGCCCCCCAGGTCGACGTCGTCCCGATCGCGACCTTCCTCGCCGTCGACGAGCCCTGGGGCGTGCAGGTGAGGGGCGAGGTCGACGTGTCCAACCGGGACCTGCTGCACCGGTTGGCGCTCTCACGAGCCGCCGTGACGCCGCGACTGCTGCTCGACCTCGACGGGGTGACCTTCGCCGACGCGGGCACGGTGGCCCGCCTGAGCTCGATCGCCGCCGCCCTGCCGGAGGGCGGCCACCTCGTGCTGGCGCGCGTCCCCGACGTCGTACGACGGATCCTGGCCGCCACCGGGATGTGCCACGACCGGCTGAGGCTCGAGCCATGACGGCGACCGCGACGCACACGACGCTGCTCTACGACGGGGACCGCCACTACGCGGCCGAGACGGGCGTCTTCCTGCGCGCGGGCCTCGAACGCGGCCACCGGGCGCTCGTCATGGCCCCGGCGTCGCGGGTGGAGGCGATCCGGCGCGAGCTCGGCCGCGACGCCGACGAGGTCGCCGTCGTCGACCACGCCGTGGCCTACGGGCCGCAGTGGAACGCCTACCGGGTGCTGCTCGACTTCGTGACCGCGGCTCCGGGCGTCCGGTCGTGCGTGATCGCCGAGCAGCCGCTCGAGGCGCGGACGGCCGTCGAGCTCGTCGACTACCGCAGGCTCGAGTCCGCCGCCAACCTCGTCTTCGCCGGGCAGCCGGTCGACCTGCTCTGCCCCTACGACGCCGGCCTTCCCGCCCACCTGATCGACATCGCCCTCGACGCGCACGGCGGGGTGCGCGAGGGCGGCTGCGTCGCGCCCAACGCCCGGTTCCAGGACCCGCTGGCGGTCCTCGCAGACCTGTCGGCCGTGGCCCGGCCGCCGGCCGACGCCACCACGCTCGACTGCTCCCACCACTCCGACGTCGCCCTCGTCCGGGGGCTGGTGCGCACCCGGGGCGCGGACCGCGGCCTCGACCGCGGTCTCCTCGCCGACCTCGAGCTGGCGGTGACCGAGGTGCTGACCAACGCCCTGGTGCACGGCTCACCTCCGGTCCTGGTGCACGTCTACGACGAGGACCAGACGTGGGTGTGGCACGTCCAGGACGGCGGGGGGCTGCCCGTGGACCCGCTCGCGGGCCTGCTGCCGCCTGCCGAGCCTGCCGACCACGGCTACGGGCTGTGGCTGGCCCGCCAGCTGGTCGCGGCCGTCGACGTCGGCTGTGACGACACCGGCACGCACGTGCGGCTGCACGTGCGGAAGGGCTGACTCCGGCCTCACCCGGGCCGGGCGTGCCGCGGCAGGCGCACCGTGACGACGGTGCGTCCCGGCTCCGACCGGACGTCGATGGCCCCGCCGTGCCGCTCGACGACGATCCGCCGGGAGATGTCGAGGCCGAGCCCGGTCCCCTTGCCGACCTCCTTGGTCGTGAAGAACGGCTCGAACGCGTGAGCGGCGACCTCCTCGGTCATGCCCGTCCCGGTGTCGCCGATCTCGACGACGACGTGGTGCTCGTCGGCGTACGTCCGCACCGTCAGTGTGCCCCCGCCCTCCATCGCGTCGACGGCGTTGTCGACGAGGTTGGTCCACACCTGGTTGAGCTCGCCCGGGTTCGCGGTGACGACGGGCACGGTCTCGTCGTACTCGCGGACCACCGTGACACCGTCGCGCAGCTTGTGCCCGAGCATGATGAGGGTGCTCTCCAGGCCGTCGACGACGCGGACGTCCTGCACGGCGGCGCGGTCGAGCTGGGAGTAGGACTTCACGGCCGAGACGAGGTCGGAGATGCGGCGGGTGGCGCTCTGCGCCTCGGAGATCAGGGCGGCGGTCGTCACCGAGCTCGCCACCCACTCGAGCCCGGCCTGGAGAGCGGTGTCCGGAAGCACCGACGCGGCGCGGTCGAGCCACTCGCGTGGGACCCCTGCGCCGGCGAGGGCGGGCGCGATCACCCATCCTCGGTCGAGGTCGTGCTCGTCGAGCCAGTCGGTGAGCTGCTCCTCGAGGTCGGCGAGGGCAACGCCGGTGGGTGCCGACGAGGGATCGATCGAGCGCCGGAGCTCGTCGAGCGCGACGAACTGGGATGCCGAGATCCCCTTGCCGGCGAGCTGCTGGAGCGAGGCGAGGACGTCGTCGCTGGCCTGCTCGAGCGCGCCGACGGAGCGGACCGCGGCCGAGGCCGGGTTGTTGATCTCGTGGGCGAGGCCGGCTGCGAGCGTTCCGAGGGCGACGAGCGCCTCCCGCTGCCGGGCGTTGTGCTCGATGCGTCGCGCCGTGCCGATGAGGCCGCAGAGCAGGTGCACGGCGAAGGGGAACCACTGCTGGCCGAACCGCGCGAGCTCCGCGGCGGGCAGGCGGAAGACGCGGCTCGGCTCCATCACCCGCGCCGAGCCCATGTAGACGCCGTGCTCGTCCCACGCGCGGAACCCGCCGGCCCATTGCCCGGCGCTCTCCATGGTCGCCATCACCGCCTCCTCGTGGCCGATGCGGCGCACGAGGTCGACCCGGCCGGACAGGAGGACCCACCAGTCGTCGGCCGGTCGGCCCTCGTCGAAGACGCGGACGCCCGGCTCGTACGTCTCCTCGGTCCCGGCGGCCGCCAGCTCGGCCACCTGCTCGTCGGTGAAACCGTCCAGGATCGAGATCGCGCGCAGCTCGGCTGCCAGCTTCGGGTGACTGGTGGTCATGTCGCCGCCAGGTAGCGGTGGACGAGGTAGACCGACATCGCGCCCTCGCCGACGGCCGATGCGACGCGCTTCATCGAGTCGCGGCGTACGTCGCCGGCGGCGAAGACACCGGGCACGCTGGTCTCCAGCGCGAACGGCCCCCGCCCCAGCGGCCACGCGAGGTCGGGCAGGTCCGGACCGGTGAGCACGAAGCCGCGGTCGTCCCGCGCGACCGCCTCCCCGAGCCAGTCCGTGCGCGGGGCCGCGCCGATGAAGATGAACACCGAGCTGGTCTCGACGTCGTCGACGCTGCCGGCCGACCGGTCGCACAGCGTGATGCCCTCGAGGTGCCCGTCCCCGCGGGTGTCGACGATCTCGGTCTGCAGTCGCACCTCGACGTTGGACGCGTCGTGGATGCGGGTCACGAGGTACTGCGACATCGACGCCTCCAACGAGGTGCCGCGCACGACGAGCACGACCCGCTTGGCGTACCTGGCGAAGTTGAGGACGGCCTGCCCGGCCGAGTTCGCCGCGCCGACGACGTACACGTCCTCACCGACCGTCTGCCTGGCCTCGCTCGCGCTCGCGCCGTAGTAGATGCCGCGGCCGACGAAGCCGTCGAGCCCGGGGGCGTCGAGGCGGCGGTACGACACCCCGCTGGCCACCAGCACGGCCCGGGCCTCGATGTCCGCCGCCCCGTCGAGGAGCACCGCGCGCACCGGCCCGCGTGTCTCGAAGCCGACGACGTCGCGGGCCAGCACCATCTCGGCGCCGAAGCGGCTTGCCTGGGCGACCGCCCGATGCGTGAGGTCCGCGCCGGACAGACCCTTGGGGAAGCCCAGGTAGTTCTCGATGGACGCGCTCTGCCCGGCCTGGCCACCGGGGGCGTCCCGCTCGACCACGACGGTCGCGAGCCCCTCGCTGGCGGCGTACACCGCGGCGGCAAGGCCGGCCGGGCCGGCACCGACGATGCAGAGGTCGTACAGCGGCTTCTCCGCGTGCGTGCGCAGCCCGAGTGCGTCGGCGAGCTCGACCGTCGTCGGGGAGCGCAGCGCGGCCCCGTCGGGGAGCGCGACGACCGGGAGGTCGTCGACGCCCGCCCCGGCGAGCTCGAGCAGCCGGGTCGCCTCGTCGTCGGTCCCGGCCCCGTCCACCTCGAGCCAGTGGTAGGGCACGTGGTTGTGGGTGAGGAAGGTCTTCACCTCGACCGTCCGCTCGGACCACCGGTGGCCGACGACACGCACCTCGGCGTCGCGGTCGGGGTGGTCGTGGGCCCAGTCGCGGAGCAGGTCGTCGAGCACGGGGTAGAGCCGCTCCTCGGGCGGGTCCCACGGCTTCATCAGGTAGTAGTCGAGCGCGATGTCGTTGATCGCCCGGATCGCCACGTCCGTGTCGGCGTACGCCGTGAGGAGCAGGAGCTTGGAGTCGGGGGACCGCTGGCGCACCTCCTGCATCACCTCGATGCCCGTCATCCCCGGCATCCGCTGGTCGGAGACGACCGCGGCCACCGCGCGGTCCTTCAGCAGCTGGTCGGCGAGGATCTCGAGGGCCTCGGGCCCCGACGTCGCCCGCAGGATCCGGTAGTCCCGGCCGTAGTGCTGACGGAGGTCCCGCACGACGGCAGCGACCACGGCCGCGTCGTCGTCGACAGCGAGAATGGCGGGCTTCGCCATCGGCACCTCCCCCCACTCGACTCGGCAGAGCGTTGCCGTCCTCGGACGCTACTGCCACGGGCGCGCCCCGGACAGGTGGTCGAGACCAGTCCGGCCGGGGGCCGCGGGACTCTCCCTGGGGGTGGACGACGACGACCCCGCGGTGAGGCAGGCTCTGACCCGTGAGCACGTCGACGGAGCGGCGAGAGGCCGCGCGCACCCTGGGCCTCGTGTGGATCGGCGTCGTCCTGGGTGTGCTGGGGGTGGGCTGGCTCCTCACCGGCCCGCTGGAGTCGACGGTCGACCCGTGGGACGACAGCGTCGTGCTCTGGCTGGAGGACCACCGCACGGCCGACCTCGACACCGCGGCCGCTGCGGGCAGTCACGTCGCCGACACCGTCATCGGGGTCGCCCTGGCCGTCGTGGTCGGCCTCGCGGGCTCGTGGTGGCAGCGCTCGTGGCGCCCGCTCGTCCACTTCACGGTGCTCGTCGGCGGCTACCTCGCCCTCTACGTGATCGTCACGCACCTCGTGCCACGCGACCGGCCGCCGGTGGAGATCCTCGACCCCGGGCTCGTGCCGGACCACAGCTTCCCCTCGGGCCACGTGGCGACCTCGATCGTCGTCTACGTCGGCATCGTGCTGTGGGTCGCCGCGGTCGCGCCGCGCTGGCGCCGGTGGGTCTGGCCGCTCCTCCTCGCTCCGCTGGTCGTCGCGCCGTCGCGGCTCTACCAGGGCGCGCACCACCCGACGGACGTGATGGCCAGCGTGGTCTCCGCCACGATCTGGGTCGTGGTGGTCACTCGCGTGCTCCTGCTGCGGACGGCCGACGACCGCGGTGAGGCCCGCAGTGCCATGGTGGAGGCATGACCTCCCCGATCGTCGTCGTCACCGGTGCCAACGGACTCGTGGGCAGCCACGTCGTCTCCGCCTTGGGCGAGCGCGGGGCGACCGTGCGTGCCGTCGTACGCCGCGTCGGCACCGCGCCGCAGCACCCACACGTCGAGGAGCACGTCGGCGACTTCGCCGACCCCGCCTTCGCGGCGACCGTGGTCGCCGGTGCCGACGCCCTCGTCACGACCGTGCACCCGCTCGGCAGCGGGCGCGACGACCAGCGTCGCGTCGGCCTCGACGGCACGATGACGATCGCCGAGGCGGCCGTCGACGCCGGCGTGCCCCTCCTCGTCCACGTCTCGACCGCCGGCGTCTACGACCGCAGCCCGGAGGTCGGCGACGTCGACGAGTCCGCGGCGCTGGTGCCCGACGACTCGTCGGCGTACGGCGTCGTCAAGCGCGACGTCGACGCCGCGCTCGAGCGGCTGGCGGGGACGACGCGCGTGCTGCTGCGCCCGCCGGCGATCCTCGGCCCCGGTGCCACGTCGATCTGGAACACCGTGCGGCCGGCGGAGATCCGCGACGACGAGGGCGAGCGGCACGCGAACCCCGACCAGACCTTCGCGTGGGTGCACGTCGACGACCTGGCGAGCATCGCCGCCGACCTCGCCACCGGCGCCATCGCGGCCACCGACGACCCCGAGTCCGGTCCGGTCGCGGGCGGGTGCACGCCGGTCAACGTGGCCAGCGGGCCGGCCACCCAGCGCGACTACCTCGGCGCGGTCACCGCCGCGCTGGGCCTCGAACCCATCTGGGACAACGGCCCGGTATGGACGGGACAGATCGTCGCCGACCGCGCGCGGCGCTGGGGCTGGACGCCGCGGGTGGACCTGCCGACCGCGCTCGAGGAGCTGAGGGCCGGACTCCGCGGCTGACCTACACGGCGAGCGCGACGAGCGCCACGGCCGGCAGCACGGACGACGCCACGGTGCCACGCACGCTGCCGCCGCGCGGGCGCCAGTAGCCGAGCAGGTCGGCGACGCCCATCGCCAGCGACGACAGCAGCATGTAGGCCAGCGAGGTCACGACCACGGCCGTGCCGACCGTCTCGTCGCCCCGGTTCACGATCCACAGGCCGACCAGCCCGCCGATGCCGGCCAGTGCGTTGCGCACACCGATGCAGAACGACCACAGGTGGACGTTGGCCATGCCGTGCGGCTCGATGCCGAGGAAGCGCTGCACCCACGGCCGGTCGATCAGGAACGCCTCCAACGGGAAGACCGCGATCAGGACGACCGCCGCGACGGCGGTGCAGACCTGGGCGAGGACGTCCATCTCAGGCCGCCGGACGGGCCTCGACGAGGCAGATCATCGAGATGGTCGGCACGATGCGCGTCATCTCGAGCCCGGCGCGGCCGAGGAGGGTGACGAACTCCGGCTCGGTGCGCTCGCGGCCGCCCACGAAGAGCAGCATGTCGAGGTCGAGGCTCTTGGCGAAGTGGGGCCCGCCGCCCGGGGGCACGACGCTCTCGAGCAGCAGGAGCGTCGCGCCGGCGGGCATGTCGCGACGCACGGTGGTGAGGAGGACGAGCGCCTGCTCGTCGTCGAAGTCGTGGATGACGCGTCGCATCACGTAGAGGTCGCCGTCGTCAGGCACGCGCTCGAAGAACGACCCGCCCTCGACGCGGCACCGCGACAGCACCCCTGCCTCGCGCAGCCGCTGCTCGGCGTGGGGGAGCATCGGCTCCTGCTCGAGCAGCACCCCCTCGGCCGCCGGTGCGGCGCTCAGCATCGACGCGAGCAGCTGGCCGTGGCCGCCGCCGACGTCGACGATGCGTCGGAAGGGGGTGAAGTCGTACGCCGCCGCGACCGTCGGCCAGTCGAGCGCGGTGAGGCGCGTCATCGCCTCGTTGAAGGTGGCGGCGTAGTCGGGGTCACGGTCGAGCAGCTCCCACATCGACACCCCGTGCACGGCCTCGGCCTGCGCCGTCCCGGTGGTGACCGACTCCGGGAGCCGGCTCCACACCGACTGGTAGCGCGGGTCGCCGATCATCAGCACCACTGCGCGCATCGAGTCGGGCGCGTCCGACAGCAACGGGCGCCCCAGCGCCGTCAGTGTGAACCGGTCGCCCTGCTGGTCGAGGAGCCCGTGCCCGGCGGCGGCGCGCAGCAGCCGGAAGGTCGCGTCGGGGTGCGTGCCGACCTCGGCGGCCACGTCCGCGGCGGTGCGGGGGCCGTCGGCCAGGGCGTCGGCCACCCCCAGCCTCGCGACGGCGTACAGCGTGTTGGCCTCGATCAGGCCGGTCATCAGCTCGAGCACGCCGATCGGTGGCGGCACCATCCGCCGGGTGAGGCCCTGGACCGCCGTGCGGACGGACGTCGCCGCGCGGGCGACCCGGACGGGAGGAAGTCTGCTCATGGCACGCCCTCGAAGATCGTCGGGGATGCCGACCATAATGGTCAGAAAGTCTGACTAATGTCAAGGGTGGCGGCGTAGCCCTCGGGGCCGCTGGTCGTTGGTACCGGTGACCCCGTCGCAGGAGAGATGCCATGCCCACGCTGCCGCACCGCCCCACCGCCCGACTCCTCACCCGATGCTGCGCCGCCGCCGTCGCCGGCCTGCTGACGGCCGCGACGGCGCCACTCGTCGGCGCCCCGGCCGCCGCTGCCGAGGCGGTCACCACCATCGACGGCTGCCTGCAGAGCGTGCCCGACCCCGGCACGACCGCACCGGTCGAGATCTGCTTCACGATCTTCCGGCCGGCGGGCGCGACGAAGGACCGTCCGGTGCCGATGGTGCTGCACAGCCATGGCTGGGGCGGAAGCCGTACGACGGATCCCGCGGCGTTCGCCTACCTGACCGACGCCGGGTTCGGCGTGCTGAGCTTCGACCAGCGCGGCTTCGGCGAGAGCGGCGGCCGGGCCCACATCGAGAACCCCGACGTGGAGGGCAAGGACGTCCAGGAGGTCGTCGACCTCGTCGCCGCCCAGCCGTGGGTGCAGGTGCAACGTCCGGGCGACCCCGTGCTCGGCGCGATCGGCGGCTCCTACGGAGGGGGCTACCAGTTCGTCGGCGCCCTCAGCGAGATCCGCGACCGCGGGGCCACGCGCTTCGACGCGCTGGTTCCCGAGATCACCTGGTGGAGCCTGACCGAGAGCCTGTTCCCGCAGGGGGTGCCCCGCACCGAGTGGGCGACGGCGCTGACCGCGGCCGCCCTGCCGACCGACGCCCTCCCGCCGCGCGTGGTCCAGGGCTTCGCCGAGGCGGCCGCGACGGGCAACGTGCCGACCCACCTCCACGAGTTCCTCGACCGCAACGGCCCGGAGTGGCACGTGCGCCAGGGCCGCCGGCTCGACGTCCCGGTGCTCTTCGGCCAGGGGGCGACCGACAACCTCTTCCCGCTCGACCAGGGCCTGGACAACTTCAGCCGGCTGCTCACCGACAGGGCCCGCTCGCGCAGCATCTTCGTCGGCTACAACGGCGGGCACACGCTGCCCGCCGTGCTCCCGGCCGGGACGAACCTCGACATACCGCTGGCCACCGCCGACGCCTGCTCCCCGACCCTGGGCAGCCCGGACTTCGCCGACCTCGGCCTGCGGTTCCTCCAGCAGAACCTCCAGGGAGAGGAGACCGGACTCACCGGCTTCGGGCGCTACCACCTGACCACCGCGGCGGGTGATCGCTGCGTGAGCGTCCCCGCCGTCGCACCCACCACCGCGGTCGAGCTCGGCGAGGTCGTCAGCACCGTCGGTGTCGGCGCCCCGATCGCCTACCCGG
>DATIAJ010000365.1:0-2687 GCA_035458105.1 Nocardioides sp. | reverse complement strand
GATGCACGAGACCCCCGAGTGGCAGCAGGCCCTCGAGGACAACGGCTGGATCGACGAGTTCAAGACCGGCGACGACTTCACCCAGTTCCTGAAGGAACAGGACGAGCGCGTCGCCACCACCCTCGAGGAGCTGGAGCTGCTGTGAGCACACCACTCGACACCCACCCGGGCACCCCGGGCGCCCCCGTCCCGGCGGAGCCCCGGCGCGACCTGGCGCAGCTCGGCCTCGCGGCCGCGCTCGTCGTGGTCGGCGCCTACACCGTCTACGACGCCACCACGTTGCGCGTCGGCTTCGGCGACCCGGTCGGACCACGCGTCTTCCCCTATGTCATCGGCGCCGGGACGGTCCTGCTCGGCATCCTGCTGGTGCTCGCCACTCTGCGCGGCGACGTCCCTGAGGCCGAGGGCGGCGAGGACGTCGACCTCCACCAGCCGGCCGACTGGATCACCGTCGGCAAGCTGGTCGGCGTCCTCATGTTCACGGTCCTCACGATCTCGTTCCTGGGCTGGGCCATCAGCGGCGCGATCCTCTTCGTCGGCTCGGCCTGGTCGCTCGGCAGCCGCACCCTGGTCCGCGACGTCATCGTCGGCCTGGTGCTGTCGGTGAGCAGCTGGTACGCCTTCCACGAGGGGCTCGGCGTCATCCTGCCGGCCGGGATCCTGGACGGGGTGCTGTGATGGAGAACCTCTCCCTGCTCATGGACGGCTTCGGCTCCGTCCTCACCCCGCAGAACCTGCTCTTCGCCTGCATCGGCGTGCTCCTGGGCACGTTCGTCGGCGTCCTGCCCGGCATCGGGCCTGCCATGGCCGTGGCCCTCCTGCTGCCGGTGACCTACGGTCTCGACCCGATCGGCGCCTTCATCATGTTCGCCGGCATCTACTACGGCGGCATGTACGGCGGCTCGACGACGTCGATCCTGCTCAACACCCCGGGCGAGTCCGCCTCGGTGATGACGGCGCTCGAGGGCAACCTGATGGCACGAGCCGGGCGGGCGGCGCAGGCGCTGGCCACCGCCGCGATCGGCTCCTTCATCGCCGGCACCATCGGCACCCTGCTGGTCGTCTTCTTCGCCCCCGCGCTGGCCTCGGTGGCGGTCGAGATCGGCGCGCCGTCCTACTTCGCACTGATGGTGCTCGCGATGATCATGGTCACCAGCGTGCTCGGCGGGTCGCCGCTGCGCGGGTTCATCGCCCTGTTCCTCGGCCTCACCATCGGCCTCGTCGGGCTCGACCTCAACACCGGCCAGCCCCGGCTCAGCTTCGACCAGCCGCTGCTGGCGGACCGGATCGACGTGGTCGTGGTCGCGGTCGGCATCTTCGCCCTCGGCGAGGCGCTGTGGGTGGCCGCCCACCTCCGTCGCAGCCCCCTGCACGTGATCCCGGTCGGCCGTCCGTGGATGGGCCGCGACGACCTGCGCCGCTCGTGGGGTCCGTGGCTGCGCGGGACGGCGTACGGCTTCCCGTTCGGTGCGCTGCCCGCAGGCGGCGCGGAGATCCCGACCTTCCTGTCGTACCTGACGGAGAAGCGGATCGCGAAGCGCAAGGGCGTCGACGAGTTCGGCAAGGGAGCCATCGAGGGCGTCGCCGGGCCCGAGGCCGCCAACAACGCCTCGGCAGCCGGCACGTTCGTCCCGCTCCTGGCGCTCGGCCTGCCGGTCACGGCCACCTCCGCGGTCATGCTCGCGGCGCTCCAGGGATACGGCATCGAGCCCGGCCCGGGCCTGATGACCGACCAGCCCGAGCTCGTGTGGGCACTGCTCGCCAGCCTGCTGATCGGCAACGCGCTGCTGCTGGTGCTCAACCTCCCGCTCGCCCCCGTGTGGGCCAAGCTGCTGCGGATCCCCCGGCCCCAGCTCTATGCCGGCATCCTCTTCTTCGCCGCGCTCGGTGCGTACGCCGCCAACCTGCAGGCCTTCGACCTGTTCCTGCTGGTGCTGCTCGGCCTCCTGGGCCTGGCGATGCGCCGCTTCGGCCTCCCGGTGCTGCCGCTCATCCTGGGCGTCATCCTCGGGCCCCTGATGGAGTTCCGGCTCCGCGAGGCGATGGCCATCTCGGGAGGTGACGTCGCCGGGCTCTGGAGCGAGCCCCTCGCCGTCGTGATCTACGTGGTCGTCGCGATCGCCGTCATCGCTCCCCTGGCGGTCCGCCGGATCCGCCCCACCCCGGCCGCGGTGGCCGAGGAGCTCGACACCCCCACCGGTGAGTCCGTGGACAAGGAGCAGGTGCGATGAGCGAGCAGGCAGCAGTGACGATCGTGGTGGGCTGGACCCCCGACGAGTTCGGCGAGACCGCGCTGCACCGCGGCGTGGAGGAGGCGCGGCTCCGCGACGGACGCATCGTGGTCGTCAACGCCACGCGCGGTGACGCGCTGGTCGACGACCGCTACGCCGACGAGGACCAGCTGGCCGCGCTGACGGCGGAGCTGGTCGCGGCAGGTGTCGAGGTCGACGTACGCCGCTCGATGGGCACCGACGTCGGCGACCAGGTCCTCGCCGTGGCCGAGGACGTCTCCGCCGACCTGGTCGTCATCGGCCTGCGCCGCCGCTCACCCGTGGGCAAGCTGCTGATGGGCAGCGTCGCCCAGCGGATCCTGCTCGGCGCGGACTGCGCCGTGCTGGCGGTCAAGCCGGCCGGCTGAGGGCCGAGGACGACGTTCGGCCGGGGTGGGGAGACCATGGTCTCCCCAC
>DATIAJ010000364.1:0-3550 GCA_035458105.1 Nocardioides sp. | reverse complement strand
GTCGCGGCCCTCGACGGCGACGGCCACGGTGGACACCGCGCGATGCAGGTCCTCGGGCTCTGCGTCGCGGTCCTCGCGACCGCCGCGATCGCCCTGCTCCGGCTCGTCCGTCCCGCGCCGGGCGTCGTCGCCGTACGTCCTCGGGCCCCGCGCAGCGCGACCGCCCCGGTCGCAGCGACGTACGCCCACGCCCCACCGGACCTCCACGCCCTGTCGGTCCTCCGCTGCTGAGCCGCCCGCCGGCCCCGGCCGGCTGACGCGACCCCTCATCAGCACGGACACCCACCGACAAGGAGAAACCCATGTCCGCACGTACGCATGTTCGCGCGCGCCGCGCCACCGCGGCCGCGCTCTTCCTGACCCTCGCCAGCGCCGGCCTCGCCGGCTGCGGCGAGGACGACGCCTCGGGCGGCACCCCCACCGCCGAGCACACCGCGGCCAACGGCGACGTCTACAACGACGCCGACGTCGAGTTCGCGACCGAGATGATCCCGCACCACGCCGACGCCCTGGTGATGGTCGACATGACCCAGGGCAGGGAGTTGTCCCCCGAGTTCGCCGAGCTGACGGAGGACATCCGGGAGGCCCAGGCTCCCGAGATCGAGCTGATGGCCGACTGGCTCACCGACTGGGGCGAGGAGGTCCCCGAGACGTCCCGCGACCACGTCAACAGCCACATGGACGACGGGATGATGGGCGACGATGACGGCGACATGGGCATGGGCGACGGGATGGGGATGGACCCCGACGACCTGGCCGAGCTCCGCGACTCCGGTGCCAGCATGTTCGAGACCATGTGGATGCGGATGATGATCGAGCACCACGAGGGAGCCATCGAGATGGCGCGCACCGAGCAGGACGACGGCGTCTTCCCCGCCGCGATCGACCTCGCCGAGTCGATCGAGACGAGCCAGACGGCCGAGATCGAGCTCATGGAGGAGCTGATCGACCGCTGACCGGCGCGTGGCGCGGCACGACGTACGCGCGTGCCGCGCCACGCCGGATCGCTCCCCCGACTCGGCGGGCGCGACCGCCACTGCTACCGTTTGTCCAGTAACTCAGTTGACTATGACGGGAGCGGATGGTGCGGACGAACGAGGGGGACTGCCGGGTCGTCGTGGTGGGAGCCGGCGCGGGCGGCACCCTGGTGGCCACCCACCTGGTGACGGCCCTCTCCTCGCGCTTCCGCGTCGAGCTGGTCGACCCGGCACCGAGCACGGGCCGCGGCCAGGCCTACTCCACGACCGACGAGCGGCACCTCCTCAACGTCCCCGCCTCCGGAATGAGCGCGTTCCCCCGCGACCCCGAGCACTTCCTGCGCTGGCTCCGCACCCACCACGACCCGAAGTTCCAGCCCCACGACTTCGCACCGCGCGCGGTCTTCGGCCGCTACGTCGAGAGCCTGCTGAGGACCGCGACCGAGTTCCCCGGCAACGCCCGGCTCGTACGCCGCCACGCCGAGGTCGCCGACGTCACCCGTGCCGGCGACGGGTTCGTCGTCGAGCTCTCCGACGGCGAGCGGCTCGAGGCACGCGCGGTCGTGCTGGCCACGGGCAGCCGCCCCGGCACCGGCTGGGCCCCGCCCGAGCTGGCGGCCGACCCCCGGCTCGTCGCCGACCCGTGGACACAGGCGATCCCCGAGGTCGGTGACGTGCTGATGCTCGGGTCGGGCCTGACGATGGTGGACCTGGCGATCAGCGCCGACCGGCCCGGCCGCACCATCCACGTGGTCTCGCGCACCGACGCCGTGCCGCGCCCGCACGTGCTGCCCACGACTCCCCCGGTGCCGCCGCCGCCCGGGATCACGCGCACCCAGGACCTCGACACGCTGCGCTCGACGCTCGCCACACACGTGGAGCAGACCGTCGCGAGCACCGGCGACTGGCGCGCCGCCGTCGACGGCCTGCGTCCCGTCACCGCCCAGCTCTGGCGTGGCCTGTCGGAGGCCGACAAGCGCCGGTTCATCGCCGAGGACGCCCGCTCGTGGGACGTGCACCGGCACCGGATGGCCCCGGCCACGGCACGGCGGCTCGACGCCGTCGCTGCCGCGGGCCGGCTGGTGCGCCACCGCGGCACGCTCGCCGCCGTACGCGCCGACCGGTCCGCCCTGCACGTCACCCTGGACGACGGGACGACGCTCCGGGTGGCGGCCGTGGTCAACTGCACCGGACCCGTCGGCTCCATCGCGGCGGACCCGCTGCTCACCCGCCTCGCCCAGACGGGCCTGGTCCGTCCCGGCCCGGCGGGACTCGGCATCGACACCGCCGACGACGGACGCATCCTCGGCACCTTGCCCGACACGCTCCCCTTCCTCGCCGTCGGCTCGCTGCGCCGCGGCAACCTGTGGGAGTCCACCGCCATGCCGGAGATCCGCGAGCAGGCCTACGACGTGGCCCGGATCGTGGCGCGGTCGCTGCACGGCGAGGCGCGCCGCCGGCCGGTCGACCCCTACGGCCTCACCCTCTCCACCAGCCAGGACGCCGCCGCGCTCTACAACGCCGCGCTCGGGCGCCTGCTTCGCCTGCAGGACGGCGTGGAGGAGGGACTCGACGCGGCGGTCGCCGCGGACGGGGGCTTCGTCCAGGCCCACGCCGCCCTGGCCCTGCTCGGGCACGAGTGGGGCGCCACCACGCACTGGCGGGAGTCGCTGCGTGCCGCCCACCGGGCCGCGTCCGAGCGCCACCTCGACGACCGCGAGTCGTCCTTCCTCGACGCCGTCACCACCCGGCTGCGCACCGACGAGGCGACCGGCGCCGCGGCGCTGCTCCGGCACGTCCGCCTCTTCCCCCGCGACGCACTCGCGGTGAGTGTCGCGGTGCCGACCGTCGCCTTCGGCGGGCTCACCAGCGGCACCCAGACCGCGGAGCTGGTCGAGTCGCTGGGCCGGTCCTACGGCGACGACTGGTGGTACGCCGGCCAGCTGGCGTTCGTCCGCCAGGACCAGGAGCGCTGGGCCGAGGCCGAGGACCTGGCCTCCTACGCGCTCTCCGTCGAGCCCGCCTCGGGACATGCCGTCCACGCGCGGGCCCACGTCCACTACGAGACCGGCGACCACAGCGCCGGGCTGGCCTGGCTCGACGAGTGGATCCGCACCCGTGGACCGGAGGCCAACCACCGCTCGCACTTCTCCTGGCACGCGGCGCTCCACGAGCTGATGCAGGACGACGTCGAGGCCGTACGCCGGCGCTGGGCCCGCGAGCTCGCACCCTCCGTCGTCAGCGGCAGCCGGGTCGTGGTCGACAGCGGCTCGCTGCTGTGGCGCGGTCGGGTGACCGGCGCGTGGACCGACGACCTGCCCGTCGCCGAGGTCCGGGCGCAGGCTCCTGCCGAGTGGCTGACCGCTCCCCCGACGCCGTTCGCCGCGTTGCACGGCGCCGTGCTGCTCGCCGCCGACGGCGACGCCGCCGCGCTGGCCGACCTGGAGGCCCACGCCGAGCGGAGCGACGACCGCGTCTTCCGCGACGTCGTCGCGCCCCTGTGCGCCGGCCTCGTCCAGGTCGTCGAGGAGCGATGGAACGCCGCCGCCGCAACGCTGACCGGCGTCGTCGCG
>DATIAJ010000363.1:0-8876 GCA_035458105.1 Nocardioides sp. | reverse complement strand
TCGAGCCGGGAGAGGCGGATGGGGGAGTTGAACTCGTTGGTCATGCGGTCCTCGACGACCTCGAACTGCATCGGGCCGACGGCGGCGAGGACCGGGTTCTGGTCACCGCGCAGGTCGGAGCGCAGCACCTGCACGACGCCCTCCTGGTCGAGCTGCTCGATGCCGCGCCGGAACTGCTTGTAGCGGCCGATGTCGCCGGCGCTGGCCGTGACGAAGTGCTCGGGCGCGAAGCTCGGGACGGGCGGGTACTCGATCGGGTCGCCGACGTAGACGGTGTCGCCCACCCGCAGGGCCTGGGCGTTGACGAAGCCGATGATGTCGCCGGGCTCGGCACTCTCCACCGCGGCGGTGTCGCGGCCGAACACCGACTGGGCGAACTTGGTGGCGAAGGGCCGTCCGCTGGCCGCGTGGGTGACGACCATCCCGCGCTCGAAGGTCCCGGACACCACACGGGCGTAGGCGAGCCGGTCGCGGTGCGCGTTGTTCATCCCCGACTGCACCTTGAAGACGAACGCGCTGAAGTCGTCGGTGGTCTCGCGCACCGATCCGTCGACGCCCTCGGTGGCGCTGGGGTCGGGCGCGATGTCGAGGAGCAGGTCGAGCAGCTGGGCGACACCGAAGTTCTGCAGGGCCGAGGCGAACATGACCGGGGTCGTCTCGCCGGCGAGGAAGCGCTCCTGGTCGTGGTCGGCATCGTCGAGGGTGAGCAGCTCGTGCTCCTCGAACGCCGCCTTCCACTGGAAGGAGTCGTCGTCCTCGACCTCGTCGGCGGCCATCCGGCGCTCCGGCGCCCGGGTCGCACCGCCGGCCGTGCGGGTGTACTTGACGAACTCGCCCGTACGCCGGTCCAGCACGCCCCGGAAGTCGCCTGCCTCGCCGACGGGCCAGGTCAGGGGAGTGGGACGGAGCTTGATCTTCTCCTGGATCAGGTCCATCAGCTCGAGGGCGGACAGGCCGGGCCGGTCCCACTTGTTGATGACCGTCAGGACCGGGATGCCGCGCAGCGCGCAGACCTTGAAGAGCTTGAGCGTCTGCGGCTCGAGGCCCTTTCCGGCGTCGACCAGCATCACCGCGGAGTCGACGGCCGACAGCACGCGGTAGGTGTCCTCGGAGAAGTCGCTGTGGCCGGGGGTGTCGACGAGGTTGACGACGTGGTCGCGGTAGACGAACTGCAGCGCCGCTGACGTGATCGAGATGCCGCGCGCCTTCTCCATGGCCATCCAGTCCGACACGGTGGCCCGCCGGTCGCCCTTGCCGTGCACCGCACCGGCCTCGGTGATGACCCGCGCGTGCAGGGCGAGGGCCTCGGTGAGGGTGGACTTGCCGGCGTCCGGGTGGCTGATGACGGCGAAGGTACGGCGGGGGCGGGTGTCGGGCACCGCGGCAACCTACCCGGACTACCGCGCCAGGGCCGCGTCGACGGCGCGTGGGGAGAGCACCGAGTCGAGGGCGAGCCGCACGCAGCCGACGAGCCCGGCCCGGTCGCCGTACGCCGCCGGGACGACGTGCAGGTCGCGCCCGGCGAGCGCGGTGGTGGCGCTGAAGACGCCCTCGCGCAGGCCGGCGGAGAAGGTGTCGAACGCTCCGGCCATGTCACCGCCGACGACGACGGTGCGGGGGTTGAGCACGGTGACGGTGGCGGCGAGCGCCTCGCCGATGTGGCGCCCGGACTCACGCACGACGGCGCGCGCCCGCCCGTTGCCCCGCCCGGCGGCGGCGACCAGGTCGCGCACGTGGTGGACGTCTGCACCGTCGGCGCGCAGCTGCTCGACCAGCGCCCACCCGCTTGCCACCGTCTCCAGGCACCCGGACTCGCCGCAGCGGCAGCGAAGGCCGGCGGCGGCCGGGACCTTGACGTGGCCGAGCTGACCGGCGGCGTTGCGGTGGCCGCGGACGAGGCGCCCGTCGGCGACGATCGCGAGCCCGATGCCGGTCGACGCCTTGAGCACGAACGCCTCGTCGTGCTCGAGCACGGTCGGCTCGACGTCGGCGCGGGCCGTCGGCATCTGCGACAGGGCCATGACGCGCATGTCGTTGTCGAGGGTGAGCGGCGCCGCGGTGACCTCCCTGAGGTAGGGCGCCAGGGGGACGCCGTCCCAGCCGGTCAGCGCGGGGGAGTCGACGCTCATCGCCCGGGCGGGGTCGACCGTGCCGGCGAGCGACATGCCCACGCCGCGTACGTCGTCACCGCTCCGGCCGAGCTCGCCCAGCATCCGGTCGAGGTGGCTCACCACCAGCGGCATCAGGACGTCGGGTCCTCGTCCGGTCTCCTGGTCGAGGCTCACCGACACGAGCTCGGTCCCGTCGAGCGAGCTGATCGAGAGCTGCGAACGGCTGCGACCGATGGCGACCCCGAGGACCAGCCCGGCCGCTCCGTTGAGGACGAGCGTCGTGGCGGGGCGTCCCCCGGTCGCCGACTCCTCCTCACCCTCCAGCACGAGCCCCGCGTCGGCGAGCGCAGTGAGGCGGGCGTTGACCGCGGTGCGGGACAAGCCGGTCGCGCGGCCGAGGGCGCCGCGCGTCGCGGCCTGTCCGGACCGGATGAGGGCCAGCACCTCGCCGGCGGTCGCCGCGGGAAGGACCGGCGGCGGGGGCGGGGAGGTATGGGTCATGGTGGCCCGATTGTGGCACCAGCAAATATGTCTTGAAAAGACGTAAGTTCCGTTGCATCCGAACCGAAGCGTCCGTACGGTGAGGTGCCATGGACTCGATCACCCCCATCGACGCCTGCGACTTCACCGTCTTCGGTGGCACCGGCGACCTGGCCCTGCGCAAGCTGCTGCCGGCCCTCTACCTCCGCGACCGCGACGGGCAGCTCCCCGACGGCTTCCGGGTCATCGGCGTCTCCCGTGCGGACGTCGACGACGACGGCTACCGCGCGCTCGTGGCCGACGCGCTGCGCGAGCACGTCGTGGCCGAGGACCTCGACGCCGCCGTCGTCGAGCGGCTGCTCGCCCGCCTGCACCACGTGCGGCTCGACGTCGCCGACATGGCCGCCTGGCACCAGCTGCACGACCGTCTGAAGGACGGCGCCGCTTCCGACGACGTCATCCGGGTCTTCTACCTCGCGGTCGCCCCCGGCCTGTTCGGGACGATCTGCGAGCACCTCGACGAGGCCGGGCTGGTCACCGAGCGCTCGCGCGTCGTGCTCGAGAAGCCGATGGGCACCGACCTCGCCACCGCCCAGCAGGTCAACGCCGCGGTCGGTCGCGTCTTCGAGGAGTCGAGCATCTTCCGCATCGACCACTACCTCGGCAAGGAGAGCGTGCAGAACCTCCTCGTCACGCGCTTCGCCAACACCTTCCTCGAGCCGCTGTGGAACAGCCGGTGGGTCGACCACGTGCAGATCACGGTCTCGGAGTCGATCGGCGTCGGCGACCGCGGCTCCTACTACGACCGCTCGGGCGCGCTGCGCGACATGGTGCAGAACCACCTGCTCCAGCTGCTGTGCCTGGTGGCGATGGAGCCGCCGACGTACGTCGATCGCGAGACGGTGCGCGACGAGAAGCTCAAGGTGCTCCAGGCGCTGCGGCCGATGACGCCCGACCTCGTCGACCGCGACACCGTGGCCGGGCAGTACGCCGCCGGGCTGTGCGAGGGCCGCCCCGCGACGTCGTACGCCGAGGAGGTGGGCCACGCCAGCAGCACCGAGACGTTCGTGGCCCTCAAGACCGAGGTGCAGAACTGGCGCTGGGCCGGCGTCCCCTTCTACCTGCGGACCGGAAAGCGGATGCCCGAGCGGGTCTCGGAGATCGTCGTGGTCTTCAAGGAGCCGCCGCACGCGATGTTCCCGCACAGCGAGGGGCCGACCGAGGCGAACCGGCTGCACATCCGCGTGCAGCCCGACGAGGGCATGCGGCTCCACATGACGGCCAAGGAGCCCGGCCCCGGCGGCATCCGGCTGCGCCCGGTGTCGCTCGACCTCAGCTATGCCGCCGCGTTCGGCGGACGCTCGCCCGACGCCTACGAGCGGCTGCTCATGGACGTCGTGCGCGGCAACACCACCCTGTTCATGCGCCGCGACGAGGTCGAGGCCGCCTGGACCTGGGTGGCGCCCATCCTCGAGCGCTGGTCCCAGCCCTCGCACCGACCGCGGAAGTACCCGGCCGGCACGCACGGTCCCGTTGCCGCCGTCACGCTCCTCGAGCGCGACGGCCGATCCTGGCAGGAGACAGAATGAGCACCAGCCCACGCAAGGTCCCCGTCCACCCGGTCGTGGCCGAGGTCACCGACCGCATCGCGCGGCGCAGCGCCGCCACCCGCGCGGCGTACCTCGCCCGCACCGACGCCGCCATCGGCACGGGCCCGGCCCGCGGCAGGCTGGCCTGCGCCAACCTCGCCCACGGCTTCGCAGCCGCCGACGAGCCCGTGAAGTCGGGCCTGAGGTCGGGCCGCAAGCCCAACGTCGCGATCGTGTCGTCCTACAACGACATGCTCTCGGCCCACCAGCCCTTCCGCGACGTGCCCGAGGTGCTGAAGAAGTCGATCGTCCGCGCCGGCGGGCTGGCGCAGTTCGCCGGGGGAGTGCCCGCCATGTGCGACGGCATCACCCAGGGCCGGGCGGGCATGGAGCTCTCGCTCTTCAGCCGCGACCTGATCGCGATGTCGACGGCGGTCGCGCTCTCCCACGACATGTTCGACGCCGCCATGATGCTCGGCGTCTGCGACAAGATCGTGCCGGGGCTGCTCATCGGCGCGCTGTCCTTCGGGCACCTGCCCACCGTCTTCGTGCCTGCCGGCCCGATGCCGTCGGGCCTGCCCAACGGGGAGAAGGCGCGCGTGCGCCAGCTCTACGCCGAGGGCAAGGTCGGGCGCGAGGAGCTGCTCGAGGCCGAGGCGGCGTCGTACCACTCGAAGGGCACGTGCACCTTCTACGGCACCGCCAACAGCAACCAGATGCTGATGGAGGTCATGGGCCTGCACCTGCCCGACGCGACCTTCGCCAACCCCGACACCCCGCTGCGCGCAGCCCTCGACCGCGCCGCCGGCGAGCGTGCCGTCGCGATCACCCACGCCGGCGGTGAACCCACCCCGGTCGGGCATCTGGTCGACGAGAGGGCGATCGTCAACGCCTGCGTCGCCCTGCTCGCGACCGGCGGCTCGACCAACCACACGATGCACCTGGTGGCGATCGCCGCGGCCGCCGGCATCACCCTCACGTGGGACGACCTGTCGGACCTCTCGGCCGCCGTGCCGCTCCTGACCCGGATCTACCCCAACGGCTCGGCCGACATCAACCACTTCGTCGCCGCCGGCGGTACGCCGTTCCTGGTGCACACGCTGCTCGAGCACGGCTACCTCCACGACGACGTGCTCACGGTGTCAGGTCGCGGCCTGTGGCGCCACACGCGCGAGGCCCGCCTCGACGGCGACCGGGTGACGTGGGAGGAAGGCCCCAAGCGGTCCCTCGACACCGACGTGCTGCGCCCGGCCGACGACCCGTTCGCCGCCGACGGCGGCCTGCGGATGCTCTCGGGTCGCCTCGGTCGCGCGGTCGTGAAGACCTCCGCGGTGAAGCCCGAGCACCGCGTCGTCACGGCCCCGGCCATGGTCTTCGACGACCAGGCCGACTTCCTCGCCGCGTTCGCCGAGGGCCGCCTCGACGGCCGCGACCTCGTCGCCGTCGTGCGCTACCAGGGGCCGGCCGCCAACGGCATGCCCGAGCTGCACAAGCTGATGCCCGCCCTCGGCGTCCTCCAGGACCGCGGCCAGCGGGTCGCGGTCGTCACCGACGGCCGGATGTCCGGCGCTTCCGGCAAGGTCCCGGCCGCCATCCACGTCACCCCCGAGGCCGCCCTCGGGGGCCCGCTGGCGCGGGTCCTCGACGGTGACCTGGTCACGGTCGACGCCGACGCCGGGGTGCTCGAGGTGGAGCTGCCCGAGGCCGAGTTCCAGCGCCGCGAGGCCACCGGCCGCGCTCCCCACGACGTCGAGTGGGCCGGCACCGGCCGCGAGCTGTTCTCCGGCTTCCGCGCCATCGTCGGCACCGCCGAGACCGGCGCCAGCGTCATCCGTCCCCTGCCCGCGCCCACCGAGGAGGCCCCCGTTGTCCAGCACGTCTGACGTCCTTTCACCCACCGGCGAGGACTCGCTGCTGTCGCTGGTGCCCGTCGTGCCGGTCGTCGTGCTCGACGACCTCGACCACGCGGTGCCCGTCGCCCGGGCCCTCGTCGCCGGCGGCCTACCGGTCATCGAGCTGACCCTGCGCACCCCGGTCGCCCTCGACGCCATCGCGGCGATCGCCGCGGAGGTGCCCGACATCCTCGTCGGCGCCGGCACGATCACCTCGCCCGAGCTCGTCTCACGCGCAGTGGAGGCCGGGGCGCAGTTCCTCGTCTCACCCGGGACGACGCCGGGGCTGCTCCGGGAGATGGCCGGCTCCGGGGTCCCGTTCCTACCCGGTACCGCCACCGTCTCCGAGGCGATGGCCGTGCTCGAAGCGGGCTTCTCGGAGATGAAGTTCTTCCCGGCCGAGGCCTCCGGCGGGGCGGCGTACCTGAAGTCGCTCGCCTCGCCGCTGCCGGCGGCCCGGTTCTGCCCGACCGGGGGCATCACCGCCGCGACGGCGCGGTCGTACCTCGCGCTGCCCAACGTCGGGTGCGTCGGCGGTTCGTGGCTGACCCCGGCCGACGCGCTCGCCGCCGGTGACTGGGACCGCGTCGCCACCCTGGCCCGGGAGGCTGCCGCGCTGGAGTCCTGACGTCACCCCGGCCGGGAACGTCGGGCGACAACCATCCAGACCTTCACGGCGTCTCAGTGGCACCAGCACCACCGCCCGCGACCGACGCCTCTACCGCCATCGTCGCGCTCGACACCCTGAAGGTCACCCATGTCCGTGCGACGTCCTGCCCGCCTGCCCGCCCGTCTCCTGACGGGTGTGGCCGCCGCCCTCCTGCTCCCCGCCTCCCTGCTCGCCTGGTCGCCGCCCGGATCCGCCACTGACCAGGTCGTCGCGGACGAGGTGCCCGCCAGCGTCTCGGTGCGCTCCACCGGACACCAGCGGATCCGGCTCGAGGCGCTGCCGCAGGTCGTCCAGCCGGGCGGCACTGTGGCCAGCCCCGCAGCCGCCCGGGCCGCCATCGTCGCCACCCTCCGCCCGATCCGGCCCGGTCGCCGGGTCCAGCTCCAGGTGCAGGAGGGCGAGACGTGGCGCGCGGTCGCCACCAAGCGGCAGGACGGCCGTGGCCGGGCGCAGTTCGCCGCCGCCGCGTCGGCCGACGGAGAGGCCCTGAACTACCGGGTCAAGGCGATGGCGTGGGCCTCGACGAGCCCGGTGAAGAGCACGCCGGTGAGCACCGCACGCTGGCTCCGCGCGACCTGGACCGACGCGTTCGACGGCTCGCAGCTCGACCCGGTGTGGAACCACCGCGGCCGCGAGTACGCCCACGGCAGCCGGCGCTCGTGCGCCAAGGGCGACCCGAGCGCGGTCAGCGTGGGCGGCGGTGCCGTGAGGCTCAGCGTCATCAAGGACCCCGACGCCACGACCCGGTGCCGCATCGAGGGGCGCGACGCGCGTGCGGGGCGGTTCGGCTACCGCCTGAACGGTCACATCGGCACCCAGCACGCCTTCGCCTTCCGCTACGGCGTCGCCGCCGCCCGGGTGAAGTTCCACCGGTTGCGCGGGCAGCACGGCGCGTTCTGGCTGCAGCCGGCCACCGGGATGCACGCCGGAGCGCTCGGCAGCGAGATCGACGTCGTGGAGTACTTCGGCGACCGCCACCCGCAGGGTGGGCTGGCCTCCTTCATGCACCGCTACGAGGGCAAGCGCCGGATCGCCTCGGGCGGCTGGATCGAGAACTCCCGGTCGTTCCTCACCGGCCGGCGCGACGGCTGGTCGAAGAACTACCACGTGTTCTCGGTGGAGTGGACGCCGCGCATGCTCGTCTTCCGCATCGACGGCAAGGAGACCGGGCGCATGCACGGCAAGATCTCCGCCGTCCCGCAGTTCCCGATCCTGAGCCTCATCTCGGCCAACTACGAGATCCCGAAGATCAAGGAGAAGCGGTTGCCCCAGCACATGTACGTCGACTGGGTGCGGGTCTGGGAGACCGGGGACGACCGGACGTCATGAGGCTTGGCAGCTCTGACCTTGGCAGTACTCATGGCGTCGTCCGAGGTCCGGCTGTGCGGTGCCTCTGGCGCAACAGGTGCACCACGGCCACCGCACTGATCGCGGCAGATCCGGGCGAGCGTAGCCGCCCTCAATGCGGCATGAGCGGTAACTCCATACGCGCATTGTGGGGCCGGTCACGAGTCGCGTGCGCTGAGCGGGGGAACGTCCGTCTCCCGGAGAGAACGCAGGTGGGAGCGGATCCTGTCGGCCACGGCGGGGCGGTCGGCACGGTTCTCGTCCCACTCGTGAAGCAACTGCATCAACTCATCTGCACGACCCGGGTTCCAGAGATCGGGAACGTCACCCAGGATCTCCAACACGTACTGCGCGGAGGCGTACGGCGAGTGGGTCTTGTCCATCCGGTCCACAGCCCACCAGATCCCTTCCCAGTAGCCGCGCCAAGGCAGGTACTCGTACGGGAAGTCGTTCGCGGTGATCGGGTGCCCGAGTTCCGCAACTACCTTTGGGAGCAGTTCGCGTGCCTGCGTGGCCTCGCGTCGCGTCAGCCCCGCGAGTTCGCGAAGCAGCGGTGAGTCGTACCCCACGACGAGCCACTGCACAGCCAGGGCGGGCAGATCCTCGTCCCGAACGACGCGACCCTGACTGATCTGTTCCGGAGTGATGAGGTCATCGGCCACACGCTGATCCTCACACGATCAGGGGCGACTGACGCGTGAGGTTTCGATGACCTCTCATCGGCAGTTCCGGACGTTCACCCGCGGAGACGGACGACCGCGAACAGGACGCAGCCGAAGACGTCATG
>DATIAJ010000362.1:0-6517 GCA_035458105.1 Nocardioides sp. | reverse complement strand
GCGGTGGGGTTGGGGCCCGAGCGGCCGCTGCCGGCGCCGAGCGTCGTACAGCGGGGTGGGACGTTCACCTGGGCCATGACCCAGCCCGGGAGCAGGGACCCCGTCGGCTGGGACCCGTGCCAGGAGATCCGGTACCGGATCAACCCGGCCGGCGGGCCGCCCGGCGGCGATGAGCTGATCAGGAGAGCCATCGACCGCGCCAGCGCGGCGACCGGGCTGGCGTTCGCCGACGAGGGCGAGACCGACGACCGACCCTTCCCGGGCGGGGTGAAGCTGTTCGGGCGCCCGGACCCGGTCGTGATCGGCTGGGCCGACGCCGGGGAGTACGCCGACCTCGCCGGGACGGTCGCGGGCGTGGGCGGTGCCGTCGCCGAGCGCGGCAGCGGCGGGTGGCTCCGGTTCGTCAGCGGGGGCGTCGTGCTCGACGTCGAGGCCTTCACCGCCACCACGGTCGCGCAGCAGCCGCGGGTGATGGAGGCGATCGTGCTGCACGAGGTCGCGCACGTCGTCGGGCTCGGGCACGTCAGCGAGCCGATGGAGCTGATGTACGCCGACAACACCGGCCAGGTCGAGCTCGGCCCCGGCGACCGCGAGGGCCTCGCTCGCCTCGGCTCCCTCCCCTGCCGCTGAGGGCGAGGGTCGAGCCCGCACCAACGTAGGCAGTTCGAACCACCGTGACCGCCCGCCGCGCTCGATCGGGTGCCCCGCGCGGCGAACTGCCTACGTTGCTCCGCGGCCACGCGCACATCCGTGCACCATGAAGGCAGTTCGAGCGCCAGGCTCCAGGTCCCACGCTCAGTCAGTCGCCGCGAGCCACGGACTGCCTGCATGGTGTCGACCGACGATGTCGGAAGAGCGACGGACGACCTCAGGGCGCCCGGTTGCCTCGCGCGTCCTCCTGCTCGACGAGCTCGTCGAGGTCCTTGAGCCGGTCGAGCCCGCGCACCGCGCGGGACATCCGGTGGTTGCCCTCGAACGTCTCGCGGTGCCGGTCGAGGAACCACCAGTAGCCCGCGCTGAACGGGCACGCGTCCTCCCCCACCCGCACCTTCGGGTCGAAGCGGCACGACCCGCAGTGGTCGCTCATCGTGTTGATGTAGGCGCCGCCCGACGTGTAGGGCTTCGTCATCATCTGGCCGCCGTCGGCGTGCTGCGACATCCCGACGATGTTGGGCACCATCACCCAGTCGTAGCCGTCGACGAAGGCACGGTGGAACCAGTCCGTGACCTGGGTCGGCGCCCACCCGCGCTGCAGGGCGTACGACCCCAGCACCATGAGCCGCGGGATGTGGTGCACCCAGCCGTGCTCGGCGACCTGGTCGAGGGTGTGCGAGAGGCAGCGGGCGTCGGTCGCGGCGCCGTCGAGCTCGGCGAACCACTGCGGGATGCGTTCGGTGGCGCGCAGACCGTTCGAGCGGCGGTAGCCGTCGCCCATGTGCCAGTAGACGTGCCAGACGTAGTCGCGCCAGCCGATGACCTGCCGGACGAAGCCCTCGACGCTCTCGATCGGCGCGGCCCCGCTGCGGTACGCCTCCTCCGCCCGCTCGACGACCTCGAGCGGGTCGAGCAGCCCGAGGTTCATCGGCGCGCTGACGAGACTGTGGGCCATCCAGGGGTCGCCCTCGAGGATCGCGTCCTCGTGCGCCCCGAACTCCGGCAGCCGGTGCTCGACGAAGTGGTCGAGCGCCGCCAGCGCCTGGCGTCGCGTGGCCGGGAAGATCCGCGGCCCGTCGCGCCCGATGAACGACACCTCACCGTCCCGCTCCCAGCGGTCGAGGTCCTCGCGCACCTGCGCGTCGATGTCGTCCTCGGCCGGCCACCAGGGCTCGGTGACGCCCAAGGTCGAGGCGCCCTTCGGCGGGGGCTGGCGGTTGTCGTGGTCGAAGTTCCACTGCCCGCCCGCCGGCTCACCGCCGTCCATGAGCACGCCGTGTGCCTGCCGCGCCCGGCGGTAGAAGTCCTCCATCAGCAGCCGCTTGCCGCGGCGACCCTCGGCCCAGCGCTCGAAGTCCTCCCGCGCCGTCGCGAAGCCGCGCGGCGGCAGCACGGTGCAGCCGAGCCGCTCGACCAGCCCGAGGGCGGCGTACGACGTCGGGTGCACGACCTCGACGTCGCCCGACCCAGAGGCGTGCTGACGCACCACCTCGGCGTACGTCTCCGCCTGTACGTAGGTCAGCCGGTCGCCGAGCTCGGCGGCGCGGTGCCGCATCGCGCTCAGCACCAGGTGGGCCTTGGCCCGGTGGAACCGCCGACGACGGAAGACGCCGGTCGACTCGACCATCAGCAACGGGCCGCGGTGGTCGTCGACGAAGTGCGGTCCGAGCTGGTCGCCGAAGAGCCACCGTGTCGTCATGCCGACACCCTAGGCAGCCGCCCACACGGGCGGCAGCGCCTCAGAGGTGGTGCAGCTTGGGGTAGGGGTGCGCGATCCGCACGGACTGCGACCCGAAGTCGGCGGTCACCGCCTGGCTGTCGACGTGGGTGACCTGCCCGAGGCCGTAGAGGTCGTGGGTGACGCGGTCGCCGACCTCGAACACCTCGACCACCGGCTCCGCGGCGGGCTTGAACGGACTGCTGGAGAGGTGCTTCGGCCGTCGGCCGCTCGGAGTGGTCATCACCCCTGAGTATGTGCCCCCGGAGCCGTTCGTGGGGCATCGCGGGTGAAATCGTGACCTTGTCAGCCTCGCACCGAGCCTGCGGTCAGCCCGGCCACGAAGTAGCGCTGGAGGAAGACGTAGGCCACCACGAGCGGGGTCGAGGCCACCAGCACGCCGGTGAACAGCAGCGGGTAGTTGGTGAGGAACTCCCCCTGGAAGTCGAGCAGCGCGAGCGGCAGCGTCCGCTTCTCCGGCGTCTGGATGAACAGCAGCGGGTAGAGCAGGTCGTTCCACTGGATCACCACGAGGAAGATCGCGGTGGCCGCGACGGAGGGCAGCGACAGCGGCAGCACGACGGACTGCAGCGTCCGCCAGGGGCCGGCGCCGTCGAGGGCGGAGGCCTCGTAGAGCTCCGGCGGGAGGGTGCGCATGAAGCCGGCGAGGATGAAGACGGCGACGGGCAGGCACACGACCGTCTCGATGAGCACGAGGCCGACCAGGCTGTTGAGCAGGCCGAGCTGGTCGAAGAGGACGTACTGCGGGATCATGTTGGCCTGCGCCGGCACGGCCATGCCGAGCACGAGGAAGCCGTGGATCGCCCAGCCGCGCCACCCCGGGATCCGTGCGATGCCGTACGCCGCCAGGATGGCCAGCACCAGCGTGAGGGTCACCCCGCCCGCGGTGACGAGTGCGCTGTTGCGCAGGGCGGTGGACATCGCCTGCTCGCCGAGCACCGTGCGGTAGTTGTCGAGGCTCAGCGAGTCGGGTAGCCCGAACGGCGAGTCGAAGAGCTCCGGCGTGGTCTTGAAGCTGCCGGTGAGCACGAGCGAGAGCGGCAGCAAGATGAGCAGGGTGTAGCCGACGAGCAGTACCCGCCGGCTGACGGTGGCGGTCATGGCGGTCCTCACACCCCCCGCTGGGTCAGCTTGAGCGCGCGACGCTGGAGGACGGTCACCGCGAGGATGACCGCCATGAAGATCAGCGACTGGGCCGCGGCGTAGCCGAACTCGGAGTTGGTGAACGTCGTGTAGATGCGGGTGGACAGGATGTCGAGCGAGCCTCGCGGCGGGTTGCCGCCGAGGCCGAGGATGAGGTCGAAGGCCTTGAACGACTGGATGGTCGTGTAGGCGACGACGATCGCCGTGGTCGGCGCGACCAGCGGCCACGTGACGTGGCGGAACTGCTGCCACCGTCCGGCGCCGTCGAGCCGCGCAGCCTCGTAGAGGTCCTCGGGGATCTGCTGCAGGCCGGCGATGAAGATGACCATCAGCTGCCCGGCGTGTGCCCACACCTGGGTCATCGCGACCCAGTAGATGGCCTGGTCGGGGTCACCGAGGAACCCCGACTGGAGGTTCTCGAGCCCGATCGCCGCGAGGCCCTGGTTGATCGGCCCCACGTTGGGGTCGTACACGAAGCGCCAGATGAAGGCGACCGACACCGACGACAGGATCGCGGGCAGGAAGTAGACCGAGCGCACGAACACCGACACCGTGGTGGTGCGCAACAGCATCAGCGCGAGCCCCAGCGAGAGGAGCGTCTGCACCACCACCACGACCAGCAGGAACTGCACGTTGTTGACCAGCGCGTTGGTGAAGAGCGAGTCGCCGCCGGTGACGAGCTTGACGATGTTGTCCGCGCCGACGTTCTCGTAGTCGGGGCTGAAGCCGTCCCAGTCGGTCGCGGCGTACTGCACCGCCTGCACCGTCGGGATGACGAAGAAGACGACGTAGAGGACGACCGCGGGGAGGGGGAAGAGGTAGAGGGCCGGGTGGGGGCGTCCCGGCCCGGTCAGCTTCCTCATCCGATCTGCTCGTCGACGATCTTCTGGGCCTCCTCGGCCGCCTGGTCCGGCGACTGCCCGCCGACGACCGCGACGCACGCGGCCTGGACCGCGGCCTCCACGTCGAGGTCGAGGAACTGGTAGCGCGGGGCGAGGGCGGTGTTCTTCGACAGCCACGGCTCGAGGCGCTTGAGGTCGGCGTTGGTGTACTCGACACCGTCGACGGTCACGTGCTGCGCGGTGCCGTTGGCGTACTCACCCGCGACCTCGGGGTCGGAGAGGTGCTCGAGCCAGGCGACGGCGGTCTCCTGCTTCTCCGAGGCGCTGTTGACGCCGAGGATGAACGTCGCGTTGTGCACGCCCTCGAACCGCGCCTCCTCGGCGGTCGTGGTGATCGGGGAGATCACGTCCATCGCGAACTCCGCGCCCAGCGCGCGCGTCGCGGCGATGTGGTAGCTGCCGGTCGCGAGCATGCCGGCCCCCTGCTCGTTGAAGAGCTGCTGGAGCGGCTCGGGCGCGCTGCCGGAGGCGTTCTTCTGCATGTAGGGCGCGAGCTCGGCGTACTGGCCCAGGGTCTTGAGGAACCAGTCGTCGGTGCACTTGTAGTCGCCCGCCTCGATCTTCGCGCAGTAGTCGTCGGAGGGCGCGTTGTTCATCGTCATCGAGTTGAAGAGCTGGGCGGCGTTGCCGGCGTCACCGCCGGGCCAGGCGATCGGGGTGACGTCGGCGGACCTCAGCTGCTCGCAGAGCGCGAGGAAGCCGTCCCAGTCCTGCGGCAGCTCGGAGATGCCGGCCTTCTCGAAGAGGTCGACGTTGTAGATCGGCATGAGGAAGACGACCTGGTAGGGCAGGCCGTACTGCGTGCCGTCCTTCTGCCCGACCGGCGCGAAGCGCTCGCTGTAGGCGGAGACGAAGTCCTGGTCGGTGAGCTCGGCGAAGAGGCCGGCGGAGACCATGTCCTCGAACTGAGCACCGCGGAAGGCGGTGAAGGCGTCGCCGACCTCACCGCCGCGCAGCCGCTGGATCGCGCTGGACTGGTAGTCCTGCGACGGCGAGATGTCCTGCTCCACCCCGGCGTCGGAGTGGGAACCGGTGAAGCCGGAGATGATCGTGTCGAACACCTGCTGGTCCTCCGCGCGCCAGTGGGCGAAGGAGATGGTGTCGGTCGCGGACCCGCCCGTGGGCGCGGCGCCACCGCCACCGGAGGTCGAGCCGGGGCCGGCGCAGGAGCTGGCGGCGTACGCGAGCCCCGCGGCCCCCACCAACCCCATGAAGCCCCGACGGTCGATGCTGATCGGGCGGTGGGAGGAGGGCAGGGAGGAGGGCATGGTGATTCCTTTCGGCCTTGACTACTAACTCGACTACCTTAGTCGGGTTAGGGTTGGCCTCGACACCGCCCCCGTTCAGGACGTGCGCGACCCGAGAAGTCCCTTCACGTAGGCAGCCTGCCCCAGATGCTGCAGACAGTCACCTTGGATGCTCACCAGTCGTACGCCGGCGGTGACCGGCGGGTCCCACCGCTGGTCGACCTCCCGCTCGAGCTCCGCCTCGTCGACGGTCTGCAGGTAGCGCGCGGTCGCGAGCGTCACCTCGTGGTGGTACTCGCCCAGCAGCGCCGGGTCCTCGATGCGTAGGGCGTCCACCTGCTCGCTGGTGTGGCCGTAGCCGATGTCGTCGGTGCCGTTGGGCAGGCCGAAGCGGTCCTGGAACCGCTCCCAGACCTGCGGCTGCCCGGCGAGGTCCGCGACGTGGTCGTCCTGCACGCGCGCCAGGTGCCACAGCAGCCACCCGATCGGGTTGCCGGTGCCGCCCGGGCGGTGGTGGAGGGTCGTCTCGTCGAGGTCCGCCACCAGGTCGGCGTACAGCTCGGCGATGCGGCCGAAGCCCTCGGTCAGGAGCCCGCGCACGTCCATGGCGTCACTCCACCGGCGCCGCAGACCTGACCTGCGGAGCCGACGACTTCTCGTCCTTCATCCCGTCGATCTCGGCCAGGATGCGGGTGCGCTCGTCGTCGCTCACCGACACCTGCGCCTTCGCCAGGCCCTCGTCGAGCTGGTCGGCGATGGTGCTGTCCTCGGCGCTGTACTGCCAGGAGGAGACCTCGTCGACCACTCGCTGGGCGGCCTCGATCGCTGCCTGC
>DATIAJ010000361.1:0-4321 GCA_035458105.1 Nocardioides sp. | reverse complement strand
CGGCGGGGGACGTGGCGGCGGCCAGCGCGACGGCATCCTCGTTCCGGTGGTGGCGGATGCCGCGGTCGCACACCGCCGCCACCCAGGGCGCCGGCTGCTCCGTGAAGTGGTCACGGGGCCTGGCCGCTGCCGTGCCGCACTGGGTGCAGTAGCCGTCGTCGGCGACCTCGCCGCCGCAGGACCGGCACGCGCCGGCGCTGCACTCCGCCCGTGGCGGCGCCTCGGGCACGGGAGGTGTCTCGGGAGCAGGTTCACCGAGGTCGGCACCGCAGCCCTCGCAGAACCGCTCCCCCGGTGTCACGTGCCCGCCGCACGCGGGACACGTCGGGTCGGCGTCGGTCATCGCAGGGTCCACCGGCGCACGCCGTTGGCCCGGTCGACGAGGGCGACCTTCTCCTCGCGGCTGTCCGCGTGACCGGCGAGCTCGCGCAGCGCCGCCTCGAGCCCGTCCCGCAGGGCGGGCTCGGATGCCGGGTGGCCCCCGAGCCGGACCATCGGGTCGCCGCCGTCGGCCTGCACCACGGTGAGGGCCTCGGACAGCACGTCCACCCGGAAGCGAGCCCGGTCGGCCGGGTCGATGGTCAGGTTGTCGATGCTGTCCAGCGCCTGGGCGAGCGCCGGAAGACCTCCTCCCGACGTAGCCAGCAGGCCGGCGCGGCGGCGGCGGGCCTGGGTGAACGCGCGGCTCGTGCCGGGGACGAGGTCGAGGGCCCGCACCGCTCCGGCGACGTCACCCCGTGCCGCGCGGATGCGGGCGAGCCCGAAGGCGGCCGGAGCGATGTAGTTGGCGTCCGTGCGGGCACACACCGTGTAGAGCGACTCCGCGACGTCGGCCTCGCCGCCGCTCTCGCACGCGAAGGCCAGGGCCAGCTTGGGCGCGAGCTCACCCGGCACCTGGCCGTAGACGGCGTTGAAGGCGCTCTGGGCCTGCGCCGTCTGGCCGCGGGCCAGGGCGAGCAGACCGGACATCCACACGGCCCGCCACTCCCAGGGGTCGTCCACGAGGAGGGTGTGCACGGCATCCTCGACGCGTTCTCCCCGGCCCGCCTCGAGCGCGGCGCGGGCGCGGGCGAGCAGCACCTCCGGGCTGCCCTCCGGGGCGTTCTCGAGGGCCGCGAGCCGCTGGGCCGGGTCGTCGATGCTCACCGTGCGCAGCCACGACAGCTGGGGGTCGCCCTCGTCGGCCCGCAGGCCGGGCAGGTCCTGCCAGCTGAGCGAGTCGTCCGCGACCGTCGGGACGTCGAAGAGCAGCGAGGACGTCGAGTGCTCCGCCGCCCCCTTGCGGTGCTGGGCCACGACCTCACGCAACACGCCGAGCAGCTGCACGCGCAGCTCGTCGGCGGACGCGAACCGGTCAGCCGGGTCGGGGGCGCACGCCTTGAGCAACAGCCGGTAGAACGAGTCGTACTCCTGGAAGAGCGGCGTGTCGGCGAGCGGGGGCAGGGTCGTGACGTAGGTGCTCTGGTAACCCCGGAACTCCATCGCGAGCACGATGAGCGTGCGCCCGATCGTGTAGATGTCCGAGGCCACCGACGGGCCGACCTCGGCCACCTCCGGCGCCTGGTAGCCCAACGTGCCGTAGATGGCCGAGTCGGCGTCGTCGATGCGCCGCACGCCACCGAGGTCGATGAGCCGGACCGCGTCGCCGACCTGGATCACGTTGTCGGGCTTGAAGTCGCAGTACACGAGGTCGAGGTCGTGCAGGTAGGAGAACGCGGGCAGGACCTCGAGGACGAAGGCGATCGCCTGGTCCACGGGCAGTGGGTCGTAGCGGCCGCCCGCGAGCCTCATCCGCTCCTTGAGCAGCTGCTTGAGCGAGGTGCCGCCCACGTACTCCATGACGATGTAGCCGGCGCCCTCGTGGGTCACGAAGTTGTAGATCTCGACGATGAGCGGGTGCTCGACCTGGGCGAGGAACTGGCGCTCGGCGATGGCCGCGGCGAGCGCGTCCGGGTCGCCGGAGTTGAGCAGACCCTTGAGGACGACCCACCGGTCGGAGACGTTGCGGTCCGTGGCGGCGTAGATCCAGCCGAGCCCGCCGTGCGCGATCGCGCCCGCGACGACGTACTGACCGCCCACGACGTCGCCCGCCTGCAGCTTCGGGGTGAACGAGAAGGGGTTGCGGCAGGTCGGGCAGAAGCCCTCGGTGCGCCCGGGCTGGCCGTCGCGCGAGCGGCCGACGGGCGAGCCGCACGAGGGGCAGCTGCGCCGGTCCTCGGGGACCATGGGGTTGGCCAGGACGGCCTTCGCGGCGTCGACGGCCGCGACCGAGGGGATCGTCGTCAGCCCCGCCCCCAGCCGGGCCCCGCGCAGCCGGGTCGACGACGTTCCGACGCGACGGGTGACAGAGGTGCCGGTGGCGCCTGCTCGCGCCGAGCCCAGGGCTGTGGACGCCAGGCGGTTCGAGGCGCGCGAGACCGTCGACGGGCTCTGGGCCACCCCGGCCGGCATCGTCGCGATCGAGGGGGCGCTGGCCGAGCCGCCCGCAGGCGTGCTCTGGGGTGCGGGTGAGCCGCACACGTCGCAGTAGCCGTCGAGGATGGTGCCCGTGCACCCGGGCTCGGCGCAGGCCGTCGTCGTCATGGGGTTCCTCCCCGGGTCGGGTGGGTCGCGCCACCGGGGCGCGCCTCGGTGCTGGCGAGGTACGCCTGGTACGCGGAGACGAGTGCGCGGGCCCGGACGAGGTCGGCCGGCGCTTCGTCGAGGGTGCTCGTCGCGCGCCGTGCGAGCTCTGCGAGGTCCTGCGCCCTGCCGTCGGACGTGTTCGTGCCAGCCATCGAGGCCTTGGCGACGTAGGCACCGAGCCGCCCCCTCAGCTCGTCGCGCTCGGCGAGGGCCCCGGCGTACGCGCTCTGGGCGATCGTCAGGGCTCGACCGACGGCATCCAGCCGCAGGAGGTAGGCGGCAACCGCCGCCGGCTCGCTCGGTACCGGGCCGAGGGCCGCGACGTCGGGGACCGCGAGGCGCGGGGCCGGCACGACCTCGGCCACGCAGCGCGCCGCGAGGGCACGAACCGCCGCGCCGCGGGCCTCGAGCTCGGTGCGCAGGGCCGCCGCGCGTGCCTCGTCGTGAGCCCGGGCCCGGCGGGTCGAGGCTCCGACGATGAGGTCGCGCTCGACCCGGGCGCACTCCTGCTCCAGGGGGCCGAGGAGGCCGCCGACGTCGGCGCCTCGCTGGGCCCGCGCCATGGCGTCACCGACCCTGGTGTCGAGCCGGGCCAGGGTGGTGGCGGCAGCGTCCCTGCCGGTCGCCGGTTCCCGGTCGACGAGGTCGCGCACCCGCTCCACCGAGGCGCGCAGCGACCGCAGACGCGCCTGCACGTCGGCCTCGGAGGCGTCGATGCCCAGCCGGGCCCGCAGGGATGCCGCGAGGGCGTCGCTGAGGCGGCAGGCCTCGGGAAGTGAGACCGCCAGCGCGCCGGCCGCCGACGCGTGGCCGGGCGTCACCGTGGTGTCCAGGCGCCCCCACACGAGCGTGGACAGGCGCTCGAGCTCGGCCGGCCCGACCCGGCCGGAGTCCCACGTCGCGACCAACAGGTCGTGGCGGTCGGCCACGGCCTTCCACAGCGCCATCGACAGCAGGAGGTCACCGGTGTGGGCCGAGCCGTCGCGGGCCGCCAGGGCCGCCTCGTCGATGAGCTCGAGCTCGCGCCTGCGCTCGTCTCGCCACGACCCCAGGGCAGCCAGGTAGTGCAGGGCGTCCTGCGCGACCAGGGGCTGCCCGAGGCGGCCGGGCGCCGGCGGAGCGGTGGTGCTGCTGGCCATGGAGATCACGGAGTCCGCCCGTAGACCGCGGCCGGAGGCTGGGGCGCCGGGCCGAGGGCCTCGGCCAGCCACGTGTCGTAGCTGGCCTTCCAGCGGCCGTCGGCCCGCATCTGCGCCAGCACCCCGTTGACGAAGCGGGCGAAGTCGACGTCGTCCTGGTTGACCCCCAGCCCGTACGGCTCCGCCGTGAACGCCGGACCCTGCACGACCTCGACGAAGGGGTCCTGGGCGGCCAGGCCGGCGAGCACGGTGTCATCGCCCGTGATCGCGTCGACGGCTCCCTGCTGGAAGAGCACGAGGCACCCGGTGTGGGTGCTGGCGCCGACCGCCTCGACGCCCTCGAAGGTGCGCAGCGTGTCCATGCTCGTCGAGCCGTTGGGCGCGCAGACCTTCTGCCCGGTCAGGTCGCCGATGCCGGTGATCTCGCCGCCGCTGTCGGTGCGGGCCCCGAGGCGCACCATGACCTTCTGGCCCGAGCGGTAGTACTCGCTGGAGAAGGCGATGTCCTCCCACCGGGCGCACGTGATCGTCATGTTGCGCGCCACGATGTCGACGCT
>DATIAJ010000360.1:0-2253 GCA_035458105.1 Nocardioides sp. | reverse complement strand
CCGGCAACACCATCGTGCTCAAGCCCAGTGACACCACGCCGCGCTCGACGGTGCTGCTCGCCGAGATCGCCGGCGCGATCCTGCCGCCCGGCGTGCTCAACGTCGTCAACGGCGACGCCTCCACCGGACGCCACCTCGTCGAGCACCCGACCCCCGGCCTCGTCGCGATCACCGGCTCCGTGCGCGCCGGCACCGAGGTCGCGCTGTCGGCGGCGAAGAACCTCAAGCGCGCGCACCTCGAGCTCGGCGGCAAGGCGCCGGCGGTCGTGATGCCGGACGCCGACCTGCCGCGGGCGGCGGAGATGATCGCGGCGGCGGCCTACTTCAACGCCGGCCAGGACTGCACCGCCGCGACGCGCGTCGTCGCGCACGCGAGCGTTCACGACGAGCTCGTCGACCTGCTCGTCAAGGAGGCCGAGGGCACCCGCCCCGGCCCGCCGTCGGACGCCGACGCCGACTACGGCCCGCTCAACAACGCCACCCACCTCGCGAAGGTCGAGGCGTTCCTCGCCGAGCTGCCCGGCCACGCCACCGTCCGCACCGGCGGCGCCCGGCACGGCGAGGCGGGCTTCTTCTTCGCGCCGACCGTCGTCACGGGCGTACGCCAGGACGACCGCATCGTCCAGGAGGAGGTCTTCGGCCCGGTGCTGACCGTGCAGTCGTACGACGACGAGGCCGACGCGGTCGCGATGGCCAACGGCGTGCCCTACGGCCTGGCCGCGAGCGTGTGGACCCGCGACGTCGGGGTCGCCGACCGGCTCACCCGCGAGCTCGACTTCGGCTGCGTGTGGGTGAACACCCACATCCCGTTCGTCTCCGAGATGCCGCACGGCGGGTTCGGGGCGTCGGGCTACGGCAAGGACCTGTCCGGCTACGGCTTCGACGACTACACCCGCATCAAGCACGTGATGACCGCCCACTACTGATCGCCGGGCACGCCCACGTCGTACACGGCGAGCAGGTCGGCCAGGGTTCGGTAGTAGCCGACCAGCACGACGAGCTCGGTCATCGTGCTGGTGCCCAGCGCGGCGGCGTACGCGGCGTAGGCCTCGTCGTCGAGGTGCGCGCCCGGGCCCGCGTCGGCCACCAGGCGCCGGCAGAACGCGTGCGCGGCGTGCTCGAGGGGGTCGGTGGAGGTGAAGGTGCCGTCCGCGAGCGCGGCCAGCTCGTCCTCGGTGAGCCCGACCGCCCGGCCGACGCGCGCGTGGGCGTACGCCTCGAACGCGCTGCCGGTCGCGGCGGCGACGGCGAGGATGGCGATCTCCCGCGTGCGGGCGCTGAGGCCGGTCGCGAAGCGGATCGCGGAGCCGAGCTCCTGCAGCGGTGCGCCGAGCGCCGGCTCGTGGAGCATGACCCCGAAGGGGCCGGTCAGCGAGCCGTCCCCGCGCTCCAGGGGGAAGTGCTGCGGAGCGCTGCCGCGAGGTCCACCGACGATCCGCTCGCGCAGGGCGCGCTGGGCCTCGTCCAGCTCGGCAGGGGTCAGGTCGGGCAGGCGCATGCGGGGTCTCCTCACTTCTCGGGCTTGGGCTTGCCGGCGATGTCCTGAGGAGTGTTCCTGGCCGTGGCTGCGGTGGCCATGGGGGCCTCCTTCGATCGGTGGTGTGTCGCGGGTTGGTGGTGCCGAGGTGGCAGATCGTCACGCCGATGCGTCGAGCTTCTCGTTCCCCAACCGGGCTCGCCTGCCTCCAGCTCAGCTGGGCGCGGACGCACGAGAGGGCCCAGCAGGCACCCGTCGTGGTGGCGCGGCGGCCACCTGCCGTGCGTTTACGCCACCAGCGCCGTCGTGGAGACGTGTGGCGACGAGCAGTGGAGCTCGGGGCACACTGGAGCCATGCGCTTCACCGAGCACGAGCTGACCGTCGCCGTCACTGCTGCCGCCAAGATCGTGGCCGGCGGCAAGGTCGGCCGCCGCGCCAAGGGCGAGGCGGCGTGGGAGTCGATGAGCAAGATCGACCGCTACCACCTGCTGGAGGCGGTCGGCAGCCAGGTGCTGCCGGTGCTGCTGGCCCTGCCCGACGTCGAGGTCCCCGCCGGCACCCGGCCCACCTTCACCGACGCCCAGATCACGGAGGCCGTGGAGCAGACGCTCGGTGAGAGCGGGGTGGGCCGGCTGCGCCAAAAGGTGGCGGTCGCAGCCCGCCTCACGCTCGTGCGTACGGCGCTCGCGCAGCTCCCGGTGCGCCAGGACCCGGACGCGCTCGTCGTACCCGACTCGCTCGACGACCTGTGACCTGCGGCCAGAGGGCGGTCACC
>DATIAJ010000359.1:0-13754 GCA_035458105.1 Nocardioides sp. | reverse complement strand
GAGCGATGACCACGAGGACCCACGCGGCACCCACCGTCGCGGACGTCCAGCGCCGCACGGTCCGCACCCTCGTCGTCTCCCAGGCGGTCGGCGCCGTCGGCGTCACCATCGGCGTCGCGACCGCCTCGCTGCTGGCACGTGACATCTCCGGCAGCGAGACCATGGCCGGGCTCGCGCAGACCTTCCAGGTCCTCGGCACGGCAGCGGCGGCCTACGGTCTCGCGCACGTGATGCGGCGCCGCGGCCGACGCGTCGGCCTGGTCGCCGGCTACCTGATCGGGGCGACCGGTGCGGTCCTGGCCGTCGTCGCCGGCGTCGTCGACTCGATGACGGTGCTGCTCATCGGCGCCGTGATGCTGGGCGCGACCACGGCCGTCAACAACGGCTCCCGCTACGCCGCCACCGACCTCGCGCCCGAGGAGCACCGTGCCCGAGCGCTGTCGGTCGTGGTGTGGGCCACGACCGTCGGTGCCGTCGCCGGTCCGAACCTCACCGGCGCCGGCGCCGCCGTGGCGCGCTCGATGGGCGTGCCCGAGCTGACCGGCGGCTTCGCCATCGGCGCCGTGGTGCTGGTCGTGGCGGCCGCCTGGCTGTGGTGGCGCCTGCGGCCCGACCCGCTCCTCCTCGCGCAGGAGACCGCCGGCGTCACGCCCGGCACTCGGCCTGAGCCCCATGGCCGGTCATGGGGCCGCTTCGTCGCCGTCGTGCGCGACGTACCGGCCGTCGGTGCCGCCGTGGTGGCCCTGGCCTGCGCGCACGCGGCGATGGTGACCGTGATGATCATGACGCCGCTCCACATGGAGCACGGCGGTGCCCATCTCGAGATCATCGGCTTCGTCATCTCGGTGCACGTGCTCGGCATGTTCGCCTTCTCGCCCGTCGTCGGCTGGGCGGCCGACCGCTTCGGCCGCAGCGGCGTCCTGGTCACCGGCGGCGTGGTCCTGCTCGTCTCGCTCGCGCTGTGCGGACTCTCCCCGCAGGGGACCTCGTGGCAGATCTTCGCGGGGCTCTTCCTCCTCGGCCTCGGCTGGTCCTGCGCCACCGTCGCCGCGTCCACGGTCATCGCCGACCGCACGCCCCTCGACGCCCGCACCGACGTGCAGGGCACCTCCGACATGGCGATGGCCCTCACCGCCGCGGGGGGAGGGGCCCTCGCCGGGGTGATCGTCGGCTGGCTGGGCTATCCCGCGCTGGCCATGTTCGCCGCGCTGCTGGCCGGGGCGGTCGTGGTCGCCGGCACGGTCACCCGCCGCCACTCCTGAGCCCGGCCGCACCGGTCCGGGACGGTCCGGGAGCGTCCGGGACCGGGCGCCGACACGCCGGGCGAGGAGCGGGCGTCGAACACCTGTTCGGGCTACTGTTCGTCCACAGGTACGACGAGGGGCGAGGTTGTCCACAGCGTTCGACCGTCCTGATCAGGGACTGTCGGTGGCTCGCCCTAGCGTCGCAGACGTACCTCACACGACACGACGACAAGACGGGACACAGCAATGGCTGGTGCAGACCGCGAGAAGGCCCTCGACGCCGCGCTCGCACAGGTGGAGAAGCAGTTCGGCAAGGGCTCGGTCATGCGACTGGGCGACGAGACGCGGGCCCCGCTCGAGGTGATCCCCACGGGCTCGATCGCCCTCGACGTGGCCCTCGGCCTGGGCGGCCTGCCGCGCGGGCGTGTCGTGGAGATCTACGGTCCGGAGTCCTCCGGAAAGACCACGGTCGCCCTCCACGCGGTGGCGAGCGCGCAGGCCGCCGGCGGCATCGTCGCCTTCATCGACGCCGAGCACGCGCTCGACCCCGACTACGCCAAGGCCCTCGGCGTCGACACCGACGCGCTCCTGGTGTCCCAGCCCGACTCCGGTGAGCAGGCGCTCGAGATCGCTGACATGCTGATCCGCTCCGGTGCGCTGTCGCTGATCGTCATCGACTCGGTGGCCGCGCTCGTGCCCCGCGCCGAGATCGAGGGCGAGATGGGCGACAGCCACGTCGGACTCCAGGCCCGCCTGATGAGCCAGGCGCTGCGCAAGATGACCGGTGCCCTCAACAACTCCGGCACCACCGCGATCTTCATCAACCAGCTGCGCGAGAAGATCGGCGTGATGTTCGGCTCCCCGGAGACCACGACCGGTGGTCGCGCGCTGAAGTTCTACTCCTCGGTGCGCCTCGACGTGCGTCGCATCGAGACCCTCAAGGACGGCACCGACATGGTCGGCAACCGCACCCGGGTCAAGGTCGTGAAGAACAAGGTGGCCCCGCCGTTCAAGCAGGCCGAGTTCGACATCATGTACGGCAAGGGCATCAGTCGTGAGGGCGGCCTCATCGACGTGGGCGTCGAGGCAGGCCTGATCCGCAAGGCCGGTGCCTGGTACACCTACGAGGGCGACCAGCTCGGCCAGGGCAAGGAGAACTCGCGCAACTTCCTGCGCGACAACCCCGACCTCGCCAACGAGATCGAGAAGCTCATCCTCGAGAAGCTGGGCGTGACTCCGGCCGTCGACAAGCCCGGTGACGAGCTGAGCGACGAGCCCATCGGGGTCAATGACTTCTGACCGCGAGTCCCGCCCGGCGCCCGACTGGGTCGGTGACGTCGGGCTCGGGGTGCAGGCCTGGGTGGGGGACGCCCCGCCCAGGCCGGAGGCGACGCCGCCAGCGGGTGGTCGCAGTCGACGCGGCGACGCCGGCCGGCGCGAGGGCCGCACGGGTGGCAAGGGCCGCACGGGCGGACGTGGTCGCACCCGGACGTGGGAGGAGCGGGAGGCGGCCAGGGTCGCCCGCGAGGAGGCGGCGGCCGCGGAGGTCGAGGCCGACCCGGAGGCGGTGGCGCGCAAGATCCTGCTCGACACGCTGACCGGGCAGGCCCGCTCGCGGCAGGAGCTGGCCGACAAGCTCGCCAAGCGGGGAGTCCCCGATGAGCTGGCAGCCCAGCTGCTCGACCGCTTCACCGAGGTCGGCCTGATCGACGACGCCGCCTACGCCCGCCAGTGGGTGGAGAGCCGGCACCGCAGCCGCGGCCTGGCGCCCCGGGCGCTGGCCCAGGAGCTGCGCCGCAAGGGCATCGACGACGAGGACGCCAAGACCGCGCTGGAGCAGATCGACGAGGGCGACCAGCGCGCGGCAGCCCGCGCGCTGGTCGACAAGAAGCTGCGCTCGATGCGCGGCCTCGACCACCAGGTGGCCACCCGTCGCCTGGCCGGGATGCTCGCCCGCAAGGGCTATCCCGCCGGCCTGGCGTTCGCCGTCGTCCGCGAGGCGCTCGGTGAGGCCGAGGACGACGAGCCGCACCCGGACTTCTGAGGCGTCCCGGTCCGATCGGCCGTCGACCGTCAGCTGCACCCCGCAACGGTCCGGCACGGGGGCGGACCGGGCACCCTTCCCCGCGAGCACCGCGCTCTGGTGGGATGGACCCGTGAGCAGCGAGCGCGAGGTCCTCACCTACGACCTCTTCGGCACCGCCACCCGCGAGCTGGCGCAGGAGGTGGCCGACTCGGGATTCCGCCCGGACATGATCCTGGCGATCGCGCGAGGTGGACTCGCCCTGGGCATGGGGTTGGGCTACGCCCTGGCGGTCAAGAACATCTCTGTCGTCAACGTCGAGTTCTACACCGGCGTCGACCAGCGCCTCGACGTCCCGATCATGCTGCCGCCCACGCCGGCGGCGGTCGACCTGTCGGGGCTGAAGGTGCTCGTCGCCGACGACGTCGCCGACACCGGTCGGACGCTCGAGCTCGTGCACGCATTCTGCGAGGGTCACGTGGCCGAGGCTCGGACGGTGGTGATCTACGAGAAGCCCCAGTCCGTCATCAGGCCCGACTACTCCTGGCGCAGCACCGAGCGGTGGATCGACTTCCCGTGGTCGGTCCTCCCGCCGGTCATCGACCCCGACGCGCTCGCCCACTGACGTGCCGGGGACCGGCGCGGCGGCGCCCCGCCGCGTCGTCGTACGCCACGGGGGCCGGGAGCTGGCCGGCACCGTGCAGGAGGGAGAGCCGTGGGCAGAGGCCGCGATCCGTCTCGCGGCGGCGACCGACGGCGAGCCGGTCGCCGACGACCTCTCCGGTGACACCTTGCGCTTCCTCGTCGAGCCCGACCTGCGGGTCGACCTGCGGGGGATGACGCACGGCGACCTCCCGGCGCTGACCCGATGGCTGCAGGCGCCGCACGTCCAGCGGTGGTGGCACAACGACGGGGAGCCCACCGTCGACCGGGTGACGAGGTCGTACGGTCCTCGGATCGACGGTATGACGCCGACCCGCATGTGGGTGGTCGAGGTCAACGGTCGGTCCGTCGGCTTCGTCCAGGACTACCGGATCCGTGACTACCCCGGGTTCGCCCTCCTCGCTCCGGACCCCGACGCCATCGGCGTCGACCACGCCGCACCCCACCACGCCAACGCGGCGTCGCTGCGGATCCTCGACAAGGCCGGGTTCAGCCGGGGCACGCGGTTCGACGAGCCGCAGCGCGACGGCACGACCGCGACGGTCGTCGGTTGCACCCTCGACGTGCGCCGCGTCCTCGGCCGGGCCGAACCGCCAGGTGCGCCATGATGTGCCCATGACGGACGACATCGCCGCCCACCTGCGCGTGCCGGCGGGACCGGTGGACCTGACCGCGATCGAGACCGACGCGGCACCGGGCTTCGACGGCGACAAGGCCGACGGGACGGCCGCTCTCGCCGGCATGGGCGCGGAGCTGGCCGACCTGCAGGAGCGGCTCTGGGCGGAGCGGACGGTCGGCTCCGAGCGCCGCGTGCTGCTCGTGCTCCAGGGCATGGACACCAGCGGCAAGGGCGGGGTGCTGCGGCACACGATCGGGCTCGTCGACCCCCAGGGTGTCCGGATCACCAGCTTCAAGGCGCCCACCGAGGAGGAGAAGCGACACGACTTCCTCTGGCGCATCGAGAAGGGCCTGCCGGGGGCCGGCTACGTCGGGGTCTTCGACCGCTCGCACTACGAGGACGTCCTCATCGCCCGGGTCCGGGGCTTCGCCGACGCCGACGAGATCGAGCGCCGCTACGGCGCGATCAACGACTTCGAGGCCCGGCTCGTCGCCGAGGGGTTCTCGATCATCAAGTGCATGCTGCACATCAGTGCCGACGAGCAGAAGGCCCGCCTGGCCGAGCGGCTCGCCAACCCGGAGAAGCACTGGAAGTACAACCCCGGTGACCTCGACGAGCGCGCGTTGTGGCCCGCCTACCGTGAGGCGTACGAGATCGCGCTCGAGCGCACCAGCACCGACGTCGCGCCGTGGCACGTGGTGCCGTCGGACAAGAAGTGGTTCCGCAACCTCGCTGTCGGACAGCTGCTCCTCGACACCTTGCGTGGCCTCGACCTGCAGTGGCCGACCGCCGACTTCGACGTGACGGCCGAGACCGAGCGCCTCGCCGAGGAGGACCCGGTCCAGTGAGCTCCACCGGACTGCCCAGCGTCACGGTCACCCGCTACGTCACCCCGCTCCGCGAGGGCGGCAGCCTGCCCGGCGTGGTGGAGGGTGACGACCTCGGCACCTATGTCTGCAAGTTCCGCGGGGCCGGGCAGGGCGCCAAGGTGCTGGTCGCGGAGGTCATCGTGAGCGCCCTCGCCACGCGACTCGGCCTGCGCACCCCGCGCCTCGTCGTCCTCGACCTCGACCCCGAGCTCGCCCGCTACGAGGCGGACGAGGAGGTGCAGGACCTGCTCAATGCGAGCGTCGGTCCCAACCTCGGCATCGACTTCCTCCCCGGCTCGTTCGGCGTCGACGGACAGGTGAGCGCGGCGGACGACGAGGGTGCCCGCGTGCTGTGGCTCGACGCGTTCACCGCCAACGTCGACCGGTCGTGGCGCAACCCCAACCTGCTGCTCTGGCACGGCGACCTGTGGGTCATCGACCACGGTGCGTCCCTCTACTTCCACCACGGCTGGCGCTCCGGTGTCACCGAGCCCGCGAAGTTCGCGGCGCAGGCGTGGGACGTCGGTGGGCACGTCTTCGAGACGTGCGCACGTCGGGCCCGTGAGCTCGACGACGAGATCGCGGCAGCGCTCGACCGTGAGGCCTTCGTCGAGGTGCTGGCCGGGGTCCCCGACGTGTGGCTCGAGCCCGTGCCCGGCGCGGAGACGGCCGACGCCCTGCGAGTGGCGTACGTCGACTTCCTGGTCGCGCGCCTCGGCACCCGCCAGTGGTTGCCGGAGGTGGCGCGATGACCGCCACCCGGATGGCCTACCAGTACGTCGTGCTCCGCTGCGTGCCGAGGCCTGAGCGCGAGGAGTTCCTCAACGTCGGTGTCGTGCTGCACTGCCAAGCTGCCGACTTCCTCGACGTGGCGTGGTCGGTCGACGCCGAACGGCTGCGCGCCCTGCACCCCGGCATCGACGTCGACCAGGTGTGCGACGCCCTCGACTTCACCGACCGGGTGTGCCGCGGGGACGAGCGAGCGGGCGAGGCCGCGCGCCAGTCGCTGGGCCAGCGGTTCGGGTTCCTCAAGGCGCCCCGCAGCACCGTGCTCCAGCCCGGTCCGGTCCACGGCGGGCTCACCTCCGACCCTGCTCGTCAGCTGGAGCACCTGCGCGAGAGACTCGTGGGTTGAGTCGCGGGACCAGGCCTTCGGACGTCCGGTCCTGTCCTGCCCGGTCAGCGAGGCGGATACTCGGCTCGTGAGCACGTACGACGGGGTGGTGCGGCTGCGCCTGTCGTCCACCTTGGCCGTGGACGTGCAGAGGGGCACGCTCACGAGCAACGCGCTGGGCAGTCGCAAGGCGCGCACCCTGCTCGCCCTCCTCGCCTCCGCGCGCGGTGCCCCGGTGACGACCGAGCGCATCGTCGAGGCGCTGTGGCCCGACCAGCCGCCCGCCGACCCTGCGGCCAACGTCGCGACACTGGTCAGCCGTCTGCGGCGCACGGTCGGCCCGGACCTCGTCGCCGGACTGCCGGGGGCGTACGTCCTGGGCGGTGCGTGGTCCCTGGACCTGGAGGAGGCCCGCCAGTGGTGCGTGCAGGCCGTCGGCCGGTCCGCCGCCGGCGAGCACGCACTCGCCGAGGCCGCGGCCGCCGCGGCCCAGGACCTGCTCGGTGCCGGACCGGCCCTGCCGGACGAGGACGACGACGACTGGGTCCTCGAGGTGCGGCGCGAGGCCGATGCGCTGCGTCGGGACGCGCGTCACCAGCGGGTGGCAGCGCTCCTCCGCATCGACCCGGCGAGGGCGGTCCCGGTGGCGTCGGCCGGCACGGCGCCCGACCCGTACGACGAGCGCGCGGTCCGCGACCTCATGCGGGCGCTCGCTGCGGACGGGCAGGTCGCCGCTGCGCTCGCGGCGTACGACCGAATGGCGCGGGCACTGCGCGACGACCTCGGCACCGAGCCCGACCGCGCCTCGACCGACCTGCAGCTCACCCTGCTCCGTCAGCCGGGACCGACCACGGCCGACGAGGCCGCACCCCGCCTCCCAGCGGACGCTCGTCGCGGGGAGCTCGTGGGCAGGGGCGCGCAGCTCGCCGTCCTCCGCGACGCGTGGAGCTCGGCGGTCGCGGGCGACGACGTGGACCCGGTGCTGGTCGTGGGGGAGGGCGGCATCGGGAAGACGCGCCTCCTCGACGCGGTCGCCGAGTGGGTCACCGCCACCGGCGGCCAGGTGCTGCGCGGGCGGTGCCACCCGGCGGAGAGGTCGCTGTTCATCCAGCCGTTCGTGGACGCCATTCGCCCCGGCCTCGCCGGGCTGTCGCGTGGCGCGCTCGAAGCCGTGCTGCGGGACCACGAGGGCGCCTGGGCGTCGCTGCTGCCCGACTTCGGGCCGGTCCTGCGCAACGCGCCGGCGCCACCGGCGGACCGCGACCTGCAGCGGCGCGCGACGTACGACGCCGTGCTCGCCGCGCTCCGCCGACTCGCCGCGGGCCGGCCACTGGTCCTCGTCCTCGACGACCTGCAGGACGCCGGCGCCGCGACGCTCGACCTGCTCGGATACCTCTCGCGACGACTCGGCGGGTCGCGGGTCCTGGTGGTCGGCGCCGTCCGCAGCGAGGACGTGTCGGTCGTCGGGCGTCTGGGGGACCGGGTGCGCCGGGTGCCGCTCGGTCCGCTCGACCCCGACTCCGTCGCATCGCTCGCGGCGGCGGCCGGGCTCTCGCCGCTCGGGGGACAGGTCATGGACCGCACGGCCGGACACACCCTGAGCGTGGTGGAGTGCCTGCGGGCACTGGCGGACGGTGATACCGGGGTGCCGGCGTCGTTGTCGGCGGCCGTGCTCGCCCGCATCGACCGGCTCGCCGGCGAGACGCGGTCGGTGGTCGAGGCCGGTGCCGTCCTCCGGCGCCGGCTCGACCCGCGTCTGCTGGCCGGGCTCACCGAGCAGTCGGAGGTCGGTGCCACCCGCCACGCCGAGGAGCTCGTCCGCGGCGGGCTGTTCGTGCGCAGCGGTGCCGTCTACGAGTTCGCCAACGATCTCTTCCAGGAGTGCGTGTACGCCGCCCTGCCGCCTGCGGTCGCCACGGCCTACCACCGCCGAGCGGCCGACCTCACGGGCGATCGGCCCGAGGTGATGGCCGGCCATGCCCACGCCGTCGGCGACGACGCCCGCGCGGCCCGTGGCTGGCTCGTCGCTGCCGAGGAGGCGCTGCGCCGGGCGGCGGTGGAGGACGCCCGGACCCTGGTGGAGCGGTGCCTCGCGGTCGACGCGCTGGCGGGCGAGACCCGCGCACGGGCGCTGCTCGTGCGGGGCCGGGTCCACGAGGCAGCCATGCGGTGGCAGGCGGCGATCGAGGACATCGACGCGGCCCTCGCGTGGGCCCGCCGCAGCGGGGAGCGCCGGCTCGAGCTCGCCGCGCTGCGCGCCCGCGGGGGCGATGTCGCGATCGGCGCCCAGCTCGCGGCGGACGAGCTCCTCGGGCCCCTCGAGGACGGCGTCCGGATCGCTGCCGACCTCGGTGACCGGAGGGCAGAGGCCGACTTCGCGACCCGGTTGACCGTTCTGGAGGCCAGCCGGCTCCGGCTGGCCGACGCCCGCCGGCGCGCCGACCGAGCCCTTGCCCGAGCCCGTGCGGCGGGGTCGGAGGACGGTGTGGTGCTGGCCCTCGACGGCGCGAAGACGGTGGCGTGGTACCTCGGGGAGGCCGACGCCCTGGCGCCGGTCGTGGCCGAGCTCGAGCCGCTCGTGCGGGCCCGGCACGATGCGTGGCTGCTCCAGTGGGTGGTCTTCGAGTCCGCGGTGGTCCCGGCGGCGCACGACCGGTGGGACGAGGCTCGGGACCGGGTGGCACACGCGCTCGACCTCAACCGACGGAGCGGCTTTCCCGCCTACGCCGGCTACATCCGGGCGTACGACGGCTGGCTCGCCCGTCTGGCGGGCGACCTGGACGACGCGGTCCGCCTCGGCCGCCGGGCGGTCGAGGACACGTCGGCCGTCGACCACCCCTGGTGGCACTCCTGGGCCGCCGGGCTGCTGGCGGCGACGTTGGTCCGCGCGGGTGAGGCGGGGGAGGCTGCGGCGGTCGCCCGGGCCGGGCTGGCCGCACGCAGCGGCACGGCGCGACCGGGGCGGCTCCTGTGTGCCGCCGCCCTCGCGGCCGTCACCGGCGAGCAGGCGTCTGCCGCGGCTGACGCGCTGTCGCAGGTGGACTGCCCGCCCGGTCTGGCGTGGGTGCTGGGCGCCGACGCCTACCTCCTCCTGGCGGGCGCCGCCGCCGCGCGGGGCGATGACGACCACGCCGCCCGGCTGGTCGCACCGCTGCGGTCGGCGACGACCGCGTCGTGGCCCGCCGTGCGCCGGCAGGTCGAGGAGACGGTGCCAGGGACGCCGGGTCAGAGCGCCTCCAGCGCCAACCGGGCGGCCCGAGCGGCCCCGTCGGAGGGCACGCGCAGGTAGTCCACGGGCTGCGCGAGGCTGGCCGCCAGCTCGTCGGCGATCCGGTCGGGGTGGGCGTCGGCGTAGGCGAGGGCTCGTCCGGCGCGGTGCCGGTCGAGCCGGTGCCGCACGTGGACCTGCTGCTCGAAGTGGTGCCCCAGGGGGACGTAGAGGAACGGCCTGCCTGCCGCGGTGAGCTCCATCGTGGTGCTGAGCCCGCCCTGCACCACGGCGACGTCGCAGGCCGCGTGGTGCAGGTCGAGGTCGGGCACGAACCCGTGCACCTCCACGCCGGGCGGCACGTCGAGCGCCTCCGGGTCGATGCGTGGCCCGGCGACCACGACCATGCGCAGCCCGGGCACCCGCTCCCGCGCAGGGGCGTACGCCGCCGCGACCCGCCGGAGCAGGTGGTGGCCGACGCCCGAGCCCCCGACCGACACCACGCACACGACCTCGTCCTCGGCCCAGCCGAACCGCGCACGCACCTCCCCGCGGCGCTGGGGGTCCGGCCGCTCGCCCATCACGTAGCCCGCGAAGTCGTAGTGCTCCTCGGTCCAGGCCCGTGCCGTCGGCAACCCCGGGCCCAGCGGCAGGTCCACCACGTCGTCCGGGTCCCCGACGAAGACCGCCCGGTCCCGCAGGGACGGCGTGCGGGCCACGTGCTCGACCATCTCGGCGTTGAGGTCCGCGGCCAGGAACGCCTCCCGCTCGCCCCCGTCGGGCATCGGCACCCAGCCGACGAAGTCGGTCATCCAGACGAACGGTGCACGCTTGAGCTCGGGGTGCTCGTGCAGGAAGTGGTCCAGGTCCCAGGCCTCGTCCCCGACCCAGAGGTCGTAGGCCTCGCGCTCCACGAGGTCGTCGAACACCATGAAGTTGTTGACCAGCACCTCGTCCATGCGGCGTACGGCGTCGAAGGCGTGGAGGTCGTGCTCGCCGGACTCCGCCTCGAAGTGCCCCGACTCGCTGGCCAGCAGGCGCGAGGCAGGGTGCACCACCTCCCCGCGCTGCTCGAGGAACTCCGCCACGGGTGACTGGGTGAGCCACTCGACCTCCAGGTCCGGGCGCAGCTCGCGCATCGCGTCGGCGACGGCCAGGTCGCGCCGGACGTGGCCGAGCCCGATCGGCGACGACAGGTAGAGCACCCGCGGCCGTCGACGGTCGTTGCGTCGCGGCCGCGGCACCGGAGGTGTGCCCGCCGCGCGGTCCACGAGCGTCTTGATCGCGCGGTTGACGACGACCGGGTGGCGCGCCATCGGCAGGTGCCCGGACCCCTCGAGCACGAGGTGCTCGGCACCGGTCCACTCCACGACGGTCTGGCCGCGTCCCTGCGGCTGGCAGAGGTCGGCCGTCCCCTGCACGACCAGCACCGGAGCGGAGATGCCGCGCAGGAGCCGCTCGGCCTCGTCGGCGGTGTCGGGGAAGCGGGGAGCCTCGTGGTCGGCGAGCATCACAGCGCCGGTCGTCTGGCGCGTGAAGGCGACGACATCCTCGAGCTGCTTCGTCGAGTGGGGCTCGGGGAGCATCTGGTCGAAGAAGAACGCGGCGTACTCGGGCCAGTGCTCGGGCCAGTAGTGCCGGTTGCTGCCCCTCCAGCCCGAGTAGTCATCGAGCTTCTCGTCGAAGTGCAGCGCCGCCTCCAGGCGTACGTCGAACGGCGGCGTCGTGTCGCGCACCCACGGGGCGACGGCCGCGACCGCCAGCACGCGGTCGGGGTGCAGCGCCGCGGTGAGCAGCGCCTGCCACGCGCTCACGCAGACACCGACGAGGACGGCACGGTCGATGCCGAGGTGGTCCATCACCGAGAGCGTCTGCTCGACGCTCGCCAGGTCGCCGTAGGCGTCCGGGTCCAGCGAGCGCCCTGACCGCCCGTTGCCCGGTGGGTCGATCGCCACGACCCGGAAGTGCTGCGCGAGGTAGGGCACCTGGCCCTTCCACGCTCGGCTGTTGATGCACGTGTCGATCGGCACGAACACCACGGTCGTCGCGGCGTCGTCGTTGAAGGACTCCCACGCCAGGCGTACGCCGTCGACCTCGACGTTCCCCTCGCTGTCCGGCTCCCGTGCTCGCATCAGAGGTCCTCCCGTCCCGTGCCGCCGACGATGCCGTCGGACGGTTGCAGCGCGGTTGCAATCGCACCGCAACCGGTCCCGCGCATCCTCACCGAACAGCATCCACCCGGGATGCCACGTAGAGGGAGACCTACATGACCACCACCGAAGAGACGACCTCGGCACCCGCCATCGACATGGACGAGCTGATGGGCTTCGTCGGCGCCTTCGTCGGCGACCTCGGCGCCACGGTGGGCGCCGGCAACGTGCTGCTCGGCGAACGGCTCGGCCTCTACCGCGCGCTGGCGGCCGGCCCGACCGACGCGCGGACCCTCGCTGCCACCACGGGCACCGACCCCCGCTACGTCGAGGAGTGGCTCCGGGGCCAGGCAGCGGGCGGGTACGTCGAGCACGACGCGGCGACCGGCACCTGGTCGATGACCCCGGAGAAGGCGTTCGCCCTCACCGACCCGACCGGTCCGGTGTTCCTGCCGGGCGCCTTCGAGCTGGCGCTGGGCGCGCTGAAGGCGCTCCCCGAGATCGAGCACGCCTTCCGGACCGGCGCGGGCTACGGCTGGCACGAGCACGACCACGACGTGTTCACCGGCTGCGAGCGCTTCTTCCGGCCGGGGTACCTGATGCACCTCCTCCCGGAGTGGATCCCGGCCCTCGACGGGGTCGGAGCTCGGCTCGAACGCGGGGCCCGGGTCGCCGACCTCGGGTGCGGGCACGGTGCTTCGACGGTCCTGATGGCCCAGGCGTTCCCGGCCAGCACCTTCGTCGGCTCCGACTACCACCGCGCCTCCATCGAGGCCGCCCGGCAACGGGCGGACGAGGCCGGCGTGGCCGACCGGGTGCGGTTCGACGTCGCCGGCGCGCAGTCCCTCGACGAGCACGACCTCGACCTGGTGACGACGTTCGACTGCCTGCACGACATGGGCGACCCCGTGGGCGCCGCCCGGCACATCCGTGCCTCGCTGGCACCTGACGGCACGTGGATGATCGTCGAGCCCGCCGCCGGCGACACGGTCGCCGACAACCTCAACCCCGTCGGGCGCGTGTTCTACGGCTTCTCCACCTTCCTCTGCGTGCCGAACGCGATGTCCCAGTCGGGCGGCTACGCCCTGGGGGCGCAGGCAGGAGAGGCGGCGATCCGACAGGTCGTCTCCGACGCCGGGTTCACCCGCTTCCGGAGGGTGGCCGAGACGCCGTTCAACCACGTCTACGAGGCCCGTCCCTGACAGGATGGCGGCATGCGGGGTGAGGCGAGGGACCGCCGGTGACGTACGTCGGTGCGGTGCGGGCGGCCCTCGCCGGGGCCGGCGACCCGGAGCGGGCTGCACAGCAACAGGCCTACATGAAGTCCGAGCTGCCCTACGTCGGCCTGGGGGCACCGGCACTCAAGGCACTGCTGCGCCCACTCCTGGTCGAGCACCGCTTCGTCGACCGGGCCCAGTGGGAGGCGGCGGTGCTCGAGCTCTGGGAGGACGCCGAGCACCGGGAGGAGTGGTACGCCGCGATCGCCCTCCTGCGACACCGGGCCTACCGCGCCTGGCTCGACTCCGACCTGCTGCCGCTGCTCGAGCAGCTCGTCCGCACCGGGGCCTGGTGGGACGTCGTCGACGAGATCGCCTCGCACCTCGTCGGCCAGGTGCTGCTCGACCACCGGGCGGCGGCGACGCCCGTCATGGACGCCTGGTCGGTGGACCCGGACAGCCTGTGGGTGCGTCGTACGGCGATGCTCGCGCAGCTGCGCCACGGCGAGCACACCGACACCGACCTGCTCGAGCGGGTGCTGGTCGCCAACCTCGACGACACGGCGTACGGGCGCGAGTTCTTCGTGCGCAAGGCGCTCGGCTGGGCGCTGCGGCAGCACGCGCGCACCGACCCGGAGTGGGGGGGG
>DATIAJ010000358.1:0-4015 GCA_035458105.1 Nocardioides sp. | reverse complement strand
GGGTCGGCATCGTTGTCGTGGACCGCCTGGAAGACCCGCTCGAGCGCTCGCGCCTCCCCGTCCGCCTCGAGCACCTTGGCCTGCTGGCGGCCCTCGGCCTCGAGGATCATCTTGCTGCGGTTCCCCTCCGCGGTGAGGATCAGCGACTGGCGCTCGCCCTCGGCGTGCAGGATCACCGCACGCTTGTCGCGCTCGGCGCGCATCTGCTTCTCCATCGCCTCCTGGATGCTGCGCGGCGGGTCGATCGCCTTGATCTCCACGCGGTTGACCCGGATCCCCCACCGTCCCGTCGCCTCGTCGAGGACCTCGCGCAGCCGCTCGTTGATGGTCTCGCGCGAGGTGAGCGTGCTCTCGAGGTCCATGGAGCCGATGAGGTTGCGCAGCGTCGTGACGGTGAGCTGGTCGATCGCCCGGAGGTAGTCGGTGACCTCGTACGCCGCTGCCCGCGGGTCGGTGATCTGGTAGTAGAGGACGGTGTCGATGGCGACCACCAGGTTGTCCTCGGTGATCACCGGCTTGGGCTCGGAGGTGTAGACGTGCTCGCGCACGTCGAGCTTGGTGTTGACCCGGTCCACCAGCGGGATGATGAGGTTCAGCCCCGGCTGGAGCGTGCGCTGGTAGCGGCCGAACCTCTCGATGTTGTAGCGGCGTGCCTGCGGGACGATCCGGATCGACGAGGCGAGCACGAAGGCGACCACGACGGCCGCGACGAGCAGGGGCACCCAGACGTACATCTCACTCACGCTCTTTCGGTAGTCGTTCGGGCAGGGGCTCGCGCGGGTGCACCAGGGCGGTCGCACCCTCGATCTCGTAGACGTCCACGTGCACGCCGGCCGGGATCACGAGCCCGTCGGCGTACGGACGCGCCGACCAGTCCTCGCCGCCGAGGTGCACGAGCCCACCCGTCTCGCTGACCTCGCGCACCACGAGGGCGGAACGGCCGACCAGCGCGTCACTTCCCTCGCGCGAGACCGGCGGCAGCGCGAGGTGCCGCTTGGCGATGGGGCGTACGGCGACGAGCCCGACACCGCCGGTGACCGCGAAGACCAGCAGCTGCACCGGCACCGACGCGCCGAGGCCCGCGGCGACGGCCGCGACCAGAGCCGCGCCCGCCAGGAGGCCGAACGCCAGCGTCAGCGTGAGGAACTCCACCACGCCGAGAACAAGAGCAACGATCAGCCAGGCAAGCCACCACATGAGGGTCGTCCGTCAGAGGATGTGCCTCCAGCGTACGTCGGCCCCGGGAGGACGGACGAGCACGAGGCGTCAGGAGACGCCCGGGGGCGTCACTCCTGGCGCACCACGACCCGGGTGCCGCTCGGGACCACGACCACGTCCTCCTCGTGGGCCGCGACGTCGACGAGCACCTCGAAGAGGTCGCGCATCGAGACGAAGCCGGCGACCTCGTCGCCCCGGAGCACCGGCAGGTGCCGGACCTGCGCCTCCACCATCCGCCGTGCCGTGTCGAGGATCGGGTCGTCCGGGTGGGCGGTGACGAGGTCGGTGGCCATCACGTCGGCCGCCGTCACGTGGTCGGGGTTCGCGCCCTGCGCCAGGTGGTGGACGACGTCGCGCTCCGACACGACACCGACGAGGTGCCCGCCCTCGACGACACCGAGGGCGCCGACGCCATCAGCGGCCAACGACTCCGCGACCTCCAGCAACGAGGCCTCACCGGGCACGGTCGCCACCGGCCACACCATGACGCGGGCGACCACGTCGGTGGGGTGCATGCTGCGTCTGCTGCTCGTGATCACGGTGGCCTCCGCTCGCCTCTGCTGGTGATCCGAGCCTGCTCCGTCGCCCTCGCCGGCGGCAGGGGCGTTGGTCCCCGGCCGGGGGGACCGACTGCCCTGCGCCCCGTCCGGTGCCGGCGATACGTTGGGGCCGTGCCGGCTCAGCAGCCCCCGTGGGCAGACTCGTACGCGCCCGGGGTGCCGCTGCACCTCGACTACGGCGACACCACGGTGCTCGACCTGTGGGAGGACTCCGCGCGACGGCACCCCGACCGGCCCGCGCTGGACTTCCTGGGCCGGGTCTCGACCTACGCGGAGGTCGACGACGAGATCCGCCGCGTGGCCGGCGGCCTGCACGCGCTCGGCGTACGTCCCGGCGACAACGTCGCGCTCGTGATGCCCAACTGCCCGCAGAACGTCATCGCGTTCTTCGCGGTGCTGCGGCTCGGCGCCACCGTCGTCGAGCACAACCCGCTCTACACCGCAGCGGAGCTGCGCCACCCGTTCGCCGACCACGGCGCCCGGGTCGCGATCGTGTGGGACAAGGTCGTGCCGGTCGTCGAGGAGCTGCGCGCCGGCTCTGTCCTCGAGCACGTCGTCGCGGTCGACCTGACCACGCGGCTCCCGTGGACCAAGCGCCTCGCGCTGCGCCTGCCGATCACCAAGGCACGCGCCGCCCGCGACCAGCTGACCTCACCGGCACCGCAGGCGAAGCAGTGGGACGAGCTCACCGCGGCCGCGCCGCTGGACGAGTCGCACCCCCGGCCGGGCCGCGACGACGTCGCGCTCCTGCTCTACACCTCCGGCACGACCGGCGTGCCGAAGGGCGTACCTCTGCTGCACCGCAACCTCGTCGCCAACGTCGTCCAGGGCCGCGCCTGGGTGCCCGGCCTCGAGGAGGGCAAGGAGTCCTTCCTCGTGGCGCTGCCGCTGTTCCACGCGTACGGCGTCACGGTGAGCGTGCTGCTCGGGGTGGCCCTCGCCGCCAGGCTGGTGCTGCTGCCCAAGCCGGAGATCGGGCTGATCATGGACGCCGTCCGGCGCGAGGTGCCGAGCTTCGTGCCCGCGGTCCCGCCGCTCTACCAGCGCATCGTCGACGAGGCGGAGCGACGCGGGGTCTCGATCCGTGGCATCCGCTACGCGCTGTCAGGGGCGATGCCGCTGCCCGCTCCCCTCGTCGAGCGCTGGGAGGCCGCCACCGGCGGGCTGCTCGTGGAGGGCTACGGCCTCACCGAGACGTCACCGGTGATCGTCGGCAACCCGATGACCAGCGCACGGCGCCCGGGCGCGATCGGGGTGCCCTTCCCCGACGTGGAGATCCGGGTCGCGGACCCCGAGGACCTCGACCGCGAGGTGCCGCAGGGCGAGCGCGGCGAGCTCCTGGTGAAGGGGCCCCAGGTCTTCTCCGGCTACCGCGGCCTGCCGGAGGAGACGGCGGCCGCCTTCCACGACGGGTGGTTCCGCACGGGGGACGTGGTGACCATGTCACCCGACGGTTTCCTGACGATCGTGGACCGGATCAAGGAGATCATCATCACCGGCGGGTTCAACGTCTATCCGTCCGAGGTCGAGGCCGTGATCCGCACCCACGCCGGCGTGGTGGACGTCGCCGTGGTCGGCCTGCCGCACGAGGACGGCGGCGAGGAGGTCGTGGCCGCGGTCGTGCTCGTGGAGGGCGTGCCGGTGCAGCCGGACGAGCTGCGGGCCCACTCGCGCCAGGGGCTCACGCCCTACAAGGTGCCGCGCCGGGTGGTGTTCGTGGACGAGCTGCCGACCAACCCGATGGGCAAGGTCCTGCGCCGCGAGGTCGCAGATCGGTTGCGGCCCCACGGCTGACCACTGGTCACCCGGCGCCCACCAGCAGCATCGTCGCGCCGAAGACCAGGCCGGAGGCGATCATCGTCACCAGGGTGTAGCCGAGGATGTCGCGGAGCTTGAGGCCGGAGATCGCCAGCACCGGAAGGGCCCAGAAGGGCTGGATCATGTTGGTCCACTGGTCGCCGTAGGCGATCGCCATGATCGTCACCGATGGGTCGACACCCAGACGGGCTCCGGCGTCGAGCATCACCGGTCCCTGCACGGCGAACTGCCCGCCGCCCGAGGGAACGAAGAAGTTCACGACTCCGGCCGAGAGGAAGGCCAGCAGGCCGAAGGTCGACGGCCCGGCCGTGTCGACGATGAAGTCGGAGAAGACGGTGATCAGCCCCGAGGTGGCCATGATCCCCATGATCCCGGCGTAGAGGGGGAACTGCAGCAGGATCTCGCCGACGTTGGCGGCG
>DATIAJ010000357.1:0-10895 GCA_035458105.1 Nocardioides sp. | reverse complement strand
GCAGCCCCGGATCCTCGTCGTCGGCGAGGCGCTCGTCGACGTGGTGCCCGGCCCCGACGGGACGACCCGCGACCACCCCGGCGGCAGCCCCGCCAACGTCGCGATCACCCTGGGCCGGCTCGAGCGCGACGTGCGCCTCGTCACGCTGCTCGGCGACGACGAGCGCGGGGCCGCCGTCCGGGCCTGGCTGGAGGCCAGCGACGTGACCGTGCTGGCCGGACCGACCGGTTCGGGTCGTACGTCGAGCGCGGCGGTGACGCTCGACGAGTCGGGCGCCGCCACCTACGAGTTCGACCTCGACTGGGACCTGCGATCGGTGCCCGAGGAGGCGTGCGACGTGCTCCACGTGGGCTCGATCGCGACGGTCCTCGACCCGGGCGCCGACACGGTCCTCGAGGCGTTCCGCACCCACCGCGGGCGCGCGCTCCTCTCGCTCGACCCCAACGCCCGCCCGGCGATCACCCCGGACCGTACCGGCCCCGTGGCCCGCGTCGAGCAGCTCGTCGCGCTCGCCGACGTGGTCAAGGTGAGCGACGAGGACCTCCACTGGCTCCACCCCGACGCCGACCCCGTCACGACCGCCACCCGGTGGGCCGACGCCGGTCCCGGGCTCGTCGTCGTGACGCGCGGCGGCGCCGGCGCGGTCGCCGTACGTCCTGGCGGGACCGCGCTCGAGGTGCCCGGCGTGCCGGTCGCCGTTGCCGACACGGTCGGTGCGGGCGACACCTTCAGCGGCGTGCTCATCGATGCCCTCCTCGCCCTCGGCGTGCACGGACGAGATGCCGCCGAGGCGCTCGCAGCACTGACGGACCGCGACCTGCTCGAGGTCGTCACCACCGCCGCCGTGGGCGCGGCCATCAACGTCTCCCGACCCGGCGCCGACCCGCCGACGCGCGCGGAGCTCTCCTCCGCGCTCGGCGTGGACCGCGAAGCCGGGCAGGAGTGAGCGCGGAGCAGATCCACGACATCGGCAAGCGGCGGGCCTGGGTCATCTGGCTGGTCTCGCTCGCCGTCTACGTGCTGGCGGTGTTCCACCGCAGCTCGCTCGGCGTCGCGGGCATCATCGCGTCGGACCGGTTCGACATCAGCGCGACGAGCCTGGCGACGTTCACCGTGCTGCAGCTGGTGGTCTACGCCGCCATGCAGGTGCCGGTCGGCGTACTGCTGGACCGCTACGGGTCGCGCACCATGCTGCTTGCCGGGCTCGTGCTGATGACGGCGGGCCAGCTGGGGTTCGCCTTCTCGACCTCCTACCCGGGGGCCGTCGCGTCCCGCGCGATCGTCGGAGCGGGCGACGCGATGATCTTCGTGAGCGTGATCCGGCTCGTCACCATCTGGTTCCTGGTGCGACAGGCGCCACTGGTCACGCAGCTCACCGGGCTGACCGGCCAGCTCGGCGCGATCGTCGCGGCCGGGCCGCTGGCGTACCTCCTCCACGAGCTCGGCTGGACCCGCACCTTCGCGCTGACCTCCAGCGTCGGCATCGTGCTCCTCGTCGCGGTCCTCGCCCTCGTCAAGGACTCGCCCTACCGGCGCTCGGACGTGGTGGCCGTCAAGCTGCGGGCGCTGGCCCAGTCGGTGCGCACCGTCTGGGGCAACCCCGGCACGCGGCTGGGGATGTGGTCGCACTTCTCCTCGCAGTTCTCCGTCACGGTCTTCACCCTGCTGTGGGGCTACCCGTTCCTGGTGCAGGGCCTCGGCTGGTCGTCCGCCGAGGCCAGCACCCTGCTCATGGCGATGACGGCGTGGGCCGTGGTGAGCGGGCTGGTCCTGGCGCGGCTCGTCGGCCGGCTGCCCTACTACCGCTCGTGGATCGTGGTGGGCGTCGTCCTCACCATGGTGGTGCCGTGGACCGCCGTCCTGCTGTGGCCCGGCGTCGCGCCGGTCTGGCTGGTGGTCGTGATGGCCTTCGCCACGGCCAGCGGGGGACCGGCCTCGATGGTCGGCTTCGACCTGGCCCGCTCGTTCACGCCCCCTCACGAGACCGGCCGCGCCAACGGGCTCGTCAACATCGGTGGCTTCACCGCCTCGCTGCTGACCATGGCGCTGATCGGCGTGGTGCTCGACCTGTCCTCGCCGGGCGGCATGGAGTCGTACACGCTCGGTGACTTCAAGCTCGCGCTGTCCGTGCAGTACCTCTTCTGGACGCTCGGCGTCGTCCAGACCCTCCGCTACCGCCGCCGCGGGCTGGCCCACCTCGCGCGGGTGCACCCCGGCTCGGTCGAGCAGATGAAGGCCGGGCACCCCTTCGTCCACCCGGGCATCGGCACCGAGGGCGTGTAGGGCGCGCGCGGGACTGCCTGACAAGTTCAGCGACCCCCGGCCAGCCGGCCGTTCTTGAAGCTGTCGGCCCGTGCACTGCCTGACAAGTTCAGCGATCCCCGGGCAGCCGGCCGTTCCTGAAGCTGTCGGCCGTTCCGCTCCCTCAGCCGATCTCGCCGTCCCCGTCGGGGTCGAGGTCGCCCGTGGGGTCCTCGGCGGTCGGGTCGTCGAGGAAGTCGCCGCCGACGGGGTGGCCCTGCCACGACACCATCTCCCAGCCGGACTCGTGGTCGCCCTCGAGCACGATGAGCGCGGTGTTGTGGAGCGGCTGGGTCGCAGGCGGCGCGTCGGGGTGCGGGGCCATCCGGGTCGAGACCCACGTGCGCAGCGCAGCGCCGTGGCTGACGACCAGGGCGGCGTCGTGGCCGGCGGCGACGATGGTGCGCACGGCGGCGTCGTAGCGGTCGAGGAACTCCTCGCCGGTCTCGCCGCCGGGCATCCGGTGGGCGAGGTCGCCCTCGAGCCAGGTGGCGACGGCACCGATGTAGCCCGCGACGGCGTCGTGGTCGCTGCGCATCTCGAAGTCGCCGGCGTCGATCTCCTGCAGCCCGTCGAGCTGGACCGGCTCGAGTCCGCGCTCGTCGGCGGTGGGGGCGGCGGTCTGGTGGGTACGCACCCGGCTGGAGACGTAGATCGCGTCGATGCGCTCGTCGGCGATGGCCTTGGCGGCCGCCGCTGCCTGGGCGCGCCCGAGGTCGGTCAGGTCGAGGCCGGGGTGGGCGGTGTCGAGCTCGCCGGAGACGTTGGCGTGGGTCTGGCCGTGGCGCATGAGCAGGAGTCGCACGGGAACGGGTCCTCGCAGGTCTGGGTGGTGGATCGGGTCAGGTGTTGAACGGCGACGTCTTGCTGGACGCGAGCTCGCGCGCCTGCTCCAGCGGCACGCCCTCCAGCGCGTCGGCGATGTCGGAGCCGAGGTGGCTCACCTCGGCGCCGCGCTCGAGCAGCACCTGGGTGTGCACGAGCCGGTCGTCGTAGGCGTGCACCATCGTGAAGCCCTGCCCCGCGTCGACGCCCGAGACGAAGCGATCGACCGGAGCCGGGTCGATGGTGTAGCAGCTGGCCGCGGTCACCGAGACGGGTACACCGGCGAACGTCGACCACGTCGGCAGGTGCAGGTGGCCGGCCAGGATGCCGCGCACGTCCGTTCCGGTGATGACGTCGGCGAGCGCCTGCTGGTCGAGCAGCTCGATCAGCTCGGCGGCGCGGATCATCGGCAGGGGGAGCGGTGGGTGGTGCATCGCCAGCAGGGTGCCGTGCTCGGAGGGAGTGGCGAGCACGTCGGCCAGCCACGCCAGCTGCTCGGGGAGGAGCTCACCGTGGTGGTAGCCCGGCACGCTGGTGTCGAGGGCCACGATCCGCAGTCCGTCGACCTCGTGGACCCGGTCCTGGCAGCCGGCGTCGTCGGAGTCGAAGAGGGCCTTGGCGAAGGGTGCGCGCTCGTCGTGGTTGCCCATCGTCCAGACGACCGTCGCGCCGATGCCCGCTGCGAACGGTTCGACGATCGACCGGAGGGTGTCGTAGGCGTCGGGCTCGGCCCGGTCGGCGAGGTCGCCGGTGAAGACGATCGCCTGCGGCGCCGGAGTCACGGCCGCCAGCCGGTCGAGCGTGCGACGGAGGTTCGCGTCGTTGTCGATGACGCCGTAGTGGAGGCCGCCACCGCCGATCAGGTGCGGGTCGCTGAGGTGGGCGACGACGTGCCGCGGGGCGGCGTGCTGGCCGAGCTGCTTCACGGGGAGCAGCCTAGGACCAGCGACAAGGCCGCCGGCAGCGTCTGCGCCGGGGTCGTCGGCCGTTCACCCGGCCGTCGGGCAGTGGTCGGCGTCCAGGCCTAGCGTCCGGTCCGTGGTGACACGCGGGGTGGTCGGCAGCCTGCTCGTGATGGTCGGCGGGCTGGTCGTCGCGACGATCCCGAGCGGCTACGCGGTGGCGGGTCTGCTGCAGCCCCTGCGCGGGTCGGCCACCGGTCGCATGCTGGGCCTGGTGGTCGTGCTCGTGGGCCTCGGCATGCTGGCCTCCGCCTGGCTGCACCTGTGCCGTCTCGCCTCCTGCGCCGACGAGGCGGGCCAGCCGGCGATGCTGGCGCGGGTGCGCACCGCGACGGTCGCCTGGTCGCTGCCGCTCCTGCTCGCGCCGCCGCTCTTCTCCCGGGACGGCTGGTCGTACGCCGCCCAGGGCACGATGGCCGACCGGGGGATCTCGCCCTACGAGCACGGGCCCTGGAGCCTGGTCGGGCCGCGGTCGGTGCCCGGCCCGATCGTCGAGGGCGTCGATCCACGCTGGATGGGCACGCCCACGCCGTACGGTCCCGTCCCCCTCATCGGCGGCGACCTCGCTGCCGGCCTGACCGGCGACCCGTGGCTGCTCGTCGTCGCCCACCGCGGCATGGCGCTCGTCGGCCTGGTCCTGCTGGCGTGGGCGGTGCCGCGCCTGGCGCGCTGGTGCGGCGCCAACCCGGCCCTGGCCTCGGTCCTCGTCGTGGCCTCCCCGCTGATGATCAGCAACGGGGTCGCCGGGCTGCACAACGACCTCCTCATGGTCGGGCTGATGGCCGCCGCCGTCGTCCTCGCCCGCGACCACGGGTGGGTGGTCGGTGCGCTCGTCGCCGGGCTCGCCGCCGGCGTGAAGCTCCCCGGCGGTCTCGCGTGCGTGGCGGTGGTGCTGATGACGCTGCCCGCCGCGGCACCGACCGTGCACCGGCTGCGGCACGCGGCCCACGTCGCCTCCGTGGCGGTCGCCGCGCTCGTCGTGCCGGGTGTGGTCTGGGGGCTGGGCGTCGGCTGGCTCGGGGCGCTGTCGGTGCCCGGCAGCGTCCACACACCGCTGTCGCTCCCCACGCTGCTCGGCGGCTGGCTCGACCTCCTCGCCCGGGCCGTGGGCTCCGGCCTGCCGGACGGGACCTTCCTCGGCCTCGTCCGCGCCCTGGCGCAGGTCGCGGTCGTGGGCGTCGTCGTCCGCGTCCTGGCCACCCGCCCGACCGGCGACCCGGCGGCGGCGGTCCGTGCGCTCGCCCTGGTGATGCTCGCCGTCGTCACGCTCAGCCCCGTGGTCCACCTGTGGTACCTGCTGTGGGCGGTGCCGTTCGTCGCGGTGCAGCGGCTGGGCCGGGGAGCGACCGTGGCCCTGGTCGCCGTCTCGCTCGTGGGAGGCGTGGTCGCGCCGATGGACTCGTCCCTCCACGGCGCCTACCTGGCGATCGTGATCGGCTCGCTGGTCGTGGCCGCCGTCGCCGTCGTGCTGCTGCTGACCCGGCGGGCGCGCGAGCGGCTCTCGGGCATCGCGACCGAGGAGTGGACCGCGAGCATCGATGCCACGGTCGTCGACCAGGGGTAGCGCTCCGCCCGCGCACGCGCGGCCGCGCGTCGCCCGGCCAAGGGGCGCGCCGCCACCTCGAGGACGGCGTCGCCCAGCGCCTGCGGGTCGGGTGACGCCCACCCGCCGGAGGGCCGGTCCACGAGCTCGCGTGCCCCGCCGCGGTCGGCCGTGACGACCGGGGTGCCCGAGGCCAGCGCCTCGAGCACCGCGAGCCCGAACGTCTCGCCGGGACACACGCTCAGGGCGACGTCCGCGCGCGCCAGCGCCCGGCTCAGCCGGGCCGGGGAGTCGACGTAGCCGTGGAAGCGGACCCGGGCGGCGCCGGCGATCGCGACGAGCTCGTCGCGGTGCGGACCGACGCCGTAGACGTCGAGGCGGACCGGCACGCCGCGCCGGTGCAGCGAGGCCGCGGTCGCCACGGCGAGGTGCGGGCTCTTCTCGCGCGACAGGCGACCGGCGTGCACCAGCCGCAGGAGGTCGCCCGCGGCCTGCGGATGCGGTCGGAACGTCTCGAGGTCGACTCCCAGCGGGACGCGGACGACCGGGCAGCGCGCCGCGTCGGCGACGTGCTGGAACTCACGCCGCGCGTAGTCCGAGGTGACGACCACCGTGTCGACGCTGCGCACGAGCAGGCGGTTGAGCAGGCCGACCGAGACCTTGGACGTCGTGTCGAGGCCGGTCCGCAGCGCGAGCATGTCGTCGAGGCGCTCGTGCGACAGCAGCACCGACCCGACCCCGTTGCGCCCGGCCCACCGGGCGACCGGCAGCAGCGTCAGCTTGTCGCTGAGCTCGACCGACGTGGGCCGCCACTGCTCGAGGACCTCGACGACGCGCCACGGCTCGACGATCAGTCGGTAGCCGCCACCGACCCGCGGTGCCCGCAGCTGCACCACGTCGCCCAACGGGGTCGTGGTCCGGGCGTCCTCCGGGCCGGGTACGACGAGCAGGCGGGCGCAGCCGGCGGCGACGTACCCGCTGCCGAGGGCGCGCAGCGCGGTGCGCATGCCTCCCGAGGCAGGTCCGACGAAGTTGGCCAGCTGGGCGATGCGCATGGGCGCACGCTGGCGCAGGCAGGTGAACGGCCGGCGAGCGCGGTCTGGACGTCAGCGGGCGGGCAGGATCCGGCCGGTGACCTCGCCGAGGGTGATGCGGCCACCGCCGGTGCCGGGCGCGGAGTAGCGCAGCACCACCTCGTCACCGTCCTCGAGAAAGGTGCGCTCGCGCCCCGCGGCGGTGAACGGCTCCTTGCCGCCCCACGACAGCTCGAGCAGCGAGCCGCGCTGGTCCCGTTCCGGGCCCGAGATCGTGCCCGAGGCCCACAGGTCGCCGGTGCGCAGGCTGGCGCCGTTCACGGTCGTGTGGGCCAGCATCTGGGCCGGCGACCAGTACATGTCGCGGTAGGGCGGCCGCGCGACGACCTCGCCGTCGAGCACCACCTCCACCTCGATGTCGAGGCCGGCAGGGCCGTCGACGCGGAGGTAGTCGAGGACCTCCGGGTCGTCCTGACCGGGCAGGTCGGTCCAGGCGGCGTCGAGGGCGGCCAGCGGTGTGACCCACGCGCTGATCGACGTGGCGAACGACTTGCCGAGGAACGGGCCGAGCGGGACGTACTCCCACGCCTGGATGTCGCGCGCGGACCAGTCGTTGAGGCCCACGACGCCGAAGGTGTGGCGCGCGAAGTCGCCGGTGGCGACCCGGTCGCCCAGCGCCGACGGCACGCCGACCACGAAGCCGAGCTCGGCCTCGATGTCGAGCCGCTGCGAGGGACCGTACGTCGGCTCGCCATCCGTCGGCGCCTTCCGCTGCCCGCAGGGCCGTACGACGTCGGTGCCCGACACGACGACCGTGCCCGAGCGACCGTGGTAGCCGACGGGGAGGTGCTTCCAGTTGGGCAGGAGCGGCTCGGCGTCGGGGCGGAACATCCGCCCGACGTTGGAGGCGTGGTGCTCGGAGGCGTAGAAGTCGACGTAGTCGCCGACGGTGAACGGGAGCAGCATCGTCACCGAGTCCACCGGCGCCAGCGCGGGCTCGACGAGGTCGCGCTCGGTCTGGTCGGTGAGCAGCCCGGCCACCCACGTCCGGGTGGACTGCCACACGGCCGGCCCGGCCGCCATGAACGGGTTGAGGGTGGGCTGGTCGAACAGCGCGTGGGTGTCGACCATGTCAGCGGCTGCGACCACGCTCAGGTCGAGCACCTGGTCGCCGATGCGCACGGCCACCCGCGGCCGCTCTCCCGAGCGCGCGAAGACGCCGTACGGCAGGTGGTCGACGTCGAACCCGGAGCCGGCGGCTCCCTCGACCCAGCTGTGCGCGGTCATGCGTGCTCCTCGAGGTCGGAAGTGGCGTCAGAAGTGGGGTTTGGAACGAGTCCGAGGGAGACCAGGTCGTCGAGCGGCTCGGTGACCGAGCACGAGCCGAACGAGGTGAACCAGCGACGTGCCCCCTCGACACTGCCGTCGGCGAGGCCGGCCGCGAGCACAGCGCCGTCGCGCTGCTCGAGCGCCGCCTCTGCGTCGGCCACGGTGCCGCCGTCCCAGAGGGTCCTCGTCGCAGCCAGCACGTTGAGGAAGCCGTGCGCGCCGCCGCCCTCCGGCTCGTGGCGGACGGCCCGGTGCAGCCCGGCGGTCGCCTTGAAGCGGGTCTCGCGGTCGAGCGCGGCATCGATCCACCGGGCGACCGTCGCGGAGTCCGGGACCAGGTCGTGGTCGACGTTGCCGAGCCGCAGCTTGAGCCGGTGCCCGCACGCGGCGACCTCGTCGGCGGCAGCGAGCCAGGTGGCGGTGGCAGGTCCGGGCAGCTCGACGAAGAGGGGTACGTCGATGTCCGCGGCACGCAGCGCGGCATCGATCCGCCGGACGTTGCCCACCGGGTCGTCGACGTCGCGGACGGCGATCTCGACGGCTGCGACGTGCAGCCCGAGCCGCGCGGCCGCCCCGAGGGGCCCGGCGAGCTGGCCCGCCCCGCCGGTGACCACCACCGACAGCGGGGCGCCGAACCCGCGCACGAGTGGGAGGTCGGTGTCGCGGAGCACGAAGCTGCCGACCAGGTCGGCGTACCACTCGCCGCGTCGCGCGGTGTGGGCCGCGGTCGCGTCGTGCAGCGGCACGTCGCCGGGCGGGAAGATCGCGGCGTCGTCGACGAGGCCGCGCCACTCCGCGGGCCAGACGGGGGGCGGGGTGGGATCGACAGGTGCGGGATCGGGGACCACGGGGCTACTCTAGCCACCAGATAGCGGACGCCAGTGTCCGATAGTCGGATGATTGGATCGACGGATGGCCCACTACCGAGCACTCGGCCGGCTGCCGCGCCAGCGCCACACCCAGCTGCGCGACGACGACGGCCACCTCTTCCGCGAGGAGCTGATGGGCGAGGAGGGCTTCTCGTCCGACTCCTCCCTGCTCTACCGCCGCGGTGTCCCGAGCGCGATCACCGACAGCACCGTCTGGGAGCTGCCCGACCAGTCGCGCACCCCCAACCACCCGCTCAAGCCGCGCCACCTCAAGCTCCACGACCTGGAGACCGGCGGCTGCCCCGTCGAGGGCCGCCGGCTGGTGCTGGGCAACAACGACGTGCGCCTCACCTACGTCGTCACCGGCACCGACCCCTCGCCGCTCTACCGCAACGCGATCGGTGACGAGTGCGTCTTCGTCGAGTCCGGCAGCGGTGTCGTCGAGACCGTCTTCGGGGTGGTGCCCTACCGGGCTGGTGACTACGTCGTCGTCCCGCGCGCGACCGACCACCGCTGGGTCCCGGCCGAGCCGTCGCGCCTCTACGCCATCGAGGCCAACAGCCACATCCACCCGCCCAAGCGCTACCTCTCGCGCTTCGGCCAGCTCCTCGAGCACGCGCCGTACTGCGAGCGCGACCTCCACGGCCCCGCCGAGACGTTCCAGGCAGAGGGCACCGACGTGGAGGTGCTGGTCAAGCACCGCACGAGTGCGGGCATCGTCGGGTCGCGCCTCACCTACGCCACCCACCCCTTCGACGTGGTCGGCTGGGACGGCTGCCTCTACCCCTACACGTTCAACATCGAGGACTACATGCCGATCACCGGCAAGGTGCACCAGCCGCCGCCGGTCCACCAGGTCTTCGAGGGCTGGAACTTCGTCATCTGCAACTTCCTGCCCCGCAAGGTCGACTACCACGACCTCGCCATCCCGGTGCCGTACTACCACTCCAACGTCGACTCCGACGAGGTCATGTTCTACGTCGGCGGCGACTACGAGGCCCGCAAGGGCTCGGGCATCGGCATCGGCTCGATCAGCCTCCACCCCGGGGGTCACGCCCACGGGCCGCAGCCCAGCGCGATCGAGGCCAGCCTCGGCGTGCAGTACTTCGACGAGTCCGCCGTCATGGTCGACACGTTCGCCCCGCTCGAGCTCGGTGAGGGCGGCCTCGCGGTGGAGGATCCGGCGTACGCCTGGACGTGGGCAGGCCGCGGTCCGGACGCTGCGGGAGACGACGGCGGGCCGGCGGTCTACAGCAACTCCTGAGGCCTTCGCCGCGGCCGCCCCTTCCTTCGGGTGGTCTCTAGCGTGGCTGGCATGAGCTCCGCAGACCTCCCGCCCTGCGTCTTCCTCCTCTTCGGCGCCCGCGGCGACCTCGCGGAGCGCAAGCTGTTCCCCGGCCTCTACCGGCTCGCGGCGGCCGGACGGCTGCCGCAGGACTACGCCGTCATCGGCAGCGGCCGGCACTCCCCGGGCTCGGACGACGACTTCCGCGACGAGGTGCGCTCGGGGCTGCGCGACTCGGTGGACGACCTCGACGAGGACGTCGCGCGCGACCTGCTCGACCGCCTGTCGTTCCGCACCTCCGACGCCGACGACGGCGCCGACCTCGCCGCCCGGGTGCGGGAGGTCGAGGAGGGGCTGGGCGACGACGTACGCCGCCTCGTCTACCTGTCGGTGCCGCCGACCGCGATGTCCGGGATGGTCGGCATGCTCGGGCGCGAGGGCCTGGCCGAGCGGGCGCGGCTGGTCATCGAGAAGCCGTTCGGGCTCGACCTCGAGTCGTTCGAGGAGCTGGACCGTGACGTGCACGAGGTGTTCGAGGAGGAGCAGGTCTTCCGCATCGACCACTTCCTCGGCAAGGAGGCCGTCCAGAACCTGCTGGCCCTGCGGTTCGCCAACGCGCTGTTCGAGCCGGCGTGGAGCCGCCACAGCATCGCCTCGGTCCAGGTCGACGTCCCTGAGACTCTCGCGATGGAGGGTCGGGGCTCGTTCTACGAGTCGACCGGCGCGCTGCGCGACATGGTCTCCACC
>DATIAJ010000356.1:0-5549 GCA_035458105.1 Nocardioides sp. | reverse complement strand
CCGAGGGACGTGATGGAGGTCCAGTCGGACGCAGTGACCTGAGTCTGGTTACCGAACTCGCCCGGCGTGCCGGTGACTCGGACCGAGTCGCCGACGGTGGGGTACGACGCGAAGCCCGTCGGACCCCCGTAGACGAACAGGCCGTCCGAGGCGTCAGGCGTGGTGTCGGGGCCCGGGGTCTGGATGTAGAAGCCGTTCAAGCCACCCGTCGGATAGGCCGCGGTCACCACGCCCTCCGTCGTCACGGGCGTGCCGGACGGCAGGGTCGTGGCCGTGCCGGTGCCCTGAATTTGCGCGATGGAGATCGGCGCGGAGGGCTCGGTGACCGTGATGGTGAACGCCACGTCGTCGGTCGCAGCCGGGGTTGCCGAGTCGGTCGCGGTGGCGGTGACGTTGAAGGTCCCGCTCGCGGTCGGCGTTCCGGAGATCACGCCGGCGCTGGTGGCCTCGACGCCAGCCGGAAGGCCCGTCACCGCCCACGTGTAGGGCGACGTGCCACCGGTGGCGGCGAGGGTGAACGACGCGATCGGGGAGCCGACCTGCCCGGACTTGTTGCCGGGCGAAGTCGCCTCGAGGCCCGCAGGGGTGGCGGGGCCGGAGTTTTGCGGCACCGGAGCCGCCGTGGTGAAGTCCACCGAGTTGTCGTCGGTGTCCAACGGCGTCTTGGTCCGCTGGAGGCTGGTGGTCACCGACGCTACCGACGCAGCATTACCTTCGGGCGCGTTGCTGGTTCCCCAGCCGAGCCGGTCGACCACCGTGGTCGCCGACGGAATCGTGGCCGCGGTGCCCGTCGTCAGGAACAGAGTGCCCCCAGCTGCGCCGGGGTTAATCCCGCCGCAGACCTGGTCCGCGGTCGGCAACGCGGCACCGTTGGCGCCGTTACTACCACCCTGGACGAGGAAGTAGCCGCCCGCTGCCACCGAACCAGTGAGCGTGCAGGTGTTGCTGGCGTTGGCAGTGCCGGTGGGGCTGCGGTACTGCAGCGACTTGTCCGTCAGCGAGATTGCTGACTCGGTCGGGTTGTAGATCTCGACGAACTTGTTGGTGTAGCTGGCGTTGGCCGAGCCGCCGTTGAGGTAAGCCTCGCTGATGACGAGGCCGGTGCCGGCCGGGTTGGCAGATGCTGCTGCTATCGGGGTGAGTCCGGCTGCTAGGACAGCCAGACCTGCTCCTGCCGCGATACGACGCGGCGAGGGGAGCGGTGCGCGCATGGGTGCTCCGAGTCTTCGGTGGATGCTGACCGACGCATCCTCACCTACACCGCCGACATTTGACGCAGAAGCAAGCGAACGAATACTGACCAAGTCGTGACGAAATGCCAGCGCGCAAACTGGCGAGTGCTGACATTCCACCCCCCTAGGGGCGGACTCGCTGCCTGCGCACGTCGCGGAAGAATTCGTAGCCCGACCACATCGTCATCGCGACGGCGCCCGCCAGCATGACCTGGGCGAGGTAGAACAGGATCTCGCCGACGTACCACGGCCAGAAGTCGAAGGCCCCGCCGTGGGCGTCACCGTGGGGCAGCGGCCAGAGCAGGAGAGCCAGCGCGAACGCCTGCAGGACGGTCTTGATCTTGCCGCTCTGGGCCGCGGGGATGACGACGTCCTTGAGGACCGACAGGCGCAGCAGCGTCACGCTCCACTCGCGCAGCAGGACGACGATGGTCACCCACCACCAGATGTCCCCCACGATCGAGAGGCCGATGAAGGCCATGCCCGTGATGGCCTTGTCGGCGATGGGATCGGCGATCTTGCCGAAGTCGGTGATCAGGTTGTGCTTGCGTGCGAGGTCGCCGTCGATCTTGTCGGTGATCATCGCGACGGCGAACAGCCCGAACGCGACCCAGCGCCACAGCGGGTCGTTGCCACCGTCGTGGAGCAGCGCCCAGCCGAACAGCGGCACCATCGCGATGCGGAGCACCGTCAGCACGTTGGCGATGTTGAAGTTGGAGACCTGGTGGTCGGTGCTCATGCGGGGTCTCCGTCCGTGCGTGCGATCAGGTCGACCCCGTCGGTGCCGGTGACGGTCGCGACCAGCAGGTCGCCGACGCGCGCATGGGCAGCGCCGGTCAGCGTCGTCGTACCGTCGACTTCCGGGCCCTGGTGGGCCGCCCGGCCCTCGACGACGCCGTCCTCGACCGACTCCACGAGCACGGCGACCTGCTCGCCGATGCGCTCCTCGGCCCGCTGGGCGTTGAGCTCCTCGACGAGCGTCGTGACGTGCTCGGTGCGGGCGCGGATCTCGTCGTCGTCGAGCTTGAGGTCGTCGGCGAAGCCCGCGGCCTCGGTGCCGTCCTCGTCTGAGTAGCCGAAGACGCCGGTGACGTCCATGCGGGCCGCGACGAGGAAGTCGCACAGGGTCTGCAGGTCGTCCTCGGTCTCACCGGGGAACCCGACGATGACGTTGGACCGTACGCCGGCCAGCGGGGCGAGTGAGCGGATCTGCTCGAGCAGCCCGAGGAAGCTGTCGGGGTCGCCGAAGCGTCGCATCCGCCGGAGCACCGCGGCGCTCGCGTGCTGGAACGACAGGTCGAAGTAGGGCACCACGCCGGGCGTCGAGGCGATCGCCTCGATCAGGCCCGGTCGCGTCTCGGCCGGCTGGAGGTAGGACACCCGCACGCGCTCGATGCCGTCGATCCCGCTCAGCTCGGGCAGCAGTGTCTCCAGCAGGCGGAGGTCGCCGAGGTCCTTGCCGTAGGACGTGGAGTTCTCGCTGACGAGGAAGAGCTCCTTGACGCCCTGGGTGGCGAGCCACTGGCCCTCCTGCAGCACGTCGCTGGGGCGGCGGCTGACGAAGGAGCCGCGGAAGCTCGGGATCGCGCAGAAGGAGCAGCGACGGTCGCATCCGCTGGCCAGCTTGAGCGGGGCCATCGGCCCGGCGTCGAGGCGACGGCGTACGGCGCGGGGACCCGTCGCGGGCGCACCCTCGCCGATGTCTGCCACGTCGGCCACGACGTCGTGGCCCGGGACCGAGACGCCGGACGCGTCGCGCTCGACCGGCGAGATCGGCAGCAGCCGGCGGCGGTCGGACGGGGTGTGCGGGTGGTGGGTCTCCCCCGCCATGATTGCGCGCAGTCGGGAGGCGATGTCGGGGTAGTCGTCGAAGCCGAGCACCGCATCCGCCTCCGGAAGCGATTCGGCGAGGTCCTTGCCGTACCTCTCGGCCAGGCAGCCCACCGCCACGACGGCCTGGGCGCGGCCCCCGTGGCCGGCCGACGCCTTGAGGTCGGCGGCCTCCAGCAGCGTGTCGACGGAGTCCTTCTTCGCGGCCTCGACGAAGCCGCACGTGTTGACCACGACGGTGTCGGCGTCCTCGGCGTCGTCGACGAGCACGAAGCCGCCGGCCTCGAGCCGCCCGGCCAGCTCCTCGGAGTCGACCTCGTTGCGGGCGCAGCCGAGGGTCACCACAGCGACGTTCAGTGGGGTCGGGGGGAGCTCTGTGTCAGTCGTCATCGCACCCGTGAGTATGCCGGGTCGGGCCGCCTCAGCCCGCAACGCCGACACGGTGAGCACACTCACCCGCGGTGCTCGCCCGACATCTGAGGACGCCGTGGACGGAATCGACCGTGTTTCCCGTCCGCGACGTCCTCAGATACTTGTCCAGGGGAGGTGACGTCAGAAGTGGCCGGGCGGTCAGTCGGCGACGAACGTGCCCTGGCCCGCGACGCCGGGCTCGCCCACGGGGCGGGCCTCACCGCCGGCCAACGACACGGTCACGGCACCGTCGGTGGAGTCCACCCGCACCGGCGGGGACGCCTGCAGCTCACGCGCCTGACCCACGGCCAGGCTGCCCTTGAACACCTGCTCCCCCGCTCCGTCGCGCACGACGACCCGGGCGCCGCCCGTCGCAGCGGTCACGACGACGGCGACGGGCTCCGCCACCGGCGCGGTGCCGCCGCCCTGCGGACCACCGGAGCCGTTGAGCACCGGCGTGGTGCCCCGGAGCTCGGGAGGGGTGTCCATCACGAGCCGGGCGATCGACCAGGCGAGGACGAGCGCCATCACGACGGCGACCAGGACGGACCAGTTCGGGCCGCCGCGGGTGCCACGGATGGAGCCGTGCGCGCCGGTGGCAAGCTCGGCCTCGAAGACCCGACGCGGGTTGATCGGCGCGTGCGCGTAGCGCTCGTCGTACGCCGCCAGCAGCGGCGCGACGTCGATGCCGAGCACCCGGGCGAGCGTGCGCAGGTGGCCGCGGGCGTAGAAGTCGCCGCCGCACGGCTCGAAGTCGTCGACCTCGACGGCCTCGATGACGTGCGGGCGGATCCGGGTGCGCTCGGCCAGCTGGTCGACGCTCAGGCCGAGCCGGGTGCGGGCCGCGGCGAGCTCCGGGCCGATGACCGGGTCCTCCGCGGGCTCGACCTCGAAGTCGTCGAGCACCAGCGGCTCGACGGGCTCTCCCGGCCGGGCGATCGCGCGGACGCGGTCGCCCCACGACTGGGTCTCCTCCACCAGGCTGACGCGCCCGGGCCGGCGCAGCTCGCGACCTTCCGGCTCGTGCTCGTCGACGACGACGTCGCGTCGCACCTCCGAGCGCCGGGCGGCTCCGGTCTCGCGCAACGCGGCCGGCGTCGGGCTTGCCACGACGACCGGCTCGACGACCTCGGGCTCGACAGGCTCGGGCACCTCTGCCGTCTCGTCCTGCGGCGTCTCCTCGACCTCGTCGGCCGCAGGCTCGAGGACGACGATCTGGCTGGCGTCCCGCGCGACCCGACCGAGCGCCTCGGTGAGGTCGCCGTCGGCGCCGGTGACGCGCGTGGAGAGTCCGAGCGGCACCGCGAACGGGGCGCCGTGCAGCAGCCGGGAGATGCTGGTGTGGCGCTTCCCGGTGCCGGTGAGCTCGGCCTCGATCAGCTCGAGGTTGTGGGGTACGACGACCAGGCGGCCGTCGCGGAGCAGCCCGCGCCGGGGCGTGTGGTCGACGTGGTGCACCGCCGTCCACGGCAGTCCGCGCCACGTGCGGCCCAGCCGGATCCGGATCCCCTGAGCGTCCGCGACGAGGAGCGGGGTGCGGGCGTCGACGAGGCCGACGAGCCAGTAGGCACCCAGCAGGCCCATCGCGACCACGAAGGCCCAGTCCAGCACGGCCCCGGTCTGGGTCGCCCGACCGAGGTAGGCGATGGCGACCGCGGAGGCGGTCAGCCCGACGCCGGCGGCGACGGCCGCGCTGCGGCGCACCTCCACCGCGTCGGGAGTCACGGCGAGCGACTCGTGCTCACCGGCCTCGTAGGTGTCGTCCTCGTGCACAGCCTCTTCGATCGTTCTGGCGCCCATCAGGCTCCCCCCTCCAACGTGGCGATCACGGAATCGAGCTCGTCCGGCTTGACCAGGACGTCGCGGGCCTTGGAGCCCTCGCTGGGGCCGACGACCCCGCGGCTCTCGAGGATGTCCATCAAGCGGCCCGCCTTGGCGAAGCCGACGCGCAGCTTGCGCTGGAGCATCGAGGTCGAGCCGAACTGCGTGGAGACGATCAGCTCGATGGCCTGCACCACGAGCTCCATGTCGTCGCCGATGTCGTCGTCGAGCTCGCGCTTGGACTCCTTCGGCGCC
>DATIAJ010000355.1:0-2535 GCA_035458105.1 Nocardioides sp. | reverse complement strand
GGCCACTCGCGCTACTCGACCACCGGCGCGTCGACGTGGCACAACGCGCAGCCGACGTTCCGGCCCACCGCCGACGGGTCGATCGCGCTGGGCCACAACGGCAACCTGATCAACACCGCCGAGCTGCGCGAGATGGTCGGTGAGCTGCCCGGCCCCGCCGGTGAGCTCGACATCAAGGGCGTCGAGGGCGCCACCAACGACACCAGCCTGGTCACCGCGCTGCTCGCCCACCACCCCGACACCACGCTCGAGCAGCGGGCGCTCGAGGTGCTGCCGCAGCTGCGCGGGGCCTTCTGCTTCGTCTGGATGAACGAGGACACGCTCTACGCCGCCCGCGACCCGCAGGGCATCCGGCCGCTCGTCCTCGGCCGCCTCGACCGCGGCTGGGTCGTCGCCAGCGAGGACGCCGCGCTCGCCACGATCGGCGCCAGCGTCGTCCGCGAGGTCGAGCCCGGCGAGATGATCGTCATCGACGAGAACGGCCTCCGGTCCCACAGGTTCGCGGAGCCCGAGCGCAAGGGCTGCGTCTTCGAGTACGTCTACCTCGCCCGCCCCGACGCCACCATCAGCGGCCGCAACGTCCACGAGGCTCGCGTCGAGATGGGCCGTCGCCTCGCCCGCGAGTTCCCCGTCGACGCCGACCTCGTCATGCCCGTGCCGGAGTCCGGCACCCCGGCCGCGTCCGGGTACGCCGCCGAGTCCGGCATCCCGTTCGGCCAGGGCTTCGTCAAGAACGCCTACGTCGGCCGCACGTTCATCCAGCCCAGTCAGACGCTGCGCCAGCTCGGCATCCGGCTCAAGCTCAACGCCCTCGAGCACATGATCCGCGGCAAGCGCATCGTCGTGGTCGACGACTCCATCGTGCGCGGCAACACCCAGCGCGCCCAGGTGCGGATGCTGCGCGAGGCGGGCGCCCTCGAGGTGCACGTCCGGATCTCCAGCCCGCCGGTGAAGTGGCCGTGCTTCTACGGCATCGACTTCGCCACCCGCGCCGAGCTGATCGCCAACGGCCTCGACGTCGACGAGATCGCCGCCAGCGTGGGCGCCGACAGCCTCGGCTACATCTCGCTCGAGGGCATGGTCGAGGCGACCGGGCAGCCCGCCGAGCGGCTGTGCCAGGCCTGCTTCACGGGGGAGTACCCCATCGAGCTGCCCGACGAGAGCCTGCTCGGCAAGCACCTGCTCGAGGCGACGCTGCAGTCGCCCACCATGGGGCGGGCCCTTCCGGTCCTCAACAACCCCTGACCCGCACCCCGCCGCCACCTTCCGAGGAGCCACGTGTCCGACGCTGACAGCGCCCAGTCCGAGGGGGCCTACGCCGCCGCCGGGGTCTCCATCGAGGCGGCCGACCGGGCCATCGACCTCATGAAGGGCTGGGTCGAGAAGGCCCGCCGACCGGAGATGATCGGTGGGCTCGGGGGCTTCGCCGGCCTCTTCGACGCCTCCGCGCTCACCCGCTACGAGCGGCCGCTGCTCGCGACCTCGACCGACGGCGTCGGCACCAAGGTCGCCATCGCGCAGCTGATGGACGTCCACGACACCATCGGCTTCGACCTCGTCGGCATGGTCGTCGACGACCTCGTCGTGTGCGGGGCCGAGCCGCTCTTCATGACCGACTACATCGCGTGCGGCCGGGTGGTGCCCGAGCGCATCGCCGCGATCGTCAAGGGCATCGCGGAGGCGTGCGTCGTCGCCGGCTGCGCGCTCATCGGCGGCGAGACCGCCGAGCACCCCGGGCTGCTCGACCCCGACGACTACGACGTCGCCGGCGCCACGACCGGCGTGGTCGAGGCCAGCAAGCTCCTCGGTCCCGGTCGCGTCCGCCCCGGTGACGTCGTCATCGCGATGGAGGCCAGCGGCCTGCACTCCAACGGCTACTCCCTCGTCCGCCACGTGCTGCTGGAGAAGGCCGGCTGGACCGTCGAGCGTCAGGTCGACGACTTCGGCCGCACGCTGGGCGAGGAGCTGCTCGAGCCCACCCGCATCTACGCCAAGGCCTGCCTCGACCTCGCCGAGCGCACCGAGACGCACGCCATGTCCCACGTGACCGGCGGCGGCCTCGCCGCCAACCTCGAGCGGGTGCTCCCCGAGGAGCTGTCGGTGCGCATCGACCGCTCGACGTGGACGCCGCAGCCGGTCTTCGACGTCGTACGCCGCGTGGGTGGCGTGGCGCAGGCCGACCTCGAGGCCACCCTCAACTGCGGCGTCGGGATGGTGTCGCTCACCGCTCCCGAGTCGGTCGACACCGCCATCTCCGTGCTGGCCGGGCACGGCATCCGCGCCTGGGTCGCCGGCGAGGCGCGGGCGGACGACGTCGACGGCGGTCGTGTCCTGCTGGAGGGCCAGCACCCCGGCTGGTGATGAGATTCGGCACTTCGAGCACGAAATGCGGGCTCTTGGTGTGCGGGAACAGCCACCGCTCAGGTAGCGTTGTCCCCACGATATGTAACCGATCAGACCGGGCGCGTCGGGCAGCTCTCCGACAGCCCCGGCCAAGTGTGCGAGGGGGTCGACCCTATGGGGCGCGGCCGAGCG
>DATIAJ010000354.1:0-14893 GCA_035458105.1 Nocardioides sp. | reverse complement strand
GTACTACATCGTCGGCGACAACGGCGCGTCGGCCGAGGGAACGATGAACGGCGCCTTCAACGAGATGGCCAACTTCAACGGCATGGCCGCCTTGGAGACGCCGGAGTTCATGCGGTCGAAGATGGACGAGTTCGGGTCGCCGACCTCCTACAACCACTACTCGGTGGGCTGGGCGTGGGCGATGAACACGCCGTTCCAGTGGACCAAGCAGGTGGCGTCGCACTGGGGAGGTACCCGCAACGGCACGATCGTGCACTGGCCGGGCCGGATCCGCGAGCGCGGCGGGTTGCGCTCGCAGTTCACCCACGTCATCGACGTCGCACCGACCGTGCTCGAGGTCGCCGGCATCCCCGAGCCGATGATGGTCAACGGGGTCCAGCAGGCTCCGATGGAAGGCACGAGCATGGCCTACACCTTCGACTCGGCCGAGGAACCGGAGCGCCACGACCTGCAGTACTTCGAGATGTTCGGCAACCGCGGCATCTACCACAAGGGGTGGAGCGCCGTGACCAAGCACCGGACCCCCTGGCTGCTCGTGCAGCCCGACGTCCCGCCGTTCGACGACGACGTCTGGGAGCTCTACGACGGCAGTGTCGACTACAGCCAGGCACACGACCTGGCGGCCGAGCAGCCCGACCGGCTGCGGCAGCTGCAACGCCTCTGGCTCATCGAGGCCGTGAAGTACGACGTCGTCCCGCTCGACGACCGCACCGGGGAGCGGCTCAACCCGGACCTGGCCGGGCGACCGACCCTCGTGCGGGGCGGCTCGCAGCTGTTCTTCGCCGGCATGGGTCGCCTCTCCGAGAACAGCGTGGTCAGCATCAAGAACAAGTCCTTCTCGGTCACGGCCGAGGTCGACGTCCCGACCGGCGGCGCCGACGGCGTGATCATCGCGCAGGGCGGGGGCTTCGGGGGATGGTCCGTCTACACGACGGACGGACTGCTCCGGTTCGCCTACAACGTGCTCGGGATCCACCAGTTCGTCACGACCTCCGAGCAGCCGATCCCGTCCGGTACGCACCAGCTCCGGATGGAGTTCGCCTACGACGGCGGCGGCCTCGGCAAGGGTGGCGACGTCACCCTGTTCTGCGACGGTGCCACGGTGGGCTCCGGGCGGGTCGAGGCCACCCAGCCGATGATCTTCTCCGCCGACGAGACGACGGACATCGGCTACGAGTCGGGGACGACGGTGTCGTCCGACTACGACGCCCGGACCAGTCACTTCACCGGTCGGATCCACTGGGTGCAGCTCGACACCGGTGCCGACGACAACGACCACTACATCGACCCCGAGGAGCGGCTCCGGATCGCCATGGCGCGGCAGTGAGCGTGCTATCCCTCGCCGGCGATCAGGAAGCCGTCGCCCTGCTGGGCGAGCTGTAGCCGGCCCTGCTCCGTCCGCGTGTCGCCCGAGGTGGTGACGAAGTCGATCGTGTACGTCGTCGTGAGCGAGCCCGGGTCCGCCCGGATGGCGCGCGGCGTCGCCGACTCGATCGTGCTCCAGAAGCCGGAATAGCCCTCGAACCCGCCGCTCGCGGCCTGGAACTCCGGTGTCAGCAGCTCGAACGTCGACTCCGGGTCGGTGGTGACGCGGGCGAAGTAGTCCCGGACGAATGCGCGCATGGCTGCCGGTGTCCCACCTGCTGCGTTCGACGGCGTCGGCTCGGTCGTCGGCTCCTCCGTCTCGGAAGGGCTCTCCGACGGGCTGTCGGAGGTGGGGTCCTCCGACGGCTCCGCCGAGGCGCTGGGCTCGGTGCTGTCGCCGGCGTCACCCGGCTCCTCGTCGCTGGGCCAGAGCAGCCACGCGCCGACGCCCGCGACCAGGACGAGCGCGAGCACCGCCGCGACCCAGCCGAGGGACCGCCCTCCGGAGGCGACCGGTGCCGCCGTCGGGCGCGTGGCGGTGGTCTCCGGTTCCTGGGCCGGAGGTGGTGCGGGCGGCGTGGCCATCACCGCGGTGGGCGGCTCCTCACCTCCGGGCGGTACGAGGGCCTCCGACGGCTCGCCGCGGGCGATCCGGCGCAGGTCGTCGCGCACCCGGGCCACCGGCCAGCGTCGCGCAGGGTCCTTGTCCAGCATCACGGCCAGCAGCCCGGCTGCGGGGTGATCGGCGGGCAGGCGGGGCGGGTCGTCGTGGACGATCTTGTACAGCCCGCCCAGCACGTTGTCCCCGACGTCGTACGGCGGCCTCCCGACCAGCGCGTGGTACAGGGTCGCGCCGAGCGACCAGACGTCGCTCGCCGCGGTGGCGGGCGCCCCCGAGGCCACCTCGGGCGCGAGGTAGGCGGGGGAGCCGGTGATCAGGCCGGTCTGGGTGAGGACTGTGTCGTTGCTGGCCCTCGCGATGCCGAAGTCGCCGAGCTTGGCCCGGTCGTCGCCGGCGACGAAGATGTTGCTGGGCTTGACGTCACGGTGGACGACTCCGGCCCTGCCGGCCTGGACGAGGCCGTCGGCCGCCTGGGCCAGGATGGCCGCCGCGCGTCGGTCGGGGAGTGGCCCCTCTTCCGCGACGATCTCAGCGAGCGTGCGTCCCTCGACGTGCTCCATGACGAGCCAGTAGCAGTCCTCGTCCTTGACGAGGTCGAAGATCGACACGACGTGCGGGTGGTTGATGCCGGCCGCCAGGCGTGCCTCGCGCTCGGCGCGTGACACGTCGTCGTCGGTGGTCCCGGGCAGCAGCCCGATGCGCTTCACGGCGACCCGACGACCCAGCAGCTCGTCGTGCGCGAGGTGGACCACTCCGGCCCCGCCGCGGCCGATCTCCTTCTCCAGGCGATACCTGCCTGCGATCACGTGGACCCCTTCCGTGGCTGACCTTCTAGGCTAGTCACCTGCACGAAGAGGGCCTCACACCCGTTGGGACCAGTCGGGGAGACGTCGGTCAGGCGTGCGAGACGTGGCCGTACGTCTCGCGGGCGTGCTGGAGCGCAGCCACGTAGCCCGCTCGTTCGTACGCCGTCCGGTCCACGTCGCGCGGCACCGACAGGCGGCCGCGGGCCTCGGCCACCCCGGCGAAGCCCTTGCGCCCGAGCCACTCGGTGAGGCCGTCGAGCAGGACGGACGCGTGCTCGGGCCCGTGGCGCAGCAGCGAGGACGTGGTCATCACGACGTCCGCGCCGGCGAGGACGTACGCCGCCACGTCCGCCGCGGTCTCGACCCCCGTCGACGCGGCCAGGGAGCAGCCCACGCGACCGTGCAGGACGGCGATCCAGGTCCGAGCCAGGGGTGCCTCGGCGGGGGTGGAGAGGGGGAAGCCCGGGCGCACGACCATGCCCTCGGGGTCGACGTCGGGCTGGACGAAGCGGTTGAACAGGACGAGCCCGCGGGCACCCGTCCGGTCCAGGCGCACCGCCATCTCGCCGGGCGAGCTGAAGTGGGGGCCGAGCTTGACCGCGACGGGGATCGACACGTTCTCCAGCACCCGCTCGAGGATCTCGACGTGGCGGTCCTCCACCTCGCGGCCGGTCGTGCGGGGGTCGCCCGGCACGACGTAGATGTTGAGCTCGACCGCCGCCGCGCCCGCCTCCTGCATCGCGTGCGCGAACTGCGGCCAGCCTCCCGGGGTGCTCCCGTTGAGGCTGGCGATCACGGGCACGTCCACCGCGGCCACCGCCCGCTCGACGAGCCGGAGGTAGCGGCTCGCTCCACCGGGCTGCGCGTTCGCCTGCGAGGGAGCGGGGGAGGGGAAGTAGGACGCGGCCTCGCTGAAGGCGTGCTCGTGCGCCTCCACGAGCTGCAGGTCGCGCAGCTGCTCGCGGTGCACCTGCTCCTCGAAGAGCGACGGCAGCACCACCGCCGCGACCCCCGCGTCGACGAGCCGACGGATGTCGGGGACCGTCGAGGTCAGCGGGGACGCGCTCGCCACGAGCGGGTTGCGCAGGGGCAGGCCGAGGTAGCGGGTCGACAGGTCCATGTCCTACCTCCGGGCGTCCGTGGCGAACCGTGCTGCGCCGCGGCTCGCCATCTCCTCGTAGGTCGCCCAGCGCTGGTCGACCGCCTCCTGGGCCAGGGCCAGCAGGCGCTCGGCCTCGTCCGGGTCGGCGTCGCGCAGCATCCGGTAGCGCAGCTCCCGGTAGAGGTAGTCCTCGAGCCGGATCCGCGGCCGTGGTGAGTCGAGCTGGAACGGGTTGCCACCCCTTGCGCGGACGGTGGGGTCGTAGCGGACGAGCGGCCAGTGGCCGGACGCGACGGCGCGGTACTGCTGGTCCAGTCCGTCGCGCATCTCGATGCCGTGTGCGATGCAGGGGCTGTAGGCGATGACGAGGGACGGGCCGTCGTACGCCTCCGCCTCGCGCAGCGCCGTCAGTGTCTGGTGGGGGTCGGCGCCCATCGCGACCCGGGCGACGTAGACGTTGCCGTAGGCGATCGCCTGGAGTGCCAGGTCCTTCTTCGCCAGGTCCTTGCCACCCGAGGCGAACTTGGCGACGGCGCCGAGCGGGGTCGCCTTCGACGCCTGCCCGCCGGTGTTGGAGTAGACCTCGGTGTCCAGCACGAGGACGTTGACGTCACGCCCGCTTGCGAGCACGTGGTCGAGGCCACCGGCCCCGATGTCGTACGCCCACCCGTCACCTCCGACGATCCACACGCTGCGGCGCAGCAGGTGGTCGGCCACGCTCCGCAGGTCCTGGGCCGCGGGACCGCTCAGGCCCTCGAGCCGACGCCCGAGCTCGGCCACCCGTTCGCGCTGCGCCTCGAGCGCCGACTCGCGGATCTGGTCGGCCCCGAGGACGGCGTCGGCGAGATCCGCCCCGACCTCCTCGCGCAGCTCGGCCAGCCGCGTGCGGGCGAGGGCCGTGTGCAGGTCGGCGGCCAGCCGTAGGCCGAGGCCGAACTCGGCGTTGTCCTCGAACAGGGAGTTCGACCAGGCCGGCCCGCGCCCCTGCGCGTTGCGGGTCCAGGGCGTGGTGGGCAGGTTGCCGCCGTAGATCGAGGAGCACCCCGTCGCGTTGGCCACCGTCAGCCGCTCGCCGAACAGCTGGGTCAGCACCTTGAGGTACGGCGTCTCGCCGCACCCGGCACAGGCACCGGAGAACTCGAAGAGCGGCAGCAGGAACTGCGCACCGCGGACGGTGCCGAAGTCGATGCGCGCCCGGTTGTTCTCGGGCAGCGTCTCGAAGAAGGCGACGTCCTGCCGCGCAGTCTCGAGGATCGGCTCGAGCTCGGTGAGGTTGATCGCCTTGCGGGTCGGCTCGCCGAGGGGGCTGACGGGGCAGGCCTCGACGCACAGGGCGCAGCCCGTGCAGTCCTCGGCGTAGACCTGCAGCGTGTAGCGCTCGCCGGGCAGCCCGACCGCGTTGAGCGGGGCGGACGCGAACGACTCGGGTGCGCCCTCGAGCTCGCCCTCGTCGTAGTGCTTGGAGCGGATGACGCTGTGCGGGCACACGAAGCTGCACGTCCCGCACTGGATGCAGGTCTCGGGGTCCCACCGGGCGACCAGGTCGGAGATGCGACGCTTCTCGTACGCCGTCGTCCCGCTCGGGAAGGTGCCATCGACGGGCAGCGCGCTGACGGGCAGGGCGTCGCCGCGACCGGCCATCATCTCCGCGGTGACCGTGCGCACGAACTCGGGCGCGTCCGCCGGCACGGGTGGGACCAGCGCGTGCCCGTTCGTGCGGTCGGAGGGCACCGCGATCTCGTGCAGCGCCGCCAGGGTGGCGTCGACGGCCGCCTCGTTGCGTCGGACGACCTCGGTGCCGCGCCGGGCGTACGTCGTGCGGATCGCAGCCTTGACCTTGGCGATCGCCTCGGGGCGGGGGAGCACCCCGGAGATGGCGAAGAAGCAGGTCTGCAGCACGGTGTTGGTGCGCCCCGGCAGTCCCGCGTCCCGGGCGACGCGGTCGGCGTCGATCGCGAACACCCGCAGGTCCAGGTCCCGGACCTGCTCCTGCACGGTCCGGGGGAGTGCGTCCCACACCCCGTCGGGCGGACGCGGGGAGTTGAGGAGGAGCGTGGCGCCGTGGGCCGCGGAGCCGAGCACGTCGACCTTCTCCAGCAGCCCGATGTCGTGGCAGCCGACGAAGCCGGCCCGCGACACGAGGTAGGGGGCGCGGATCTCGTGCGGACCGAAGCGCAGGTGGCTGACCGTCATGCCGCCCGACTTCTTCGAGTCCAGGACGAAGTAGGCCTGGGCGTGCACGGCGGGGTCGGAGCCGAGGATCTTTATGGTGTTCTTGTTGGCCCCCACGGTGCCGTCGGAACCGATCCCGTAGAAGACGGCCCGCAGGGTCTCGGGCTCCTCGATGTCGAGGTCCGCGTCCCAGGGCAGGCTGGTGCCGCCGACGTCGTCGGTGATGCCGATCGTGAAGCGCGACCGGGGGGTGGCCGTTCCCAGCTCGGCGAGGACGCCCGCGACCATCCCGGGGGTGAACTCCTTCGACGACAGGCCGAAGCGTCCGCCGATGACCAGGGGGAGGTGCTGGAGCGAGCCGGCCTGGTGGGCCTCGGCGAGGGTGGCGGCGACGTCGAGGTAGAGCGGCTCGCCGTGCGAGCCCGGCTCCTTCGTGCGATCGAGCACCGCGATCCGGCGCACCGTGGACGGCAGCGCTGCCACGAGCTCGGCCGCGGGGAAGGGGCGGTAGAGGCGCACCTGCACGACGCCGACCCGCTCGTCGGACGTGACGAGGTGGAGCACGGTCTCGCGGGCGGTCTGTGCGCCGGATCCCATGAGCACGACGACGCGTTCGGCCTCCGGGTGGCCGGAGTACTCGACGGTGCGGTAGGTCCGGCCGGTGTGGGTGGCCAGCTCGTCCATCGCCGCCTGCACGGCCGCGGGCGTCCCGGCGTACATCGGGTTCACCGTCTCGCGTGCCTGGAAGTAGACGTCGGGGTTCTGCGCGGTCCCGCGGATGAACGGGCGCTCGGGGGTGAGCGCCCGCGACCGGTGCTCACGCACCAGCTCCTCCGGCACCATCGCCCGCAGCACGTCGTCGTCGAGCAGGTCGATCGTGTTCATCTCGTGGGAGGTGCGGAAGCCGTCGAAGAAGTGGATGAACGGCACCCGGGTCCGCAGCGTCGCGGCCTGCGCCACCAGCGCGAGGTCGTGCGCCTCCTGCACCGATGCCGACGCGAGCAGGGCGAAGCCGGTCTGGCGCACCGCCATCACGTCGGAGTGGTCGCCGAAGATCGACAACCCCTGCGCCGCGAGCGACCGCGCGGCCACGTGCAGCACCGTGGACGTCAGCTCCCCGGCGATCTTGTACAGGTTGGGGATCATCAGCAGCAGGCCCTGCGACGCGGTGAACGTCGTGCTGAGCGCCCCACCCTGCAGAGCACCGTGCAGGGCCCCGGCCGCACCGCCCTCGCTCTGCATCTCGACAACGATCGGGACCGTGCCCCACACGTTGGTCCGGCCGTGACTCGACCACTCGTCGGCGAGCTCGGCCATCGTCGAGGACGGGGTGATCGGGTAGATGGCGCACAGCTCGTTGAGCCGGTACGCCACACGCACCGCCGCCTCGTTGCCGTCGATCGTCGCGCGCACCTCGCTCACCGCTCCGGGACCATCTCGATGGCGTGGACGGGACACTGGCGGAAGCAGGCGCTGCAGCCGGTGCACCGGTCGTAGTCGAACTCGTAGCGCAGGCCCTCGCCGAGCTTGAGGACCGCGTCCTCCGGGCAGGCGCCGAGGCAGCCGTCGCACTCGAAGCAGTTGCCGCACGAGAGGCAGCGAGCGGCCTCGAAGGCCGCCTCGTCGGGGGTGAGGCCCGCGACGACCTCGTCGAACGCGAACACCCGGGACTGCGGGTCGAGCTCCGGCTGGTGTCGCCGGTCGTGGTCGCCGAAGTACCAAGGGTTGAGCAGGTCGAAGCCGGCGATCGGGTGCTTGTCGCCGGCTGTCCACACCTCGTCCCGGAGCCAGGCGTCGATGGTGCGGGCCGCACGCTTGCCGTGGCCGACCCCGACGGTCACGGTGCGCTCGCTCGGTACGGCGTCCCCACCCGCGAAGACTCCCGGAGCCCCCGTCATCAGCGTCACCGGGGACACCTGGACGGTCTGGTCGACGACCTCGACGCCCGGCACGGTGCGGAGGAACCCGGTGTCGCATTCCTGACCCAGCGCGAGGATGAGGGTGTCGGCGGCCAGGGTCTCGAACCGTCCGGTGCCGTGCGGCCGGCCGTCATCGTCCAGCTCCTGCACCTCGACCGTCAGGTCGTCCGCGCCCATCGAGGAGATCGTGCGGAGCCAGTTGATCCGGATGCCCTCTTCCTCCGCATCCACGGCCTCCTCCTCGTGGGCGGGCATCTGGTCCCGCGTGCGCCGGTAGACGATGAGGGTGTCCTCGGCGCCGAGGCGGCGCGCGACGCGGGCGGCGTCCATGGCGGTGTTGCCGCCGCCGTAGACGGCGACCCGGCCGCGCAACGGCTCCTGGACGCCGGAGGACGCGTCGCGCAGGAAGCTCACCGCGTCGAGCACCCTGCTGGCGTCCTGGTGCGGGATGTCCACCCGCTTGGAGAGGTGGGCGCCGATCGCGACGAAGACGGCGTCGAAGCGCCCGGACCGGCGTTCCGCCTCGAGGTCCTCCACGCGGTGCCCCTGCTCGAACCGCACGCCGAGGTCGGCGATGCGCTGCACCTCGGCGTCCAGCACGTCGCGAGGCAACCGGTAGGTCGGGATCCCGTAGCGCATCATGCCGCCGGGCCGCTCGCCGCTGTCGCGGACCGTGACGTCGTGCCCGAGCCGCGCGAGGTGGTACGCCGCCGACAGCCCGCTGGGGCCGGAGCCGATGATGAGCACCCGCTTGCCACTGGGCGCCGGGGGAGGAGCGAACCCCCAGCCGTGCTCGATCGCGAGGTCCCCGAGGTGGCGCTCGACCCCGTGGATCGACACCGCCTCGTCGAGCTCGGCGCGGTTGCAGACGCTCTCGCACGGGTGGTAGCAGACCCGGCCGTGGACGGCCGGGAACGGGTTGTCGTCGGTGAGCTGCCGCCACGCCTCCTCGGCCCGGCCGGCCTTGACGAGCGCCAGCCACGCCTGGATGTTCTCGCCGGCGGGACAGCCCGCGTTGCACGGCGGCAGCAGGTCGACGTACACCGGCCGCTGCGAGCGCACCGGCCCGCCGCGCAGCCGGCCGAGGCCCAGCGGGGCGGGTGGGGTGAGGTCACGATCGGGTCCGGGCACGGCTGCGGCTCCTGCGTCGACTGCTGCCACGGTCGCGCACCGAGCGAGCCCAGCGTAGGGGCGAAAGTCCGCTGGGTCCCGGTGGAAGGTCCCGGCGCCGGGGAGCGCGGGGGTACTAGCACCATCGGCCATCTCGCGGTCGCCGGCACGGCGATGGACGCTGGTCCCAACCCACCGAGGAGGACCCCATGACCACCACGACGAACAACCTCAGCATCCTCAGCGTCGCCGGCCGCGCGATCGCGGTCGGCGTCGCCCTCGCCGGCCTCGTCGGCGCGAGTGCGGGCGCGGCTTCCGCTCATGACGATGACGACGACCGCGTGATCGTGACCGGGCGCTGCAGCTCGGGCGCCGACTGGAAGCTCAAGGTCAAGACCGACGACGGCCGCCTCGAGGTCGAGGGAGAGGTCGACAGCAACGTCGCTGGGCAGCGCTGGCGCTGGGCACTGCGCCACAACGGCTCGGTCAGCGATCGCGGCGTCAGCACCACCACCCCGCGCAGCGGGTCGTTCGAGGTCGAGCGCAAGATCGTCGACCTCGCCGGCACCGACCGTGTCGTCTTCCGAGCCGTCCACGACGGCCAGACCTGCCGGGGTGTGGTCAACTACTGACCTCGCGCGTCCAGGAGGTACATCCCCATGCGCTGGCTGACGAATCCCGTGGTGCAGTTCCTGGCCACGGGATTCGTCACGCTCGTGGTCGTGGTCCTCGTGACCAGCGCCCTCAGCCGGCAGGCGGCCGACGAGGAGGCCGTCGCCGACGCCCGCGCCCTCACCCAGGTGCTCGGCCGGTCGGTGGCCCAGCCCGACATCCCGGAGGGCCTCGTCGACGGCGACGCCGCCGCCATCGACCGCCTCGACCGCACGGTGCTCGACCGCCTGCTCGTGGGCGACGTACGCCGGATCAAGGTGTGGGCCGCCGACGGGACCGTGCTCTACAGCGACCGCACGGAGCTGATCGGGGCGGTCTACCCGCTGGGCGACGACGAGCTCGACGTGATCAGGGACGGTGGGACCGACGCCGAGCTCTCCGACCTCAGCCGGCCCGAGAACCGCTACGAGCGCGACCTCGGGGGCGACCTGCTCGAGGTCTACACGCGGATCCGTTCACCCGAGGGCGACCCCCTGCTCTTCGAGGCCTACTTCACCGCCGACGAGCTCGGCGAGCAGCGGGCGGCCGTCCTCGACCGGTTCCTCCCCATCACCATCGGGGCGCTCGCCGCCCTCGTCGCCCTCACCACGCCGCTGATGCTGCTGCTCAACCGGCGGCTCACCCGGGCGGCACGCGAGCGCGAACGCCTGCTCGAGGCCGCCGTGCGCGCCTCCGACGCCGAACGGCTCCGCATCGCGCGCGACCTGCACGACGGGGTGGTCCAGGACCTCGCGGGGTCCTCGATGGCGCTGTCCACGCTGGCCGCGCGCAGCGAGGCGCCCTTGGCCGAGGAGCTGGAGGATGTGGGCCGCTCGCTGCGTGTCAGCATGCGCTCGCTGCGGTCGCTGCTGGTGGAGATCTACCCGCCCGACCTGCACACCGCCGGCCTGGCCGCGGCGCTCCACGACCTCGTCGCGCCCCTCACCGCCGCCGGGGTGCAGGTCGATGCCGACGTCAGCGGCGACGAGGATGCCTCGGACGCGACGGTGGCGCTGGTGTGGCGGGTCGCCCAGGAGGCCGTGCGCAACGTGGCGCGCCACGCCCGAGCGAGCCGGATGTCACTCACAGTCCGCAGGGACGGCGACACGCTGGTGCTGGAGGTGGTGGACGACGGGGCCGGGTTCGACCCGGGGACCGCGGCGGGCGACGGGCACTTCGGGCTGCGGGCCGCGGAGAGCCTGGTGCGCGAGCACGGTGGCTCGATGGAGGTCGAGTCCGCCCCGGGCTCCGGCACGATGGTGAGGGTGGAGGTCCCATGCGCATGATCCGGGTCGTGCTTGCTGACGACCACGCCGTCGTCCGCCGTGGTCTCGCGGGCCTGATCGAGTCGACCGAGGACCTCGAGGTCGTCGGCGTCGCGCGGGACGGGAGCGAGGCTGTCGACCTCGTGCGCCAGCACCGACCTGACGTGGCGGTGATGGACCTGCAGATGCCCGTCCTCGACGGGGTCGAGGCAACCCGCGCGATCGTCGGCGAGGCGATCGGCACCGAGGTGCTGGTCCTGACGTCGTTCTCCGACCACGCCCGCATCGATGCGGCCGTCGAGGCGGGCGCAGTCGGCTACCTGCTCAAGGACGCTGAGCCCGAGGCACTGCTCGACGGCATCCGCGCGGTCGCGCGGGGCGGGTCGCCTCTGGACCCCCGGGCCGCGCGGCACGTGCTGTCGCGCCGGTCGTCGTCCGCCGCACGCGGAGCGGAACAGGATGCCGCCGCGCTCTCGCCGCGCGAGGCCGAGGTGCTCCGACTCGTGGTCGAGGGCCTGCTCAACAAGCAGATCGCCCAGCGCCTCGGCATCACCGAGCGCACGGTCAAGGCGCACCTCACCTCCGCCTACCAGCGCATCGGTGTGGCCGACCGCACCCAAGCCGCCCTGTGGGCGCAGCGCCACGACCCGGGCGGCTCCGCGGGGTGACGGCTCTCAGCCCTCCCCGGCGATGAGGAGCTTGTCGTCGAGGCGTTCGAGCTGGAGCCGGATGCGCTGGGTGCTCCGGTCCCCGGACTTCATCACGTAGTCCACGGTGTAGCCGACCGTCAGGTCCGAGGGATCGCTGGCGACCTCGGCCAGCGACGCCGACTCAACCTTGCCCCACCACCCCATGTAGCCCTCGAAGCCACCGCTCGCCTCCTGGAACTCCGGCGTCAGCTGCGCGAACGCCGCCCGCGGGTCGCTCGTCACGGTGGCGAGGTAGGAGGTGATGAACGCGTCCATCTGCTCGCGGGTGTCCTCCGCGGTGAGCGGGGGACTGGTGCTCTCGGTGGCGGTGGCCTGCGACGTCTGCTGCGAGCGCGGCTGCGGGTCGTCGGGCAGTGCCTCGGGCGTGCCGCGTCCCGCCCAGACGTACGCCGCCGCAACGGCCGCGACCGCGAGCACCGCCGCGGCCGCGAGCCACCCCCAGCGCGCGCCGTGGTGCGGCGCGGGGGAGGCGACGGGTGCCTGCGCAGTGGGCAGCACCCCGGTCTCCTCCCGCACCGGGGCCGGAGCAGGTGCGGGTACGACGGTGGAGCGCTCGCCGCGGGCGATGCGGGCCAGCTCGTCACGCACGCGCGGCATCGACCAGCGCGCCTCCGTGTCGCGGTTCATCATCACCGTGAGCAGCCCGGCCATCGGGTGGTCGTCGGGCAACCGCGGCGGATCCTCGTGGACGATCTTGTAGAGCGCGCCGATCAGGTTGTCGCCCACGTCGTACGGCGGGTTGCCCGTGACGGCGTGGTAGAGCGTGGCGCCGAGCGACCACACGTCACTCGCCGTGGTGGCCGACGACCCCGACGCGACCTCGGGAGCGAGGTAGGCGGGTGACCCGGTGACCAGCCCGGTCTGGGTGAGCGAGGGGTCGTCCTCCGACCGGGCGATCCCGAAGTCGTTCAGCTTCGCGGCGCCGTCGGCGATCAGGATGTTGCTCGGCTTGACGTCGCGGTGGACGATCCCGTGGTCGTGCGCCTCGACGAGGGCGTCGGCGACCTGCGCCAGCAGCGTGGCGGCCCCGACGGCGTCCAGGGGACCGGAGGTCCTGACCCGCTCGCTCAGCGTCTCGCCGTCGACGTACTCCATCACCAGCCAGCGCACGTCCTCCTCGTCGACGAGGTCGAAGACGGAGACGACGTGCGGGTGGTTGAGGGCCGCGGCGAGCCGTGCCTCGCGCTCGGCGCGCTCGAGCTCGGCGCTGTCCGAGCCCGGGATCACCCCGATGCGCTTGATCGCCACCTGCCGCCCGAGGACCTCGTCGAGGGCGAGGTGCACCGTGCCGGAACCGCCGCGGCCGATCTGCCTCTCGAGCCTGTACCTGCCTGCGATCACGTACCGAACCTCCTGCGTCCTCGCCCTAGGCTAGTGCCCGCAGACCAGTCCACCTCACCCCAAGGAATCCACGTGAGCAGCCCCAACGTCCTCGACGAGCTGGAGTGGCGCGGCCTCATCGCGCACTCCACCGACCGCGACGCGCTCCGCGCTGCGCTGGGCGAGGGGAGCGTCAGGTTCTATGTGGGCTTCGACCCCACCGCGCCCAGCATCCACATGGGCAACCTCGTCCAGATCCTGACCGCCAGGCGCCTCCAGGACGCCGGGCACACGCCCTACGTCCTCGTCGGTGGCGCGACGGGCATGATCGGAGACCCGCGCGACTCGGGCGAGCGCACGCTCAACTCCCTGGACACCGTCAAGGAGTGGACCGAGCGAGTGCGACAGCAGGTCTCGCGGTTCGTGAGCTTCGAGGGCGACAACGCGGCGACCACCGTCAACAACTACGACTGGACGGCGTCGCTGTCGACCATCGACTTCCTGCGCGACGTCGGCAAGCACTTCCCGGTCAACCGGATGCTGGCGCGCGACACCGTCAAGCGACGTCTCGAGTCGGGCATCAGCTACACCGAGTTCTCCTACGTCCTGCTCCAGTCGATGGACTACCTCAACCTCTACCGCGAGCACGGCGTCTCGCTGCAGTTCGGCGGGTCCGACCAGTGGGGCAACATCACCGGCGGTGCCGAGCTGGTCCGCCGCGTGACGGGCGAGACCGCTCACGGCTTCGCCACGCCGTTGATCACCAAGGCCGACGGCACCAAGTACGGCAAGACGGAGGGCGGCGCGCTCTGGCTCGACGCGGAGATGCTGTCGCCCTACGCCTTCCACCAGTTCTGGCTCAACGTCGAGGACGAGAAGGTCGGCGAGCTGCTGAGGATCTTCACCTTCCTCTCCCGCGAGGAGATCGAGGACCTCGAGCAGCAGACGGCGGAGAAGCCGTTCCTGCGCGCCGGCCAGAAGCGCCTGGCCGACGAGGTGACCGCCCTGGTGCACGGCGCCGAGGAGGTGGAGCACGCCAAGGCGGCCGCGGCCGCGCTGTTCGGCGGGGGAGACCTGTCCGGCATCAAGCCCGACACCCTCGCCTCCGCGCTGAGGGAGGCCGGCGGTACGACGCTCCCCGCCGGCGAGCTGCCCGGCATCCTCGACCTCCTCGTGGCTGCGGGGCTGACGAAGAGCAAGGGCGAGGCCCGCCGCACCGTCGCCGAGGGCGGGGCCTACCTCAACAACGTCCGGGTCGAGGACCCCGACCTGCAGCCGACCAGCTCCGACCTGGTCGCCGGGTCGTGGCTCGTGCTGCGTCGCGGCAAGAAGAACTTCGCGGGCGTCGAGGTCGCGTGAGGAGGGTGTCGGACGGGCCCCAGGAGCCAGTCCGCACCCACTCCCAACCGTCCCACACGTCCCAACAGGCCTCTGACCTGCGGAAACGCGAGTGTGCTCGCGGTCACAGCGTTTCGATTTGCACGATCCACGGGATCTGCATAATGTTCTCTCTGTCGCCAGGGAGCGGCGGGGAGCAAGACCGGTCAGGTCGGGCTCCCGGCCCCGGGCAGGACAACCCGAAGCGGTCATCGGTCACGGTGACACCACCGGGTCAGAGCGAAACAGTCGAGGATTTGCCCCGACAGAAAGTCGCTCGCTAGGTTTGACCAGTTGCCTCACGCAACCGAGATCCTCACCGGATCGCGATGTGGGTGCGTCTGATTCTTGAGAACTCAACAGTGTGTTTGATTAGTCGACGAATTAGTTTGTTATGCCCCGTTGACATCATGTTTGCTTGCTGCCGGTTGGTGGTGGGTGTGGTGTCGCGGTTTCTTTGACAATGATTCTGGC